>NZ_JASGDU010000021.1:0-12450 GCF_047607065.1 Aeromicrobium sp.
GCCCGCAATCGGCCCTACAGTCCCGAAAGGCGGACGCAGGGCAGCAAGGCAGCAGCCCGAAACAGGTCCCTACGCCCGTCCCCAGGCTCGCTCACCCGCCGATGGCCTATAGATCAGCGATTCCTTAACACAGGCACCTGAACCCCGGCGCTGAAACGACTATCAACCGCCATAGTAGTTGGTTCCCGCACCCCGATGACACATCCGGCGATATTTCACCCCAGATTCACCCGTCACCGGCCCGACCCCTGAGGCGCGAGCGAGCCGGGTCCTGAGGTGCCGCGAGGAACGAGCGGCCTCGAAGGGCGCACCTCAGCCACCGGGTTCGACCTACCCCCGGCAGCTCATTTCGGGGCTTGCAAGCTCGCACCTCAATGAGCGGGAGGGTCCCCTCGGCGCGCGCGGGGGTGGGCTGCGGCGTAGACCTCGCGGAGCTTGTCGACCGTGACGAGCGTGTAGATCTGCGTCGTCGTGACCGAGGCGTGCCCCAACAGCTCCTGCACCACACGGACATCGGCACCGCCGTCGAGCAGGTGGGTGGCGAAGGAGTGCCGCAGCGTGTGCGGCGACACCTCCCCGGGGATGCCCGCCTGCCGCGCGGCCCGCGTCAGCACCGTCCAGGCGCTCTGCCGCGACAGCCGCCCGCCACGAGCGTTGAGAAACAACGCGGGCGTGCTCGACGCCGAGACCAGGCCCGGACGCGACCTCGTCACATAGGCGTCGACGGCCGACAGCGCGAAGCGGCCGACCGGCACGATGCGCTCCTTACCGCCCTTGCCGCGCAGCAGCAGCGCGCCCTCGTCACGATCCAGGTCGTCGAGGTCGATACCGACGGCTTCCGAGATGCGCGCGCCGGTGCCGTACAGCACCTCCAGCAGTGCCCGATCCCGCAGTGCCAAGGCAGTCCCCGGCGCACCGGCGGCCTCCAGGATCGCCTCGATCTGCTCCAGCGGCAGCGCCTTGGGCAGCCGCTGATCGGGGCGCGGCGGCCTGATCTGTGCCGCGACGTCGACCTCCACCCGCTGCTCGCGCAACCAGAACCGGTGCAGGCCGCGCACCGTCACCACGTGCCGGGCCACGCTCGACGGTCCGAGCGGCCGGTGGTCGTCGTCACCGGTCCGCAGGAAGGCGACGAAGTCGAGGACGTCGGTCTCGGTGATCTCTCGCGGGTCGGACCGGCGCTCCCCGAGGAAGTCCAGGTACCGGCACAGATCCCGCTGATAGGAGATGAGCGTGTTGTCGGCCACGCCCCGTTCGATGCTCAGGTGATCGAAATAGCCCGCGACGGCATCGGCGAGGGGCGAGGGACTCATGCCCGGCTGCGGCGGGCGTGCTCGGCCAGGATCGCCGCGGCGGCCAGGGCGTTGCCGATGCGGCCGTCCAGCACCGCCGCCACCGCCTCGTCGAACGGCAGCCACCACTGCTCCAGGCCGGCCTCCTCGGCCTCGCGCACCGTCCGCTCCGGCTCGGGGAGCGCATGCAGGCCCGTCGCGCGGAAGATCGTGAACGTCTCGGTCGAATAGCCCGGCGACGTCCGCACGACGAGCAGGTCGCTCCAGTCGTCGGCGCGCAGGTCGGCCTCCTCGGCCAGTTCGCGCGCCGCCGTCGCCTGGGCGCCCTCCCCCGCGACATCGCAGATACCGGCGGGCAGCTCGATCATGCGCCGGCCGGCCGCATGGCGGTACTGCTCGACCAGCAGCACCCTGTCCTCGCCGTCCAGCGCGAGGACGCCCACCGCACCCCGCGGCTGCACGACGGCACGCACATGCTCCTCACCGCCCGCCAGCCCCGGGTCGGCGATGGTGTCCAGCCGCAGGGACAGATAGGCCGAGTCGTAGACGGTCTCGGTGCGCACCGTCGTCCAGGCCGCCTCCCGGTCGCCGAGACCGTCCGGTGCCAGTCGGCCGGGAAGTCCTCCCGGATGCGCGGCGCTCATTGCTCGACCGGAAGCCGCGTCTCCCGCTGCCGCCGCAGCGCCGCCGCGACCAGACCCGCGAACAGCGGATGCGGACGGGTCGGGCGCGAGCGCAGCTCCGGGTGCGCCTGGGTGGCGACGTAGTACGGATGCACCTCGCGCGGCAGTTCGACGAACTCCACGAGGTTGCCGTCCGGCGAGGTGCCGCTGAACGAAAGGCCGGCCTCGGCGATCTGCTCACGGTAGGCGTTGTTGACCTCGTAGCGATGCCGGTGCCGCTCCTGGACATTGTCGGTGCCGTACACCTCGGCCACGATGCTGCCCGGCGTCAGCGCGGCCGGGTATAAGCCGAGGCGCATCGTGCCGCCGAGGTCGCCGGCACCTTCGACGAAGGCCTCCTGTTCGGCCATCGTCGCGATGACCGGCGTGCCCGACTCGCCCTCGAACTCCGTGGAGCTGGCGTCGTCGATGCCCGCCTCGTGGCGCGCGTACTCGATGACCATGCACTGCAGGCCGAGGCACAGCCCGAGCGTCGGGATGCCCTGCTCGCGCGCGAACCGCAGGGCACCGATCTTGCCCTCGATGCCCCGGATGCCGAAGCCGCCCGGCACGCAGATCGCGTCGACATCGCCCAGCTGACGCGCCGCTCCCGCCTCGGTCGCGCACTCGTCGGAGGGCACCCAACGCAGATGGACCTTGGCGTTGTTGGCGAAACCGCCCGCACGCAGTGCCTCGGCGACCGACAGGTAGGCATCGGGCAGGTCGATGTACTTGCCGACCAGCCCGACGGTGACCTCGTCGGACGGGTCGTGGACGCGCTTGAGCAGGGCGTCCCACTCAGTCCAGTCAACGTCACGGAACGGCAGGTCGAGGCGGCGCACCACGTAGGCGTCCAGGCCCTCCCGATGCAGCACCTTGGGGATGTCGTAGATCGACGGAGCATCGCTCGCGGTGACGACGGCCTCGGTATCCACGTCGCACATGAGCGAGATCTTGCGCTTGACGCCCTCGGGGATCTCCCGGTCCGAGCGGCACACGATCGCATCGGGCTGAATGCCGATGGAGCGCAGCGCGGCGACCGAATGTTGCGTCGGCTTGGTCTTGAGTTCGCCCGACGGTCCGATGTAGGGCACCAGAGAAACGTGCAGGAAGAAGACGTGGTCACGACCGATCTCGTGGCGCACTTGACGCGCCGACTCCAGGAACGGCTGGCTCTCGATATCACCGACGGTGCCGCCGATCTCGTGAATCACCACATCGACGCCGGGGCCGCCCATCGAGAGCATGCGGTCTTTGATCTCGTTGGTGATGTGCGGGATGACCTGCACCGTGTCACCGAGGTAGTCGCCGCGCCGCTCGCGGGTGATGACCTCGGAATACACCTGACCGGTCGTGACATTGGCCCGGCCGATGAGGTCCTCGTCGAGGAACCGCTCGTAGTGGCCGATGTCCAGATCGGTCTCGGCACCGTCGTCGGTGACGAACACCTCGCCGTGCTGGAAGGGGTTCATGGTGCCCGGATCAACGTTGAGGTACGGATCCAGCTTCTGCATCGTGACCCGCAGGCCCCGCGACTTGAGCAGCCGCCCGAGGCTCGAGGCGGTCAGGCCTTTACCGAGCGACGAGGCAACGCCGCCGGTGACGAAAACATGCTTGGTGACCACATTGCCTGCCAAGGCGACTCCCGTGGTTCGAAATGCCCCGAGCGGGGCCTGATGGACGATCCACCACGGGATTCCAGCCTACACCTCGCCGAATGCTTCCGCCTGCCGGTCCGAACGACGAGCCTCGAAGGGCGAAGGGACCACCACCAGCCGAGGGTGGTGGCTTCGAGGCTCGGCCGCAAGCGGCCTCACACCTCAGCCACCGGAATCCCCGGTCCCTGAGGTGCCGCGAGGAACGAGCGGCCTCGAAGGGCGAAGGGACCTCAGCCAGCGGCTATCCGCGCACGTACCTAGCGCGGGAGTCGGCCAGTCTCGCTGCGCGTCGTCCCCCAGGAACCGTTCTCACCAGCCGCCGACCGCACCAGCGCCCATACCGCCACCAGACGGCCCGCAGCCAGATCAGTCACGTCGACCGTGGCGAACGAGCCGATGCGATCACTGGAGCGCACCTGGTCGAGCACGCCGCCGTCGACGCTCGTCGTGGACGGGCCGACGACGGCACCGCCGGCCCCCGCAGTCGCCATCTCGGCGGCAACATCGGCGATAATCTCGCCGCGCACACTGTCGGCGGCGGTCGGGCCGATAACGATGAGCGCCAGGTCGGCGCGCTGCGTGGGTGCCGTGGGCAGGTCGAGCAGCCCGCCCTGGTCGAAGGCAGACTGGATCGTCGAGGCCTGCTCGTCGATCTCGGCATCGCCGATGAACGCACGGGCTAGCGCTGCGCCGATGCGCGAGTAACTGTCCTCGCCGTTCTGGACGCCGGGCACGTCCCCGGCGGACTGCTTGGCGATGGATTCGGCGAACTGCCGGTTGGCCGAGTCCAGCAGCTTAGTGGTCAACGCCACCTCGCCGACGACCGTACCTCCGGCCGTCGAGATACGCGCCGTGAGGTCGTCGACCTCCGAGGTGCGGGCACCGGGGGTGGTGACCACGAGAATGCGCCGGTTGGTCAAATTGGTGCCGACCAGCCCCGACGCCGCATCGGCGAAGGCCGACTCGAAAGCCTGCTCGGCGGCATCGGCACGGTTCTCACCGGACTCGCCCGAAGAGTCGTCCGCTCCGACGACGACCACGCCGAAGACGACGCCGACGGCCAGCGCGAGGAAGACCGCGCCGAGGGAAATGATGTGGTAGCGGAAGTTGATCACGACCAGAGTCCTTTGATCCAGGTGACGGCGACACGGACGCCGTCGGCAATCCATCCGGCGACATCGCCGCCGGCGGGGGTCAGCGAGATGGCGACGGCCAGCGCCGCGCCCGCGCACAGCAGGAGGAAGATGATCGGCCAGGCCGAGATCCGTCCGCTCGTCATCTGCCCGACGACCTTGGCGTCGACCAGTTTGGACGCGGCGCGCAGCCGGACAACGAAGGCCGGACCGACGAGGCCCGGATGCTGCCCGAGGAAGTCCGGCATCGACGGTGCGGCACCGGCGTGGACGATGATGCCGGCCTCGTTGACGTCGGCCAGCAAGATAGCCAGGTCGACGTCGTCGCCGTCAAAGATGAACCGCTGCACGTCGCGCTGGTGCTTCTCCAGCCGCTCGGGGTTGCGGATCTGACCCGACGCAGTCGTGACGACGACCTCGCGGGCGCGCTGGATCACCGCCGAACTGAACACCTCGATGTCGCCGACGAGCAAGTCCGGGATGTAGCCGGCGGCCACGATCAGCTCGCCGCCCTTGCCCGCGCCGATGAGCACCGGGTCACGGTCGAAGATGAACCGCTTGAGCCGCTTGAGGTCCGCGACGGCGTCGAAACTGTCGGACACGACGACGACTGGGCGTCCCTTGATGCGGGTCCGCACCCGAGGCACACGCGCCCCATCGAGCAACACCGCGTGTTCCTGACGCAGGTGGTCGGCGGCGTTGACCGCGAGCGTCTGCAGTCGCGTGGTCAAATCGGTGTTGACCGGGACCTCGCCGACGGCCGATTCGGCGTCGCGCGCGATGCCGCTGGCCACCAACACGTCGTCGCGGAAGATCTTGCCGTCGAAGACGCGCACACGGTCGCCACTGCGCAGGCGGGTGACGACGCCCTCGCCGACCTGGTCGACGAGCGGGATGCCCGCCTCGGTCAGCAGGTCGATGCCCGTCGCGCCCCACTCCCCCGACGGGGAGACGTTGACCACCGCAGCGACGCCGAGCTTGACGAGTTCGGCGGTGTCGGCGCTCGTCAGCAGACTACGGTCGATGATCGCCACGTCTCCGGTACGCAGCCCCGAGGTCACGCCGGACCCGCCTCGCGCGATGCGAGCCGGACCGGTCACGCCTTGGGTCGATGATTTGCGTCGGCCGCCGCGTCTGAAGATGGACATCGCAACCATCGTGCCACGGCAGACCTCACCGAAGACGGCGACACCGCCGAACTCAGGCGTTCCCGGCCAGTTCCAGCAGCTCTCGGGCATGCTGGCGGGCGGCGGTGGAATCCTCCAGCCCGGCGAGCATACGAGCCAGTTCCTCGACGCGGTCGGGGCCTTCGAGGCGCACCACCGAACTGCTCGTGACCGTGCCGTCGTCGTTCTTGAGCACCCGGAAGTGGTGCCGCGCGAAAGCGGCCACCTGCGGCAGATGAGTCACCGCGAGCACTTGAGCGTTCTCGGCGAGAGTCGCGAGCCGGCGGCCGACCTCAACCGCCGCGCGACCGCCGATGCCGGCGTCGACTTCGTCGAAGACCAGCGTCGGCACGTCCGAGCGATCGGCGAGGACGACCTCGAGCGAGAGCATGAGGCGCGACAGCTCGCCGCCGCTGGCGCCCTTGGCCAGCGGCCGGGGCGCGGCACCGGAGTTGGCCGCGAAGAGCAGTTCGACGGTGTCGGCGCCCCACGGTCCGAGGTCGGCCTCCTCGACGCGCACCTCGATCCGGGCCGAGGCCATCGACAGTGCCGCCAGCTCCTGCCCGACCCGCTCGGTCAGCCGTTCGCCGGCCTCCCTGCGCGCAGTGCTCACATCGGCGGCCAGGGCGGTCAGTGCCGCGTGGGTCTCGTCGCGCTCGGCGCGCAGTGCGGCGATGGTCTGGTCGTCCGAACCCAGGTCGAGCACTTTCCGGCGCGCCTCCTCGGCCCAGGCGAGCACGTCCTCGATGTCCGGACCGTACCGGCGCTGGAGCTGGGTCAACTGGGCACGGCGCTCCTGCACGCTCGCCAGCCCGGCCGGGTCGAGTTCGACCGACGACGTGTAGGCCGCCAGGTCGGCGGCGAGGTCGACCAGCAGCACCTGGATCTCGTGCGCCCGCTCGGCCAGGCGCGCCAGTTCGGCATCGTGCCCGGCCTGCCCGGCCAGCTCGGCGGCGGCCTGAGCCACGAACTGACCGGCACCGGCGGGGCCGACGGTCTGCTCGGGGTCACCGGCCAGGAGGTCGTGTGCCGACTGCGCGGCCCGGGCGAGCGCCTCGGCATGGGCCAGCCGTGACTCAGTGGCTTCGAGGTCGGCGGCCTCGCCGGGCTGCGGGTCGACAGCGTCGATCTCGGCCAGGCCGTGCTCGGCGGCCGCGAGGTCGCGGGCACGCTGCTGAGCGTCGGTCTGCAACAGGTGCAGCCGCTCCTCGATCTCACGCCAACGCTGATAGGCCGGGGTGTAGCGCCGCATCAGGTCGGCGACGGCCTCCCCGGCGAAGGCGTCGAGCGCGGCGCGCTGCAGGGCCGGTCGCGTGAGCCGGTGCTGATCGGACTGACCGTGTACGGCGACCAGTTCGTCGCTCACCTGCGCGAGCACGCTCGCGGGGACCGAGGTGCCGCCGGCGAAGGCGCGCGAGCGGCCCTGCGCGGAGACCGACCGCGCGATGACGAGCTCGCCGTCGTCGATGGCTCCGCCGGCGTCGTCGACCAGGGCGGCCACACGCGGCCGGTCACCGACCTCGATGACCGCCTCGACGCGGGCCTGGTCGCTGCCGTAGCGCACGAATCCAGCATCGGAGCGCTCACCGCGCAGCAGGCCGAGGGCCGTGACGACCATCGTCTTGCCCGCGCCGGTCTCGCCGGTGATGACGGTGAATCCCTCGTCGAGGGGAAGTTCGGCGTGCTCGATGACGCCGAGGGAGCGCAGTTCCAGGTGTCGCCACATCAGGACTCCCCTCCGGCGGCCATGCGCTTGGCGGCCTCACCGCGCCAGCCTTCGACCGGCAGGTCGAACTTGCGCACCAGACGGTCGGCGAACGGCGCGTCATGCAGCCGCGCCAGCCGGACCCGATGCGCCCCGCGGCGCACCTCGACCCGTGCGCCGGGCGGGAGGTCGGCGGCCCGGCGGCCGTCGCACCAGAGCACCCCGTCGCCGCGCTCGTCGACGATCTCGATGGCGAGCGTAGAATCGGGCGAGACGACCAGCGGCCGGGCGAACAGGGCGTGCGCGCTGATCGGCACCATGAGCAGCGCCTCGACCTCGGGCCAGACGATCGGGCCGCCCGCGCTGAAGTTGTAGGCGGTCGAACCGGTCGGCGTGGCACACACGACCCCGTCACAACCCCACCGGGACACCGGCCGCCCGTCGATCTCCACGACGAGTTCGACCATGCGTTCGCGCGCCTGCTTCTCGACGGTCGCCTCGTTGAGCGCCCAGTTGCGGGCGACGACCCGCTTGCCGACCATGACATCGACATCGACCGTCAGCCGCTCCTCGACCGTGTAGGCCCGCTCGATGATGCCTGCGGCCACGTCGCTGGCGTCCTCGGCGTCGACCTCGGCCAGGAAGCCGATGTGACCCAGGTTGACGCCGAGCAGCGGGGTCGCGGCGTCGCGGCACATCTCGGCCGTGCGCAAGATCGTGCCGTCGCCGCCGAAAACGACGGCCAGTTCGCAGCCCCGCGACGCCCCGGTACCTGCAGGCACGGCCGTGAAATCTCGCAGCCCGGCGGCCTCCAGGCGGGCGACCTCCGGTTCGAGGACGTATATGCCCAGGCCCGCGTCCTGCAGTTGCCGCGCCACGGTGACGGCCACGGCGTCGGCTTCGTCACGGCTGCCGTGGGTCACGACGAGAACGGCTCGGCTGCTGGTCATCGACCGTTCACCTCCAGGGGGCCGGCGGCCACCACCCGGTCGGCGTCGGCCGGATCGACCGCTCCGGCGTCGGCGCGCAGCCAGCAGAAGTATTCGACGTTGCCTGCCGGGCCGGGCAGCGGACTCGGCGCGAGGGCGCGTGTACCCCATCCGAGCGCCCAGGCGGCCTCGCACACCCCGAGGATCGCCTCGGCGTGCAGGGCGGGGTCTCTCACCACGCCATTCTTGCCCAGCCGCTCGCGCCCCACCTCGAACTGGGGCTTGACCATGAGCACGAGATCGCCTCCGGAGACCCGGCAGCATGCGGTCAGCGCCGCCATGACCAACCGCAACGAGATGAACGACAGGTCCGACACCACGAGGTCGACCGGCCCGCCGATCCGCTCGGGCGTCAGGGTCCGGACGTTGGTGCGGTCGTGGACGTCGACCCGTTCGTCGTTCTGCAAGGTCCAGGCGAGCTGCCCGTAGCCGACATCGACGGCGACCACGCGGGCGACGCCGCGGCGCAGCAGGACATCGGTGAAACCACCCGTCGACGCTCCCGCGTCGAGGCAGCGGCGGCCCGGCACTTGCAGGCCCAGCGGCTCGAAAACCTCCAAGGCCCCGAGCAGTTTGTAGGCACCGCGCGAGGCGTAGGTGGGCGCGGTGTCGGTGCGGACGAGCACGGCGGCATCGGTGCCGACCTGGGTCGCGGCCTTCGTGGCGACGGTGCCGCCGACCGTGACGGCACCGGAGTCGATGAGACCGGCGGCGTGGTCGCGGGATCGGGCCAGCCCGCGGCGCACCAACTCGGCGTCGAGCCGTACGCGACGTGTCACGGCTCGGCGCGCCCGGCGTCGGCGAGGGCGGTGCGCAGCACCTGGTGGATCTCGTCGAAGACCGCAGCATGTTCGGTGACGGGTGTCTCGGCCAGCGCGTCGAGCGAGGTCAGCGCCTGGTCGATGGCGCTGTGCCCCGTGGGACCGGCGGCCGTCGGCTCCGCATCCGTCGATTCGGTCATGGCGTCATCTTCCCATCTGCCACTGACAGTTCGGCTCCACGGTCCGCCCGGTGCCAGGCCAGCGCGACCCCGGCGCGCAGTTCGTCGAGCGACCGGGGAACCGCGATGACGCCCCCGCTCGCCCGCACCGATGCCGCGCCGCAGCGCGCTTCGTCACCGGTGATCGTCACCGGCAGGTGGACCGCGTTCAGGGCGCGCAGGTCGAAGCCGACATAACTCGGCCGGTGTCCGCGCGGCAGGCCCATCAGGTCGGCGAGCGAAGTGACGCCGGTCAGGACCGCGAGGCTGTCGATGCCTGCCGCAGTGGCACCGTCGATGTCGGTGTCGATCCGGTCACCCACCATGAGGGGCCGGGCCGCCCCGCTGCGGCGGGTCGCCTCGTCGTAGATCGGTGCGTACGGCTTGCCGGCGATGACCGGCTCGGCACCCTCGACGGCCAGGGCGACCGCCTGCACGAACGCACCGTTACCGGGCGCGAGGCCGTCCGGGGTCGGGAAGGTGGTGTCCGGATTGGAGGCGAACCACGGGACGCCCGCCGCCACCGCGTAAGACGCCTCAGCCAGTTCGCTCCACCGCACGTCCACGACACCGCCTTGGACCACCGCGCGAGGACCGTCCCCGGCCGAACGCACCACGCGCAGCCCGCGAGCCTCCAGAGCGTCGCGCAGGCCGTCGGCTCCGGCCAGCAGCACCGGAGCACCCGTGCCGACCGTCTCGGCCACCAAGGAGGCGACCACCTGGCCTGCCGTCACGACGGCGGCATCGTCGAGCGTCAAGCCGAAGGACCGCAGATGGTCGGCGACCTCTGAGGCCGGGCGGCTGGCGTTGTTCGTCAGATAGATCACCGGCACCTCGAGGTCGGCGATAACCGTCACGGCGTGGTCGGCGGCGTGCGGCCCGATGTAGACCACCCCGTCGAGGTCCATCATCACTGCGTCGTAACTGACGGCCAGGGGGGACGTGCAGGACTGCAGAGCGGTGCCGGGTTCCATGCCTATGAGGCTAGCGAGACGTTCGATCACAGCGCTGCAGGTCCACCGTGACGAAGGACCGAGCACCCCCGGTGCCTCGCGAGAAACGACGCCGTAGTTCCCCGGTGATCTCGATGATGTCGCCCGGCTTGAGCCGATTGACCTTGCGGCGCAGCGCCGAGGTCCACGCAGCCAACTCGAAGGTGTCAACCGGTGCCTTCGAGCGACGGCGTACCGCCGTGCTGCGCGGCACCACGATCCGCAGGCTCACCACCTGATCGCCGCTCGGCAGCGTCCGGCTCTCCGGGCCGCTAGAAACGCGCCCACGCAGCCGGACCTCGTTCATCCAGAAATCGTCCATACGCCGATGCTCCCCGCGCCGACGGCACCGCAACAGCCCCCGAACCGCGCCTGTGGACAAACGCGAACCGCCTCTGTGGATCACTCCAGTTCGGCGAGCCGCTCCTCGGCGTCGGTGGCCTTGTCGCCGTCGACGCCGACAGTCCGGTGGAACCATTCGATCGCGTCTTCGCGGCGTCCCGCCTCCAACAGCGCATCGGCATAGGCATAACGAAGCCGCGCGACCCACGGTGCCCGGGAGCTGGAGTTCAGCGGCTCGGTCTCCAGCAGCCGCACGGCCGCCTCCACCTGCCCCAAGTCACGCCGCGCCCCCGCGATGACGATACTCAGCTCGATGTTGCCCGCATCGTCGAGCACACCCCGGATCTCCGGCGTGTCATAGGCGAGAGCCTTCTCCGGACGCCGCAGCGCCCGCTCGCAGTCGGCCATCATCGCCACATAGGTCTGCTGCCCGCTCAGCCGGCGCGCCGCTCGCAACTCGGCCAAAGCCTCCCCGTACTTGCCCGCAGCATAGGCCGTCTCACCGCACGCCTCACGGATGAGCGCATTGCGGTTCGCGCGGGCCTTCGCCGCCAACGCATGCCGATACGCGGTCTCCGGATCACTGGCGATCAGCAGGCCGGCCATCACCAGGTGGCGGGCGACGCGCTCGGCGAGCTTCTCGGGGAGGCCCTGCAACGCCTGACGCGCACGTCGGTCCAGGTCCTTCGCGCTGACGTCGTCCGGGATCTCCGGTCCGTCATAGATCTTCTGTTCGGCGGTCCGCTCCTCGCGGACCGGCCGCTCGGGACGACGACCCCGTGACGGCGAGGGACGGCCTCCCGCACGACCTCCACGCGGCGGGCCGCCGCGACGGTTGTTCTGCTGCGAATCGCGGCGGTCGCCACCACCGCGATTCCTGTCCTGACGGGATTCACCCATGCTACGAACCTGCTTCCGAAAAACACTGACGGACTGAAAAGTCCTGAAAATGCAGCGAGGCCGCTCCCGAAGGAGCGGCCTCGCGCTAAAAATTGTCCGGCGACGTCCTACTCTCCCACACCGTCTCCAGTGCAGTACCATCGGCGCTGAAGGGCTTGACTTCCGGGTTCGGAATGTAACCGGGTATTTCCCCTTCGCCATGGTCGCCGAAACTCTATTGAGCTATCAAACCAGACGGACTGCCCATGCAGTCTTCATGGTTCCCGGCCGCAGCTCGGGAACCTCACAGTGGACGCGACACTTTGTAGTGTGAAACAAGCCCTCGGCCTATTAGTACCGGTCGGCTACATGCATTGCTGCACTTCCACCTCCGGCCTATCAACCCAGTGGTCTGCTGGGGGCCTTACCTGGTAAACCAGTGGGAAACCTCATCTTGAAACATGCTTCCCGCTTAGATGCTTTCAGCGGTTATCATTTCCGAACGTAGCTAACCAGCAGTGCTCTTGGCAGAACAACTGGCACACCAGAGGTTCGTCCACCCCGGTCCTCTCGTACTAGGGGCAGCCTTTCTCAAGTTTCCTACGCGCGCGGCGGATAGGGACCGAACTGTCTCACGACGTTCTAAACCCAGC
>NZ_JASGDU010000022.1:0-21768 GCF_047607065.1 Aeromicrobium sp.
CGGCTGCGAAGGCAGCCGCAATCCTCAGGCATTGATCGTGGGGTACTGAATCGGTGTGAGGACAAGTCCGCATCGTCTTTCGGAAACCTCCGCGCACGCTCTTACGCTGATGCCATGAGATGTGGACGCAAGCGGGTAGCGGTGGCGACGTGTGTGGCAGTTTTCCTGGGGCTCGCTGCTTGTGCGCACGAGTCTTCGGGGCCGGCCGGCGCAGACGAGGTTTCCTCCACCCCGACGGTTGTTTCTCTGCCGGATGCTCAGGACATCGTGCCGGAAGTCACGGCGGCGGTGGCCGGTAGCGGCGCTGCTCGCGTTTCGCTGACTGCATCGGAGGTCTCAGCGGGCGGTGATCTGATTTTCGGCGCCGACGCGGCGGTCGTTGGACTCTCGTTGCAGGTCAACGATGTACAGGTGCTGATCGCCGACGGAAGGCATTACCTCAATCTTGGGCAGGCTTCGGGAGGCATGTATCTCGTCGTTGATCCGGCGGGACGATTCGCGCAGACTTTCGGCCCCGTGGTCACCCTGGTGGATCCGGTAGGGTTCCTCAGCCGCCTCGGAGCGGCCGTGACTTCCATCGAACAGCGCGGGCTGAGCGAAGAGATCGATGGAGTTTCCACGACGCCGTACGTGTTCACGGTCGATGTCCCTCAGGGTTTCACCCCCGAGCAAGCCGCCTTGCTGGGCCTGGCTGGTGGCACGGTTGAGGTCACGGTTCTGGTGGGTCCGGACCTTCTGCCGCGCCGGTTTTCCTGGAGCGGTGACGGCGGGGCGGTAACGATGGACTACACCGATTGGGGTACGAAGGCAGGCATCGAGTCGCCGCCGGACGATTTCGTCGTTGACGGGGCGGAGTTCGGCTACGTCTGAGAGCGCGCGTCAACGGGTCCCGATGGCCGAGGGGGAGTGAGGACGCCGCCAACGCCCCTGCGGGTTGTCGGTGCTTCGCGTTAGTCTGACCTTCGTCGGCTGAGATGCCGATCACACCCCTGACTCGATGAGGAGCCGTTGTGGCCAATCTGTCCGCTCTGCTGGAAAACTCCGCGCAGTCCTATCCGGACCGCACCGCGATCGTCTTCGGCGACACGAAACTCACCTACGCCCAGGTCAACGGTGCGGCCAACCAGGTGGCGAACCTGCTGGTCTCGCGCGGCGTGCAGCCCGGCGACAAGGTGGCCCTGTCCTGCCCGAACCTGCCCTACTTCTCGATCATCTACTACGGCATCCTCAAGGCCGGGGCGACCGTCGTGCCGCTCAACGTGCTGCTGAAGGCTCGTGAGGTCGCCTACCACCTCGACGACTCGGACGCCGTCGCCTACTTCGCCTTCGAGGGCACCCCGGAGCTGCCCATCGGCGAGGCCGCCTACGAAGGTTTCCAGGCCACCGAGGGCTGCAAGGACTTCTTCCTCATCAAGCTCGACTCGGCCGCGCCCGCCCCGCTGGAGGGGCCGGAGTTCTACGCCCCGCTCGTCGGCACCCAGCCGCCGGCCTTCGAGACCGTCGAGCGCGATGACGACGACACCGCCGTCATCCTCTACACCTCCGGCACGACCGGCCAGCCCAAGGGCGCCGAGCTGCGGCACCGCAACATGCGCGACAACGCGCTGACCGGCGAGGCGCTCTTCGGCGCGAACCCGGAGACCCCCGACACCTACCTGTGCGTGCTGCCGCTGTTCCACTCCTTCGGTCAGACGGTCATCCAGAACGGCGGCTTCGCCTACGGCGGCACCGTCGTCATGCTGCCGCGTTTCGAGGCCGAGCCGGCCATCGGTCTGATGCTGCGCGAGAAGGTCACCTTCTTCGCCGGCGTGCCGACGATGTACTGGGGCCTGCTGGGCGCGCTCACCCCCGAGACGCCGGTCGATCAGATCGCGGCGAATCTGCGTGTCGCGGTCGCCGGCGGCTCGGCGCTGCCGGTCGAGGTCCACAAGAACTTCAAGGAGCGTTTCGGCGTCACCATCTTGGAGGGCTACGGCCTGTCGGAGACCTCGCCGGTCGCGTCCTTCAGCGTCTTCGGCGAGGAGCCGCGCGTCGGCTCCATCGGCAAGCCGATCCCAGGCGTCGAGATGAAACTCATCGACTCAGAGTGGAACGACATCCCCGATGATCTCCAGGAAGACGGGCACAGTGCGATCGGTGAGATCGCCATCCGCGGTCACAACGTGATGAAGGGCTACTACAACCGCCCCGAGGCCACCGCAGAGGCGATCAACGCAGACGGCTGGTTCCGCTCCGGCGACCTGGCCAAGAAGGACGCCGACGGCTACTTCTTCATCGTCGACCGCTCCAAGGACATGATTATCCGCGGCGGGTACAACGTTTACCCGCGCGAACTGGAGGAGGTGCTGATGACGCACCCGGCAGTCTCGCTGGTCGCGGTCATCGGCGTGCCGCACGAGTCTCACGGCGAGGAGATCAAGGCCGTCGTGGTCCGCGAGCCGGGTGCCGAGATCACCGAGGACGAGTTGCTCGCGTGGGGCAAGGAGCAGTTCGCCGCCTACAAGTACCCTCGTATCGTCGAGTTCCGCGACACCCTGCCCATGACCTCCACGGGCAAGATCCTCAAGAGGGAGCTGAGTTGACTGTGAACGAGCGCCAGCGAGAGAACCGGAGGCATGTCATCGCGACGCCTTCGTACCGTGTCCTTTCATCGGAGGTGTCGCGATGACTGCCGCTGGATGGCATCCGGACCCCGAGGGCCGGCACGAGTTCCGTTACTGGGACGGCAACGGCTGGACCGAGCACGTCAGCAATCAGGGCAACCAGTCGGTCGCGCCGCTCGGCGCACCCCCGCAGCCCGCAACTGCCGGTGCCCCGCCGGCCCAGGCCGGAGCGGCGGCGTTCACCGGCGATCCCTGGGCCGGCCTGTCCGGTGATCTGATCGACGGTACCTACAGCGAGGTCGAGGGCGTCGGTCCGCAGAAGCAGAACAGCAAGCTGCTGCGGGTCCGCATCGACCAGCCGTTCCTGGCTAAGCAGGGCGCGATGGTGGCCTATCAAGGCAATGTCGACTTCGCCTACTCCGGCGGCGGCGCGGCCCGCTTCCTCAAGAAGGCGTTCACCGGGGAGGGCCTGTCGTTGATGCAGGTCAGCGGTGCCGGTGATGTGTTCCTCGCCGACGAGGCCAAGAACGTCCATATCCTGCAGATCGCCAATGGCGGCTTGTCGGTCAGCGGCAGCGCGGTGCTCGCGTTCTCGTCGTCGCTGGAGTGGAACGTCGAGCGGGTCAAGGGCGGCAGCATGCTGGCCGGGGGTCTGTTCAACACGACCCTGCGCGGCACCGGCTGGGTAGCCATCACCACTGACGGCGACCCGGTCGTGCTCAACCCGGCCGAGGCACCGACCTTCGCCGACGCGAACGCGCTCGTCGCATGGTCGCTGGGCCTGCAGACGTCCATCGCCTCGAGTTTCAAGGCCGGTGCGCTGATCGGTCGGGGTTCGGGCGAGGCGTTCCAGGTGGCCTTCCAGGGTGCCGGCTTCGTCATCGTGCAGCCGTCCGAAGGGCCGCCGCCGGCCCCGCCGACGAGCTGACCGCTTGGGCAACGAAGGGACCCAGACACGTGCTGGGTCCCTTCGTTGTCGGCCGTTGAACCTGCGCAGGCCGTCGATTTGGCGGTGGGGTCGCAAGCCGGTAGTCTGGGCACGCCGAAGACCGTCGGTCGGTGATCTTTCCGGATCACCCGAAGTGCCTCACGGAGCAATCCGCACGAGGCGGCCCGCGCAGGTGACGATCAGCGTCTCGATGCGCCCCGTTCCCTGTGTGTGGACCGGGGCGTTTGTTGTTCCCGAGCCATGCGGTCCCGGCACTGACCAACGTGCTGGAAGGAGACCTGTATGGCACGCCCGGATAAGGCTGCAGCGGTCGCCGAACTTGCGGAGAACTTCCGTGAGTCGGGCGGCGTTGTGCTCACCGAGTACCGCGGTCTCACCGTCAAGCAGCTGCAGGAACTGCGGCGCTCTCTCGGTGAGACGGCGAGCTATGCCGTCGCTAAGAACACGCTGACCAAGATCGCGGCCAAGGAGGCCGGCGTCGAGATCGATGACGCCCTTCTCACCGGTCCGACCGCCATCGCCTTCATTTCGGGTGATCCGGTCGAGGCGGCCAAGGGTCTGCGCGACTTCGCGAAGGCGAACACCCCCCTCGTCATCAAGGGCGGCTTCCTCGATGGGAAGCAGCTCAGCGCCGACGAGATCAAGAAGCTGGCCGACCTCGAGTCGCGCGAGGTCCTCCTCGCGAAGCTCGCCGGCGCGATGAAGGGCAGCCTGCAGAACGCAGTCTCGCTGTTCAACGCGCCGCTCGCCCAGACGGCCCGCCTCGCGGCGGCCCTCGAAGCGAAGTTGGCCGAAGAGGGTCCGGCGGACACCGCCGCCGCGACCGATACCCCTGCGACCGAGGACGCCGCCGAGGCGACCGAGGACGCGACCACCGAGGGCTGAACCGCCCGATCACCCATCGGGACCCCCTCGGGGTCTCATCAGGAAAGGACGCCACCATGGCGAAGCTCAGCACCGAAGAGCTGCTGGACGCATTCAAGGAACTGACCCTGATCGAGCTCAGCGAGTTCGTGAAGGCTTTCGAGGAGACCTTCGAGGTCACTGCGGCCGCCCCGGTCGCCGTTGCCGCTGCGGCCCCGGCCGCCGGTGGCGACGCCGGTGCCGACGCCGCTGCCGAGCAGGATGAGTTCGACGTCGTCCTCGAGTCGGCCGGCGAGAAGAAGATCCAGGTCATCAAGGAGGTGCGCTCGCTCACCAGCCTGGGCCTCAAGGAGGCCAAGGACCTCGTCGAGGGCGCTCCGAAGCCGGTCCTGGAGAAGGTCAACAAGGAGACCGCAGAGAAGGCCAAGGAGGCCCTCGAGGCCGCCGGCGCCTCGGTCACCCTCAAGTGACCTCTCGCTAGACCCAGTACGCCGACTGCGGCGCTCTTGCCTTTGGGGAGGGGCGCCGCAGTCGCTTTCGGTGGTGTGCCGCCGGCCGGTCTCGGAGACTCTTTTTGATCTTCGGCTGTGTCCTCCGTTACAGTCGGTTCCTGTCACCTGCCGTGACCGGGACCACGTAACTCCGATCAGAAATGATCGTTGTGACTGTGCGCCCCGTCACACTGCATTACGATGGCACCAGATCCATCACCGGGCCGCTGCGAAGTTGGCCGAACAGAGGAGGGACTCCCGTGGGAGTTGAGATCAAGATCGAGCACCTGACGAAGAAATTCGGCAGTTCGCTGATCTGGAACGACGTCACCCTGACCCTGCCCGCAGGCGAGATCTCGGTCATGCTCGGCCCGTCGGGCACCGGCAAGTCGGTGCTTCTCAAGACGCTGATCGGCCTGCTCAAGCCGAACAACGGCAGCGTGTGGATCGAGGGCGTCGACATCGCCAACTGCCCCGAGCGCGAGTTGTACGAAATCCGCAAGCTCTTCGGCGTGCTGTTCCAGGACGGTGCGATGTTCGGCTCGATGGACTTGTACGACAACGTCGCCTTCCCGCTGCGCGAGCACACCCGCAAGTCCGAGTCCGAGATCCGCTCCATCGTCATGGACAAGATGGAACTCGTCGGCCTGGTCGGTGCCGAGCACAAGCTCCCCGGTGAGATCTCCGGCGGCATGCGCAAGCGCGCCGGCCTGGCCCGCGCCCTCGTGCTGGAGCCGGAGATCATCTTGTTCGACGAGCCGGACTCCGGCCTCGACCCGGTGCGTACCGCCTACCTCAACCAGCTCATCATCGACCTCAACGCGCAGATCGACGCCACGTTCCTCATCGTGACGCACGACATCAACACCGCGCGCACCGTGCCGGACAACCTCGGCCTGCTCTACCACAAACATCTGGCCATGTTCGGTCACCGCGAGCAGTTGCTCACCTCGACCGAGCCGGTCGTGGCGCAGTTCCTCAACGCCCAGCGCGTCGGTCCCATCGGCATGTCCGAGGAGAAGGACGCCACCGAGCTGGCCGCCGAGGCCGGCATCGAGATGCCGCCGCTGCCGCCGGTCGCGTTGCAGCTGGAGCCGTCCGACGGCCGTCCGCGTCGCGCGCAGCGCCCGCCGGGCGAGTGGTGCCGCCAGAACGGCGTCACGCCGCCCCCCGGCTCTTTCCAGCCGGATGCCATGGTCTCCATGGGCAGCAGTGCGTGAGCGTTTCAGCCATCACCGGGCCGGCGCGGATCGCCGGTGGCCTGTTCGCGTTCATGCTGGACGTGTTCTTGGCCTTGTTCCGCAGGCCGTTCCAGCTGCGTGAGTTCATCCTCCAGGCCTGGTTCATCATCCGGGTGACGATCGTGCCGACTGCCCTCGTGGCGATCCCCTTCGGCGCGGTCATCGCCTTGCAGGTCGGCGGACTCATCAAGCAGTTCGGTGCGCAGTCGTTCACTGGTTCGGCGGCGGTTCTCGCGGTCATCCGCGAGGCCGGTCCGATTGCCACGGCACTGCTGATCGCCGGTGCCGCCGGTTCGGCCATCGCCGCCGACTTCGGATCACGCAAGATCCGTGAGGAACTGGACGCGATGATGGTGCTGGGCATCGACCCGATCCAGCGCCTCGTCGTGCCCCGCGTTCTGGCCTGCATGATGATCGCGGTGTTCCTCAACAGCCTGGTCAGCATCGTCGGCGTGGCCGGTGGGTACGTGTTCAACGTGATCCTGCAAGACGGCACGCCGGGTGCCTATATTGCCTCGTTCACGGCGTTGGCGCAGTTGCCGGATATCTATCAGGGCATGGTCAAGGCGCTCGTGTTCGGCTTCATCGCCGCCATCGTCGCCTCGTACAAGGGGATCAACGCCAAGGGCGGGCCGAAGGGCGTCGGAGATGCGGTCAACGAGGCTGTCGTCATCACCTTCACGCTGTTGTTCGTCGTCAACTTCGTGATCTCGGCGCTGTATCTGCAACTCGTCCCGCCGAAGGGGATGTGATGGCTGGCAAGACCATGAGCGCCCGTGTCGGCGACCTCGCCGCAAAACCCGCTGACGCCCTGGAGAACCTGGGCCGCCAGATGGCGTTCTACGTCCGGGTGCTGCTCAACGTGCCGCGGACGATCAAGAACTACTCCAAGGAGATCTTCCGGCTGCTCGCCGAGGTCACCTTCGGCTCCGGTTCGCTCGCGCTGGTCGGCGGCACCGTCGGCGTCATCACCGCGATGTGTTTCTTCACCGGCACCGAGGTCGGTATTCAGGGCTATGCAGCCCTCGACCAGCTGGGCACGTCGGCGCTGTCGGGCTTCGTCTCGGCATACTTCAACACCCGCGAGATCGCGCCCATCGTCGCGGGCATCGCCCTGGCGGCCACCGTCGGCTGCGGCTTCACCGCCCAGCTCGGGGCCATGCGCATCTCCGAGGAGGTCGACGCGCTGGAGGTCATGGCGGTCCCGTCGCTGCCCTACCTCGTCACCACGCGCGTCATCGCCGGCCTCATCGCGGTCGTGCCGCTGTACATGGTCGGTCTGCTGTCGTCGTATTTCGCCACCCGGCTGACGGTCACGAAACTCTACGGACAGAGTTCGGGCACCTACGACCACTACTTCAACACGTTCCTCCCCCCGACCGACGTGCTGTGGTCGTTCGCGAAGGTGCTGATCTTCGCCATCGTCGTCATCTTGATCCACTGCTACTACGGTTACTACGCCTCCGGCGGCCCCGCAGGCGTCGGCGTGGCGGTGGGTCTGGCTGTCCGCACTTCGATCGTCGCGGTCAACGTCGTCGACCTGCTGGCCTCGATGGCCATCTGGGGTACGACGGTGACCGTCAGATTGGCCGGGTGATCGCTCATGCCTCGTACCCCGACTCTCGACCGTCCTTCGGTTCTCAAGACTCTCGGCATCGGCTTCCTGTGCCTGATGCTGCTCTTCGTCTGGTTGACCTGGGCGTTCTTCAACAAGTCCTTCGTCAGCACTGAGGACGTCACGTTGAAGACCTCCAAGGCCGGCTCGCAGTTGCCGAAGAACGCCGATGTCAAGTTGCGCGGCATGATCGTCGGCGAAGTCACCGACATGGAGGTCACCGACGACGGCGTCGAGTTGACGCTCGGCATGAACCCCGACCTCATTGACAAGGTGCCCGCTGGCGTCACGGCGCAGATCCTGCCCAAGACGCTCTTCGGTGAGAAGTACATCGCCTTGATCCCGCCGGAGAGCGCTTCGGGCCGTTCGCTCAAGGCCGGCGACACCATCGAGAAGGCCAACGTGCCCATCGAGTTGGAGTCGGTACTCAACAATCTCTACGGGTTGCTCGAAGCAGTCGAGCCGGAGGAGTTGGCCACTACGCTGACCGCTGTCGCCACCGCGCTCGATGGTCGCGGCGAGCAGTTGGGCACCACCTTGGTCGACCTCAACGCCTATCTGAACCAGATCAACCCCGACATCCCGCAGGCCGTCGATGACCTGGTGAAGTTGGGTCAGGTGTCCGATGTTTACGCTGCGGCCCTGCCGGACTTGGCGCGGGTACTGGAGAACTCGGTCACCACCGGGAAGACCGTGGTCGAGAAGGACGCCCAGCTGTCGGCCTTCCTCACCAGTACCGCGACGCTGGCCGACACGCTGACGGCCTTCTTCGCCGCGAGCGGCCAGGACCTCATCGACGTCAACGCCTACGGACGCCGCAGCATCTACCAGGCGGGCCGCTACTCCGAGACCTTCCCGTGTTTCTTCAACGGCCTCGACGCCGCTATGCCGCGACTGAACAGCATCTTCCGTGAAAACACGACGCACATCAGCCTCGAGATCATCCCGCCGAGTGCTGACTCGACCTCAGAAGGCTCGATGCCTGATCCGTACGAGTTGACCGAGTTGACGGATGTCTCCTACGACGAGCTGAATGATCCGGCGCTGGCCGAGGCCGTCGCTCCGACGTGCTACGCGCTCGACCAGGCGGATTTCGAGACCCGTTGGTCGCAAGACGCCACCTTCAAGGGTCCGGCGCTCGCCGGTGAGTTGTACAAGTTGGTCGGCATGAAGAGCGCCCACGGTAAGTTCTTCAACTACGTCGATCCCGACGGCAGTTCGAGCGACTGGGCCAGCGAGGACCAGAGCGACTGGAGCGTCGATACGAGCACGTGGAACCGCCCCGGTGTGTCGAGCGAGTGGACGCTGCTCGACACGCTGGTGACCAAGAGCGTGGGCCTGGACCCGGAGACCAGTTCTGACCTGGCACCGCTGCTGCTCGGCTCGATCTACGACGGAGCGGAGGTGGCCGTGCAATGAAACTCGACAAGGAAGCCATGTCGGCCCTGGTCAGGGTCGGCCTGTTCCTCGCCTTCACCGGTCTGGTGACGCTCGTGCTGATGTCGATCCTGGCCAACGGGCTGTTCCGCAGGGACACCGAGTACAAGGCCGTCTTCACCGATGCGACGGGTGTGGCCAAGGGCGACGACGTGCGCATCGCGGGAGTCTCGGTCGGCCGCGTGACCAAGGTGGAGGTCCACCCGGGCAATACGGCCCTGGTGACCTTCAGCGTCGACTCCGACCGCCCGCTGACCAAGAACACCGAGGCGAAGTTGCGTTTCCGCAACCTGGTCGGCCAGCGATACATGGCTCTTTCGCAGGACCCGAGCGGCAGTACTGCGGTCCTCGAGCCCGGATCGACCATCCCGAAGTCCCAGACCGAGCCGGCACTCGATTTGAACCTGCTGCTCAACGGCTTCAAACCGGTCTTCGAGGCGCTCGACCCGGAGGACACCAACCAGTTCGCCTACGAAATCGTCCAGGTGCTGCAGGGCGAGTCCGGCAGTGTCGAGAGCCTGCTGTCGACCACCGCCTCGCTGACCTCGACGCTCTCCGACCGAGACCAGTTGATCGGCGACGTCATCACCAACCTGTCGACGACACTCGATATCGTGGCCAGCCGCGACGCCGAACTCGACCAGACGATCGTGACGCTGCAGCAGTTCGTCAGCGGCCTCAACAGCGACCGCGACGCTATCTTGAACTCCATCGATTCGATCTCTGCGCTGTCGCAGGAGACCGCCTCCTTCCTGCAGGAGGGGTCGCCGGCGCTGGCTGCGGACGTCACCGCGCTCAAGGATCTCACCGGCCAGTTGACCACGGGCGACAATTTGCAGACCCTGGAGCAGAACCTGCAGATCGTCCCGATCAAGATGAAGAAACTGAGCAATGCGGCCTCCGGCGGCAGCCAGTTCAACTTCTACGTGTGCAGCATCAGCCTGGCGATCCCCGATCTGCCGGCGGACCTGCTGAGCCTGATCCCGAACAACGGTGAGCTGCAGGTCGGCGGCGACCGGTGCGGCCGCACGCCGATGGGAGGCCAGTGATGAGTGGGCGCAAGCGAGTGAACCATCGGGTCTCACAGCGGCCACCCCGTATAGTCGCTGGTTGTTCTGAAACGGGGATGCCGCTGTGAATATCAAGCCCTTCCGCGAACGCAATCACACGATCATCGGCTTGGTCGGCTTCGCCATCATCGCTCTCATGCTGTTCGCCGCCTTCCGGGCCGACCGGCTACCGATCATCGGTGCCGGTGACCACTACAAGGCGGAGTTCAGCGAGGTCGGCAACCTGCGTGCAGGTGACGAGGTGCGGGTGGCCGGCGTGAGCGTCGGCAAGATCGAAGCCGTCGAACTCGACGGCGACAAGGTGGTCGTCGATTTCAAGATCACCGAGGATGTCGATTTCGGCCCCAAGACCAGTGCCGCCATCAAGATCCGCACGCTGCTCGGCGCGACCTTCCTATCCTTGACCCCGGTCGGCTCGGGCCAGATGGCCGAGGGCGGCACGATCCCGAACTCGCGCACTGACGAGCCGTACGACGTCGTCGAGGCTTTCTCGGATCTGTCCGAGACGACCGATGCGCTCGACACCGATCAGGTGGCCGAGGCCCTGACGACGCTCGGCGAGATAGCGGCCGGGTCGACCGACGAGTTCGGCAACGCCATCGTCGGGTTGTCGGACCTGTCGTCCAACCTGGCCGCACGCGACCAGCAGATCAACGACCTACTCGTCGCCTTGGACACTGTTTCGGGCACCCTCGCCTCCCGTAACGGCGAACTGGAGCGGTTGTTCACCGATGCCAGCACGCTGTTCGATGCGGTCACCGCGCGCCGCGATGCCATTCATACGCTGCTGGTCTCGACGCAGGCGATCTCGGCGGAGTTGACCAACCTCGTCAACACCACGCGCGCCGATCTCAAGCCGGCCTTGGAGCAGTTGCAGGCCGTCACTGACATGCTGGTGCGCAACGAAGCCACACTCGATGAGGTCCTGCGTGTCTCGCCGACGTTCTTGCGGTTGTTCAGTGAGGCGCTGGGTACCGGCCCGTGGTTCGACAACCTGCTGGGTCTGGGCGGCGCACTCAATTCGAGCAACGTCGAGGGGAGCGTGCCATGAGTTCGGTCGGTTTGGCGCAGCGGATCGCGGGAGCGAGCAAAATCTTCACCGTCTTCGTGCTGTTGGCGCTGTTCGCCGCTGCGGTGCTGGTCTTCAATCGCGGCAGCGACGCCAAGACGCTCACCGCCGACTTCTCCCAGACGACGTCGCTGTACGTCGGCTCGGAGGTGCGTATGCTCGGTGTTCCGGTCGGCACGGTCACCAAACTGGAGCCGAAGGGCGAGGTGGTCCGCGCGACCATCGAGTACGAGGCCGACATCGACCTGCCCAAGGACGTCAAAGCGGCGATCATCTCCCCGGCGATCGTCGGGGACAGGTTCGTGCAGTTGGCCCCGGTCTACACCGGTGGTGCCAAACTCGCCGACGACGCCCACCTCACACAGGAGAGCACTGCGGTCCCGGTCGAGTTGGACCAGATCTATCAGTCGCTCGACGACCTCGCGGTGGCGCTCGGCCCCAACGGCGCCAACAGCCAGGGCGCGCTCAGCGACCTGCTTTCAGAGACCGCCACGCAACTCGATGGTCAAGGTGCGCAGCTCAACGAGACACTGAAGAACTTCGGCCAGTTCACCTCGACGCTGAGCGACAACTCCGACGAATTGTTCTCCGGTGTGAGTCAGGTCGAAGAGTTCGTCAGCATGCTCCAGGCCAACGACCAGGCGGTGCGCTCCTTCAACGACAATACCGCCGACGTCGCGGCGGTCTTGGCCGATGAACGTGACGACCTGGCAGCCACGCTGACAGCCCTGACGACCGCCCTGACCAGCGTCGAGTCCCTCGTGCAGGACAATCGCGGCACGCTGCGCCAGAACGTGAGCAACCTCAAGTCACTCGCCGAGGTGCTCGCCGCCCGCCAGGACGAGTTGGGTGCTTTCGCCTCGGCCGGGCCAACGGCACTGTCGAACGTGGTACTCGCCTACAACCCCGGTTACGGCACCCTCGACACGCATGCCAATCTCGAAGGCACGGTCCTGCAGTTGCTGACCGGTACAGGGGGAGCCGGCCGCTTGTTGTGCGCTTTGGTCGGCCAGCCGGTCGATGGCGACGACGCGCTGTGTGAACTCGCGACGGGCCTGTTCGGTTCGCTCAGCCTGCCGACGACGTCGTCGGACACGTCAGCCTCCGAGGCAAGCGGTACCGAGGAAGCGGCCTCGGCGACCGATCCGACTCAACTGGCCGAACTCCTGACAGGGGGTATGCCGTGAAGCGCATGACGATCCGGCTCGCGGTGGCTGCGGGAGCGGCCACGCTGCTGCTCTCCGGCTGCTCGCTCGACCCGACCTCGGTCACGTTGCCCGGCGGTGCCGATGTCGGCGACGACCCTTATGAGGTGACGATCCAGTTCAAGGATGTGCTCGACCTGGTACCGCAGAGTGCAGTGCGCGTGGATGACATCGCGGTGGGCCGGGTGACCGACATCGAGTTGAAGGGCTGGACCGCCGAGGTCACGGTCCTGGTCAACGGTGACGTCGACCTGCCGGACAACGCTCTGGCGCAGATCCGCCAGAGCAGCCTGCTGGGCGAGAAGTTCGTCTCGCTGTCTCCGCCGGCCACGGGTGCCACCGGCAAGCTGGGCGACGGCGACAAGATTCCGCTGGAAAACGCGGGGCGCAACCCCGACATCGAAGAGGTTCTCGCTTCGGCGGCGCTGCTGCTCAACGGCGGCGGATTGGACAACGTCAACACCATCGTCACCGAGTTGAACAAGACGACGGCCGGCAACGAGGCCGAGATCAAGCAGTTGCTCGACAACACCACGGTGTTCCTGGCGCAGATCGACAGCAACAAGGAGGCCCTGCTGCACTCCTTGGAGCAGGTCAACAACCTGGCGATCTCGGCCAATGCGCAAAAGGGTGCCATTACCTCGGCCCTCGATACGCTGCCCGGTGCGCTGACGGTGCTCGATCAGCAGCGCGACGACCTCGTTCGGCTCACCACGGCGCTCCAGAACCTCGGTGACACGGCGACAGGCGTCATCCAGGCTTCCCGAGCCGATACGATTGCCAACTTGCAGTCGCTGCAGCCGGTGTTGGCTAACCTCGCCGAGGCGGCACCCGACGTGGTCGGCAACATCAGTACCTTCCTCAGCTATCCGTTCCCCGACGGGTCGGTCGGCGGGTCGCTGGCTGCGGCGCAGGCGTATTGCCCGCGAAGCAACCCTGACGAACTGCCGGCCGGTGGCATCAAGGACACGCCATCGGGCTGTGGCGGTGACTGGATGAATCTGCA
Source organism: Aeromicrobium sp. (assembly GCF_047607065.1). Classification (GTDB taxonomy): domain Bacteria; phylum Actinomycetota; class Actinomycetes; order Propionibacteriales; family Nocardioidaceae; genus Aeromicrobium. The sequence goes on from NZ_JASGDU010000022.1 coordinate 13,551, forward strand.
CATCAACCTCGACCTGAGCATGGACCAGTTGAGCAACCTGCTCGGTGGCCTGACCGGCAGCCAGTCGGCCCTTTCGCTGGGGACCTCTGGCATGGAGGCGCTGCCTAGTGGTGCTGACCAGTTGACGTCGATGATGGAGTCGCTCTTGGGCCAGACGGCAACGGAATCGCAGGAGGAGTCCTCGACGACCGAGGAAGGCGATTCTGGCAGTGACAGTTCGGATGAGACGAGTACGTCGCAGACCTGCGTGCTGCCGGGCGTCCTGTGCCGCACCACTGTCACCCCGGTCTCTGACGTGGCGTTGACGGGCCTGCTGACCGACTGGAAGAGGGCCGCATCGTGATTACTCGTCTGACCAAGATTCAGTTGCTGGCCTTCGTCATCGTCACCCTGTTCGGGGTGAGCCTGGTCGGTGCGCGATACGCGCAACTCGATCGCCTGTTCGTCGACCGGACCTACGACGTGTCGGTCGACCTGGAAGATTCCGGCGGCATCTTCGCCGGAGCCGAGGTCACCTACCGCGGCATTGCCGTCGGTAACGTCGAGGAACTGACTTTTACCGATGACGGCGTGCGCGCGACCCTCAGCATCGAGAACTCCGCACCGAAGATTCCGGCGAACTCTCACGCGGTGGTGGCCAACAAGTCGGCCATCGGCGAGCAGTACCTCGATCTGCGCCCTGAGGACTCCGGTGCTCCGTACCTGAAGTCCGGTTCGAAGATCGCGGTGGAGAACACCCAGGTGCCCCTCGATACCAAGACGCTGCTGGTCGACCTCAACACCTTCGTCGGTTCCGTTGACACCGACGATCTGCACACGGTGGTCACCGAGTTGGGTACCGCCTTCGACGGAGCCGGCCCGGCGTTGACCCAGATCCTCGATTCCACGGCGGTGGTCGTGTCGCAGGCACAGGACAACATCGACGTGACGCGCAGCCTCATCCACTCCTCATCGACAGTCCTGCAGACCCAGGTCGACATGGGTAGCCAGATCCAGTCTTTCTCGTCCGATCTGGCGTTGTTCACCGACACGCTGGTCGACTCCGACGGCGACCTGCGTGCCCTGCTCGACGAGGGCACCGGTGCCGCCGCGACAGTGAATGCGGTCGTGAGCGAGAACTCCGCCGACCTGAGTTCGGTCTTGGCCAACCTCAACGGCCCGGTGCGCATCGTCGACGAGAACGTGGCAGGTATGCAGGCGCTGTTCTTTTTGTACCCGATGCTGGTTCAGGGCACCTTCACGGTCGCCACGCCGGATCCGGACGAGGCCGGCGAGTACAACGCCGCCTTCGGCATGGTCAACCCGGCTGACATGCTCCCGGCGCCGGTGGGAAGCGTCACCTTGTGCGACGAGGGCTACCGGGAGATCCGAGATGCCTTCGATATCGCCGACCTCGATCAGTACGGCCAGGAGGTCTTCCAGACGGGCCTCGGCTGCACGACGCAGGTCGACGGCAAGAACAAGGTGCCGCGCTCCTCGGAGAACACCGAGCTGTCCCGTACCGTGGTCCCTGCTGCGACCGCGGAGGGGAAGGACGATCTGGAGTGGCTGCTGCTCGGAACGACTCGGTGACGCGGTGGCGCATCGGCGGTAATCCGTCGACGGTGCTGATGGTGCTGGGTGCCCTGGGGGTGATCGCGGGGCTGGTCATGGCCTTCGTTGTCCCGGCGGTGTCCGATGACGGATGGTCCAAGGACGCCAAAGCCGCCGAGGCGGTCGCCAATCAGTTCCTCGAGACCTGTTACGAGGTGGACCCGGCCGATCCGGATGCCACGAAGAAGGCGCTCGACCCCCTGGTGACCGAATCGTTCACGGCGACTTGTCTGGACCTGCTCGCTCCGACCGACGAGGAGAAGAACGCGCTCGGCTCGGCCCAGCTGGTCTTCGGCAACGTCGTGGTGAACTCCGCCGCGACGACGCAGTTGGACGGTGACTCGGCGAACGTCCTGGTGGCCTTCTCCTTCACCGCGACGACCGCGCAGTCCGCGTCCATTGCGCCTCTGGCCGCGCGTGGCATCGTCCACCTGTCGAAGACCGACGGGACGTGGCGGGTCAACGACTTCTCCGAGATTCAGCAGGTCGAGGCGACGATCCAGGATGCGACGCAGCAGGGGGGGAGCGCCCAGTGAGCGGCAACCAGTCATCGCGCCGCCGCCGGATCGCCGGCGAGACCAAGCCCGGGGACGCCACGGCCAGCCGGCCCGCTAGTGCGGCGAAACAGGTCTCACCCCCGGTGGCTCGCGCCCCGCAGCGACCGGTCATCCCGACGCCCCGGCCTACTCCTGCGCGTCCGGGATCGTCGCGTACGGACACGGTGAGCAAGGCATCCGTCGAAGAGACGGCACCGACCGCAGCGTCGCGTCCGGGTCAGGCCGCGCAGCCGCGCGGCGGTGTGTCGCCTCTGGCGGTCCTCGCGCTCATGGTGGGCCTGCTCGCCGCTGGTGCCGGCTATTGGCAGATGCAGCGCAGCGCCCCGCTCAGTTACGAGCAGGCGCAGGAGGCCACCGATGCCGCCGCCAACGCCGTGCAGCAGGTGCTGAGTTTCGACTACCGCGACCTCGACGGTTACGCCGACCGGGTCAAAGGATTGTTGACTAAGAACTATGTCGACAAAGAACTCAACCCGAGCGTCGACGTGCTCCTCCAGGAAGCCCCCGCAGCCGGTGCCCAGGTGCAGACCACGGTGCACGCCGCAGCCCCGCAGGCCTGCAAGGGAAGCTGCCCGGCCGACGCGGTAACGGTGCTGGTCGTCATCGACAAGGTCACCGCGACCGCCCAGCTGGCGACTCCGTCGGTCACGCCGCAGCGCCTTGAGGTCTCCATGAAGTGCGTTGACGGTGCTTGGCTGGTCGACGCCATCACCTACCTCGGCTCCTGAGCGGCGTTCCGGCGCTGCAGTACCTTCGGGCCTGCGGGCATAGGCCGACCCGGCTCGCTCGTTCCTCGCGGTCCCCGAGGTGCGTAGACCCCGGCCGGAGCCGGGGTTCTGAGGTGCGACGAGGAACGAGGGGCCTCGAGGGGTGAGGCCTGCGGTGGCCGCCGTCGCAAGCTCGCACCTCAATGACCGCCTTGCCCATCTGCGCGTCCTCTCACAACCCGGCTCCGGCCCCGAATCTGAGCGGTGGCCAAGGATGGGGGCAGAAATGACCAATGTCAAGGACCCGCCTTGCCATCGGTGAGCGCGTCGGGTTATGCTCATTGTTCGCGCTCGCCTTGCCATGCCCTCATCTGGTTCGACCTGTGCCCTTGACGGGGTTGGTTTGTCGTGCGCAGTGAGCAATCTTCCCGCCCGCGAGCTTTCCGGAAGGACTTCTCTTGGCCGCCTCGCGTACTGCCGCCGCAACTCCCGCCGCGACCCACACCGGTCGCATCTCCTTCGCCAAGATCTCCGAACCCCTCGAGGTTCCCGAGCTTTTGGCCCTTCAGACCGAGAGCTTCTCCTGGCTCATCGGCGACGACGCCTGGAAGGCCCGTGTCGAAGCCGACCTCGCCGCCGGGCGCACCGATGTGTCGACCAAGAGCGGTCTGGAGGAGGTCTTCGAGGAGATCAGTCCCATCGAGGACTTCTCCGAGACCATGAGCCTGTCGTTCCGCGACCACCGCTTCGAGCCGCCGAAGTACTCGGTCGAGGACTGCAAGGACCGCGACGTCACCTACGCCGCGCCGCTGTTCGTCACCGCCGAGTTCATGAACAACGAGACCGGCGAGATCAAGAGCCAGACGGTCTTCATGGGTGAGTTCCCGTTGATGACCGACAAGGGCACCTTCATCATCAACGGCACCGAGCGTGTCGTCGTGTCGCAGCTGGTCCGCTCGCCGGGCGTGTACTTCGAGCGCACCCCCGACAAGACCTCCGACAAGGACATCTACACCGCGCGCGTCATCCCCTCGCGGGGCGCATGGCTGGAGTTCGAGATCGACAAGCGCGACGCCGTCGGCGTCCGCCTGGACCGCAAGCGCAAGCAGAGCGTCACCATCTTGCTCAAGGCCCTGGGCTGGAGCGAGGACCGCATCCTGGAGGAGTTCGGCCAGTACGACTCCATCCGCAGCACGCTGGAAAAGGACTCGGTCAAGCGCGATGAGGTGCGTGCCGATCTGGAGAAGCGCAGCGGCGGCCCGGTCAGCAACGAGACCGTCGACGAGGAAGTCACCAAGCGCTCGCTGCTGGACCTGTACCGCAAGCTGCGTCCGGGCGAGCCGCCGTCGGTCGAGGCCGCCGAGACGCTGCTGAACAACTACTACTTCAACGAGAAGCGCTACGACACGGCCAAGGTCGGCCGCTACAAGATCAACAAGAAGCTCGGCACGGCCGAGGCCTTCGATCAGCAGCAACTCACCCTCGACGACATCGCCGCGACGATCAGGTACGTGGTGGCGCTGCACGCCGGCGAGACCGAGCTGGACATGCCCGCCGGCCCGACCGTGGTCGAGGCCGACGACATCGACCACTTCGGCAACCGCCGCATGCGCACCGTCGGCGAGTTGATCCAGAACCAGCTCCGCACCGGCCTGGCGCGCATGGAGCGGGTCGTGCGCGAGCGCATGACCACGCAGGACGTCGAGGCCATCACGCCGCAGACGCTCATCAACATCCGCCCGGTCTCGGCGGCGCTGAAGGAGTTCTTCGGCACCAGCCAGCTGTCGCAGTTCATGGACCAGAACAACCCGCTCGCGGGCCTGACGCACAAGCGGCGTCTGTCGGCCCTCGGCCCGGGTGGTCTGTCGCGTGAGCGCGCCGGCTACGAGGTCCGTGACGTCCACCCGTCGCACTACGGTCGCATGTGCCCCATCGAGACCCCCGAAGGCCCGAACATCGGCCTCATCGGCTCGCTGGCCTCCTTCGGCCGGATCAACCCCTTCGGCTTCGTCGAGACGCCGTACCGCAAGGTCGTCGACGGCAAGGTCTCCGACGAGGTTGACTACCTGACGGCCACCGAGGAAGACCGCTTCATCATCGCCCAGGCGAACTCGGCCCTGGCCGATGACGGCTCCTTCGTCGACGACGCGGTGCTCGTGCGCCAGCGCGGCGGCGAGGCCGAGTTGCGGCCCGCGGCTGAGGTCGACTACATGGACGTCTCGCCGCGCCAGATGGTCTCGGTCGCCACCGCGCTGATCCCCTTCCTGGAGCACGACGACGCCAACCGCGCGCTCATGGGATCCAACATGCAGCGCCAGGCCGTGCCGCTGATCCGCAGCCACGCTCCGCTCGTCGGCACCGGCATGGAGTTCCGTGCCGCCGTCGACGCCGGCGACGTGACCGTGGCGAAGAAGGCCGGCGTCGTCAAAGAGGTCTCCGCCGACGCGGTCGAGATCGCCGAGGACGAGGGCACGTACACCACGTACCGCCTGGCGAAGTTCCGTCGCTCCAACCAGGGCACCTGCACCAACCAGCGCCCGCTGGTCAAGGCCGGGCAGCGCGTCGAGGTCGGCACCCCGCTGGCCGACGGCCCCTGCACCGACAATGGCGAGATGGCGCTGGGCACCAACCTGCTCGTCGCCTTCATGCCGTGGCAGGGCCACAACTACGAAGACGCGATCATCCTGTCCCAGCGCGTCGTCCAGGACGACCTGCTGACCTCGATCCACATCGAGGAGCACGAGGTCGACGCCCGCGACACCAAGCTGGGTCCGGAGGAGATCACCCGGGACATCCCGAACGTCTCCGAGGAGATGCTGGCCGACCTCGACGAACGCGGCATTATCCGCATCGGTGCCGAGGTCGGCAACGGCGACATCCTCGTCGGCAAGGTCACCCCCAAGGGCGAGACCGAGCTGACCCCCGAGGAGCGCCTGCTCCGCGCGATCTTCGGCGAGAAGGCGCGCGAGGTGCGCGACACTTCGCTCAAGGTGCCCCACGGCGAGTCCGGCACCGTCATCGGCGTGCGGGTCTTCGACGCCGCCGACGGCGACGAGCTCAGCCCCGGCGTCAACCAGCTCGTCCGCGTCTACGTCGCGCAGAAGCGCAAGATCTCAGACGGCGACAAGCTGGCTGGCCGCCACGGCAACAAGGGCGTCATCTCCAAGATCCTCCCCGTCGAGGACATGCCGTTCTTGGAGGACGGCACGCCGGTCGACATCGTGCTCAACCCGCTGGGCGTGCCTGGCCGCATGAACGTCGGTCAGGTCCTGGAGATGCACCTGGGGTGGATCGCCAAGACCGGCTGGAAGGTCGACGAGAAGACCGCCGAGTGGGCCAAGCGCCTGGCCAAGATCGGCCTATCGGAGGCTCCGGCGGACTCGCTCGTGGCCACCCCGGTCTTCGACGGCGCGCGCGAGGACGAGATCGCCGGCCTGATGGCCTCGACCCTGCCCACGCGCGACGGTGTCCGCCTGGTCAACGAGCAGGGCAAGGCCCGCCTGTTCGACGGCCGCAGCGGCGAGCCGTTCCCGGATCCGATCAGCGTCGGCTACATGTACATGCTCAAGCTGCACCACCTGGTCGACGACAAGATCCACGCCCGCTCGACCGGCCCGTACTCGATGATTACCCAGCAGCCGCTCGGCGGTAAGGCCCAGTTCGGCGGCCAGCGTTTCGGTGAGATGGAGGTCTGGGCGTTGGAGGCCTACGGTGCCGCCTACGCCCTGCAGGAGCTCTTGACGATCAAGTCCGACGACATCGCCGGCCGCGTCAAGGTCTACGAGGCGATCGTCAAGGGCGAGAACGTGCCCGAGCCGGGCATCCCGGAGTCCTTCAAGGTGCTCGTCAAGGAGATGCAGTCGCTCTGCCTGAACGTCGAGGTGCTCTCGGCCGACGGCTCCGCTGTCGACTTGCGTGATGCCGAGGAAGAGCTGTTCCGCGCCGCCGACGAACTCGGCATCGACCTGTCGCGCCGCGAGCCGTCCTCGGTCGACGACCTCTGAGGCGGGGAGGCGGGTTGTCCCGGTGGACGACCCGCACCCCGCCGTCATCCCCATAGAATTTTCCGAGAACACGAAGAGAAGAGACAACGTGCTCGACGTCAACAACTTCGACCGGCTCAAGATCGGGCTCGCCACCGCCGATGACATCCGTCACTGGTCGCACGGTGAAGTCAAGAAGCCCGAGACCATCAACTACCGCACGCTCAAGCCCGAGCGCGACGGGCTGTTCTGCGAAAAGATCTTCGGCCCCACCCGTGACTGGGAGTGCTACTGCGGCAAGTACAAGCGCGTGCGCTTCAAGGGCATCGTGTGCGAGCGCTGCGGCGTCGAGGTCACCCGCTCGAACGTGCGCCGCGAGCGCATGGGCCACATCGAGCTGGCCGCCCCGGTCACCCACATCTGGTACTTCAAGGGCGTCCCGAGCCGCCTGGGCTACCTGCTCGACCTCGCGCCGAAGGACCTGGAGAAGGTCATCTACTTCGCCGCGTACATGATTACGCGCGTCGACGCCGATGCGCGCCACCGCGATCTATCCTCGCTCGAGGCCAAGATCGACATGGAGCGCCAGCAGATCACCACCCGCCGCGACACAGCCCTGGCCGAGCGCGGCAAGAAGGCCGAGGAAGACCTCAAGGCGCTGGAGGACGAGGGTGCCAAGGCCGACGTCAAGCGCAAGGTCCGCGATGCGGCCGAGCGTGAGGAGAAGGCGATCCGCCAGCGCTTCGACCGCGAGTTGGCGCGCCTCGACGAGGTGTGGGATCGCTTCAAGAGCCTCAAGGTCCAAGACCTCGAGGGTGACGAAATGCTCTACCGCGACATGACGTACCGCTTCGGCGAGTACTTCGAGGGCTACATGGGTGCCGCGGCGATCCAGAAGCGTCTGCAGGACTTCGACCTTGACGCCGAGGCCGAGATCCTCAAGGAGGTCATCGCCACGGGTAAGGGCCAGCGCAAGACCCGCGCGCTCAAGCGTCTCAAGGTCGTCGAGGCCTTCCGCGCCTCGGGCACTTCCCCGGCCGGCATGGTGCTCGACGTGGTCCCGGTGATCCCGCCGGAGTTGCGCCCGATGGTCCAGCTCGACGGCGGCCGCTTCGCCACCAGCGACCTCAATGACCTGTACCGCCGCGTCATCAACCGCAACAACCGCCTCAAGCGGCTGCTCGACCTCGGCGCGCCCGAGATCATCGTCAATAACGAGAAGCGCATGCTGCAGGAGGCCGTCGACTCGCTGTTCGACAACGGCCGCCGCGGCCGCCCGGTCACTGGGCCGGGCAACCGTCCGCTGAAGTCGATCTCCGACATGCTCAAGGGCAAGCAGGGCCGGTTCCGTCAGAACCTGCTCGGCAAGCGCGTGGAC
>NZ_JASGDU010000023.1:0-104569 GCF_047607065.1 Aeromicrobium sp.
GTCGAGGTCCGCCCCACAGAACAGGGCGGACCTCGACGGCTGTGGGCGAAGAGGGACTCGAACCCCCGACCTTCCGGGTGTAAACCGGATGCTCTAACCAACTGAGCCATTCGCCCTAGGATCAGCCGCACACCTTACCGGACGGGAGCACGGCCGCCGGGGTCTCGGGTCCCAGACGGCCGTGCAGCAATATGAAAGCGCACAGTTACTGATCCCGCAGGGAAACCGCGAAGTTCACAAAGCAGCGAGGGCGGATCGGTAATCCTCGAGCGAACGCGCATCGGGCAGGCCGTTCTCGACCTTCCAGCGGACCACCCCCTCGGCATCGAGGACGAACGTCCCGCGTACCGCCGCGCCGACCTGCTCGTTGAACACCCCGTACGCCTGCGCGGTGGCACCGTGCGGCCAGTGGTCGCTGAGCAGGCTGAATGCGTAGCCCTCCCGGTCGGCGAAGACCCGGAGCGTGAACGGCGAGTCGCAGGAGATCGCCAGGATCTCGGCTCCGTCGGCGGTCAGGTCGGCGAGATTGTCGCGCAACTCGCACAGCTCGCCGGTGCAGACGCCGGTGAAGGCGAAGGGATAGAACACCACCACGACCGGCTTGCCCCGCAGCGACGAGAGCGTGACCTCCTCGCCGTGCTGGTTCTTCAGGGTGAAGTCGGGAGCCTGCTGGCCGATCTCAATGCTCATGCGGCCAGCCTAAGGGGCGGGCCAAGGCATCGGGTCGTGTGCCTCAGCGCTTGTGCGTCGAAAGCTTGGTCGCCGCCCAGTCGTCGGTCGCCGAGGAGGTCGTCGTGGTCGACAGACCCGCAACCGGAGCCGCCTCACCGATGTCGGCACCCGAGACGTAGCCCGGCCGCCCCACCTTCGGCGTCAGCAGCCAGATCGAACCACCCTCGGCCAGATCCTGCAGCGCATCCATGAGAGCGTCGGCCAAGTCGCCGTCGCCGTCACGCCACCACAGGATCACTCCGTCGACGACGAGGCCCACCTCGCCGTCGACCAATTCATTCCCGGTGACGTCCTCGACCGCCGCGCGCAGCGTGTCGTCGACGTCGTCATCCCACCCGAGCTCCTGGATGACGCTGTCGGGCACGAACCCCAACTTCGCCGCGTCCACGCTGCTCCTCTCGTCACGATGCCTGAGACGGTCCCACGGACCGCGAAAACCTACTGAAAAGTACAGAAAACTCCGAACTTCCTGGTCTCACCTTAGCGAACATCTCGTGGAAGGATGGAGGGGTCCACAAGACATCCGTGATGGGAGTCCTCATGCCGCAACCCGGCTCGCCCGATCCACGCCGCCCCGTCATCCACGAGGGGCTGCCCACGCAGCTACCCGACATCGACCCCGACGAGACGAGCGACTGGCTCGCGTCGCTCGACGAGATGGTCGACAGCCGCGGCCGAGACCGGGCGCGCTACGTCATGCTGCGTCTGCTCGAACGCGCCCGTGAACGCCAGGTCGGCGTGCCCGCGCTGCGCAGCACGGACTTCATCAACACCATCCCGCCCGAGCGCGAGCCGTGGTTCCCCGGCAACGAGGACATCGAGCGTCGCATCCGCGCCTACATCCGCTGGAACGCCGCGGTCATGGTCAGCCGCGCCAACCGCCCCGGCCTCGGCGTCGGCGGCCACATCGCCACCTATCAGAGCGCCGCGAGCCTGTACGAAGTCGGCTTCAACCATTTCTTTCGCGGCAAGTCCCACCCCGGCGGCGGCGACCAGATCTACTTCCAGGGCCACGCCGCCCCTGGCATCTATGCGCGTTCATTCCTCGAAGGCCGCCTGAGCGAAACCCAGCTCGACCGCTTCCGCCAGGAGCACTCCCACGGCCCCCGGCAGGGACTCTCGTCCTATCCGCACCCGCGGCTCATGCCCGACTACTGGGAGTTCCCCACCGTCTCGATGGGCCTGGCCGCGATCAACTCGATCTACCAGGCGCGCTTCAACCGCTACCTGCATCACCGCGGCATCAAGGACACGAGCGGCCAGCACGTCTGGACCTTCCTCGGCGACGGCGAGATGGGCGAGCCGGAGTCGCTCGGTGCGATCAGCGTCGCGGCCCGTGAGGAACTGGACAACCTCACCTTCGTCATCAACTGCAACCTGCAGCAGCTCGACGGACCGGTCCGCGGCAACGGCAAGATCATTCAGGAGTTAGAGGCCTACTTCCGCGGTGCCGGCTGGAACGTCATCAAAGTCGTCTGGGGCCGCGAGTGGGACGACCTGCTCGCCCGCGACACCGATGGCGTGCTGGTCAACCAAATGAACCGCACCCCCGACGGGCAGTTCCAAACCCTCTCGGTGGAGACCGGCGCGTACAACCGGGAGAACTTCTTCGGCCCCGACCCTCGCCTGCGACAGATGGTCGAGCATCTCAGCGACGAGCAGATCGAACGGCTCCCCCGCGGCGGCCACGACTACCGCAAGGTCTACGCCGCCTTCGACGCCGCCAGCAAGCACACCGGCCAGCCGACGGTGATCCTCGCGCACACGATCAAGGGCTGGCTGCTGGACTCCTTCAAGGGCCGCAACGCGACTCACCAGATGAAGAAACTCACCACCGAGGACCTCAAGGGCTTCCGCGACAAACTCCGCATCCCCATCACCGACGCCCAGATCGACGACGCCCACTACGTGCCGCCGTTCTACCACCCCGGCACCGACAGCGACGAGATCCAGTACATGCTCGCCCGCCGCGAGGCGCTCGGCGGCTCGCTGCCGTCCCGCAAGGTCGCTCCGGCAGTCGTCAAACTGCCCGGCGACGCCGTCTACAGCGAACTGCGCAAGGGATCGGGCAAGCAGCAAATCGCCACCACGATGGCCTTCGTCCGGCTGCTGCGCGACCTGATGAAGGACCCCGAGATCGGCCCGCGCATCGTGCCCATCGCACCCGACGAGTACCGCACCTTCGGCATGGACTCGATGTTCCCCTCGGCCAAGATCTACAGTCCGCACGGGCAGACCTACGAGTCGGTCGACCGCAAACTGCTGCTGGCCTACAAGGAGGCCGTCAACGGCCAGCTGCTGCACGAGGGCATCAGTGAGGCCGGTGCCCTCGCCTCGGCCATCGCGGCCGGCAGCGCCTACGCGACGCACGGGCAGCCGATGATCCCGGTCTACCTGTTCTATTCGATGTTCGGCTTCCAACGCACCGCCGATTCGATCTGGGCTATGGCCGACCAGTTGGCGCGCGGCTTCCTCATCGGCGCCACCGCCGGGCGCACCACGCTGACCGGCGAGGGATTGCAGCACGCCGACGGCCATTCCCCGCTCATCGCGCAGACCAATCCGGCGGTCGTCCACTACGACCCGGCCTGGGCCTTCGAGATCTCACACATCGTCAAGGCGGGCCTGCAGCGCATGTACGGCAGCGACGCCGAGCACCCGCACGGCGAGAACGTCGTCTACTACCTGACGGTCTACAACGAGCCACTGACGCAACCGGCCCAGCCCGACGACATCGACGTGGACGCCCTGCTGTCGGGTGTCTACCGCTTCCGCGCGGCACCCGGCGGCCCGGCCGCGGCCCGCATCCTGGCCTCCGGCGTCGCGGTGCCGTGGGCGCTGCGCGCACAAGAACTGCTCGCCGAAGATTTCGGCGTTCAGGCCGAGGTCTGGTCGGTCACGTCCTGGAACGAACTGGCCCGCGAGGCCGCCGAAACCGAGCGGCACAACCTGCTCGCCTCCGGCACCGAGGCACCACGGGTCCCCTTCGTGACGCGCGCGCTCGGCGGCGAGGCAGCGGTGACCGTCGCGGTCAGCGACTACATGCGGGCCGTGCCCGATCAGATCGCGCAGTGGGTCCCCGGCACCTGGGTCGCCCTCGGTGCCGACGGTTTCGGCTTCGCCGACACTCGCGCCGCCGCCCGCCGGTACTTCCAGATCGATGCCGAATCCATTGCCGTGGCCGCCTTGCACGGGCTGGCCCGCACGGGTGCGGTCGATGCGGCACTCGTGCGCGATGCGGCCGCGCGATGGCGCATCGACGACCCGACGGCGGTCGCCGGCCTAACCCAGGAAGGCGGCGACGCCTGACGGCGCGTGACGGGAACCGCCCGGCCAGAAACCCTGACCGCCCTGGCCGCGCAAGTTCTTGGTCATCTCCCATTAGGATGGCGGACATGTTGCGCCGCAATCCCTACACGTTCGTCGGCATCGTGTCCCTGGGGATCGCGGCAACCGCCCTGTACTTCTCCTTCGACCTCGGTAAGAAGATCGTCGATCCGGAAGGTTTCCTCGGCCCGGCGTACGTACGGCTGCCCGGACTGACTCTGCTGTTCTTCGCCGCCGGCATCGTGCCGCAGGCCATGCACCGCTACGGAGTCCGCCGCACCTTCTGGGGTATCCGCGAGGTCATCCGCACCGACTGGACCTGGGCGCGCTTCACCTATATCGCCCTCGGCCTGCTGTCGTTCTACACCTGTTACGTCAGTTACCGGAACCTCAAGAGCTACCTGCCGGACCTGCGCCCGCCGAACTGGGACACCAAACTCGACACCTTCGATCACTGGCTGTTCTTCGGCAACTACCCCTCCGACCTGCTGCACGATGTGCTGGGCACCGGGATCATCGCGCAGATCATCGCGGTGATCTACGTCAGTTATCTGATGCTCATCCCGATCACCCTGGGTGCCTACCTGGTGCTCAACAAAAACGTTTCCATCGGGGCCTGGTACGCCACCGCGCTGAGCCTGAACTGGGTGCTCGGCACGATCAGTTACTACATCCTGCCCACGGTCGGCCCGGCCTTCAACGCCCCGACCCGTTTCTACGAGATCCAGAACACGCCGGCCGGCGAACTCCAGCGCTCGCTATTTCGTGCCGGGCGCGACTACATCGAGAATCCCAACAGCACCAGTGTCTACGGCATTGCCGGCTTCGCCTCACTGCACGTCTCGGTGGTGTTCACCGCTTGCCTGTTCTTCCATATGACGAAGATCCACCTGGTGTTGCGCACGGTCGCGTGGACCTACTTCGTCGGCACGCTCATCGCCACGATCTACTTCGGCTGGCACTACATGTCCGACGACATCGCCGGCCTACTCATCGGCGTCATCGCCGTCTGGGTCGGTGCCTGGGCCACGGGGAACACCAAGCGGCAGAAGGAGCATGCGGCCGCCGGGCACCCCGACGTCGACAACCCCGACGTTTTCCCTCACCCGCACGAGGAGGAGTCCTCCGGCGACACCGCCGTCAGCACCGCCTGATCGCCGCGGCGCAGCATCGCGCGCCACCGGCCGCGATGGTAGGTGGCCGGCGGGTTCTCGGCCGTGAACCGCAGCACGAGGTCGGCGAAACGCTCCGGATGGTCCTTGTGCGGGAAGTGACCGGAGTCCTCCAGGATCCGCACATCCGACAGCGATGCGTGCTTGGCCTCGGTGGCGTGCTTGACCGGGATCACCAGGTCGTCGCGCCCCCACACCACCATGACCGGCATGAGCTGGGCCAGATAGGTGCGATCAGTCATGGTGACGAACTGCCCGCGCCAGTCCAGGACGTGCGTCGTCAGCCGGCGCACCGCCGCCCGTGCGCGCGGTTCGGCGAAGGACTCGTAGATACGGGCGATCTCGTCCAGGTCCCGTGTGGCCTTGAGGTTCGTCGTCGCCAGCGCCCGTAGGCCCGCAGCGACGAAGGGACGCCAGACGCGCGCGGTAGCGACGGCGAGCACGGCCGGCGCACCGGGCAGCGTGAGCATGCGGATCACGGGCGTCACCTCGCGGCCGAGGCCCCCGCTGGAGACCAGCACGACCCGTTCGGTGCGCTCGGGGAACTGGTAAGCGAACTGCATCGCCACACCGCCGCCGAAACTGTGGCCGACGATGGTGACCTTGTCGATGCCCAGGATCGTCAGCAGGTCGCGCATCCCGTTGGCGTAGCCGCCGATGGAATAGTCGCCGTCGGGCTTGTCCGATTCGCCGTGGCCCAGCAGATCGGGCGCGATCACGGTGAAGTGCTCCGCCAGCGGGCCGATGACCCGGTCCCACGTGGTCGAATCGCAGGCCATGCCGTGAATGAGCAGCAGCGCGGGACCGGAGCCTGCCCGGCGATAAGCGCGCCGGTATCCGTGGACGACGACGTACTCTAGTTCGGGACTCATCACCCGCGCGAGCATAGTCGGCTCATGTTGCCATCAGATGACGGCGCGGACCTGTCGGCGGCACCGTCTAGACTGTTGTCCATGCAACCAGAAGGCGAGGTCAAGGCCGATGTCATCGACCTCATCACCCGCCTGACGGGTTCCGACCCCGCCGCCATCGAGCCGGACTCGTCGTTACGCGACCTCGGCGTCGACTCGCTCATGGCCGTCGAGTTGGCCGAGGAGTTGGGCCGGCGTCATCAGGTCTACATCAGCGACGGTGCCGTCGACGGCCTGCGCACGGTTCAGGATGCGGTGGAGGCGATCACCCGCCACGACGGTGCCACGGCCCCCCGCTGGACCCGCAAACTCGCTCTCGTCTCCGATGAGGTCGATGACGGCCTTGTCGATGACCGCGCCCCGCACGACGAACCCATCGACCGCGAGAAGTTCACCTCCGGCGCACTGCTGACCACGATCACCATGACGGTGTTCGGCGTGATTGTCGGCGGCGCGCTGGGGTTCGCCGCCGCCACCGCACTCGATGCCGCCGGACTCGGAGCCGCCGACCTGCCACCGCTCGCGTCGGAGACCAACGCGGTGCCCGAACCCACTGACGACTCCTCGGCCTCCCCCGAACCGAGCGCGTCGGACGAAACCGACGACGGCTCCCCCGAACCGACGTTGACGGCCTCAAGCGAGGATGTCCAACTCGGCGATCCCTTCGTGTTGTCGGGCGCGCTGCCGTCCGTCGGCGAGGGCGCGGAGTTGCGTGTGCAGTTCAAGGTCGAAGACGGAAAGTGGACCGACTTCGCGGTCACCACCACGACCGGTCCGGGCGGCACATTCACTGCCGAAGTACAGACATCGCGCACCGGCCCGCGCCAGTGGCGCTTGACGAACGCCGACTCCGGCCGCGTCACGCCTACTGTCACGGTCACCATCGGCTGAGGACATCCGCAGACATTCTCATGGTGTTTCGCCGACCGCAGAAACCCTTCAGACCACCTGGTGCAGCCAACGCACAGGCGCGCCCTCACCTGCGTAACGGAATGCCTCCAATTCGGCATCCCACGGCACGCCCAGGAGCGCGTCGAGCGCCTCGTTCAGGTCAGCCTCACCGTTCGCGGCCACCGCACGCACCGCCTTGAGCCGATCCTCGGTAATCATCAAGTCGCCGTGGACACCCATGACGCCGTGGAACAGGCCCAACTCGGGCACGTAGGAGTACCGCGACCCCTCGTAGTATGCGGTGGCGTCCTCGGTCACCTCGAAGCGCAACAGGTCCCACCCTTGGAGCGCGCTGGCGATGGCGGCCCCCGACCCCGCCGGTCCGCGCCAGGAGAACTCCGCACGGTAGGAACCCGGCTCGGCGGGCTGCGGTTGCCACGACATCGTCACCTCGCCGGACAGGGCACTGTTGATGGCCCATTCGACGTGCGGGCACAGTGCGGAAGGCGCAGAGTGAATGAACACCACACCCCGTGCCGCAGGTACAGCAAAGTCGTCAGCCATGCTCATCGGAACCTCCCAGTTCGAGTGATCGCCTTCCCCTGCGCTCTCGAATCGGTCGGGCCGTTCATGCCGACGGGTCCCATTGTGCCCGACAAGCCCGCGCCTGCCAACTGCCCGGCTTGACTCACGAAAATTTCACCCGACGCCTGCACCTCGTCGCGGGCGGGTGTCTATGCTCGCGCACATGCGTTCTCTCGTGCGGTCGTCGCTGCTGCTGTCGTTGTCCCTGTTCGCGCTGACGGCGTGCGGGGCAGATGAGTCGGCCGATCCCGACCCGACGGCGTCCACGGCGTCCAGCGGCGCGCCGTGCTCGTACCTGCCCGACGGGCAGGCCGCCAAGGAGGTCGAGTTGCCGCCCGAGGAGCCGGTGAGCGCCGACGCAATGACGATCTCCACCAACCGCGGCGACATCGCCGTCGCGCTCGACGCGCAGAATGCCCCGTGTACGGTCAACTCGTTCGTGTCGCTGGCCCGGCAGGGTTACTTCGACGACACGCAGTGCCATCGCCTCGTGGTCGGTTTCGTGCTGCAGTGCGGCGACCCGAGCGCGACGGGCACGGGCGGCCCAGGATACCGCTTCGCCGACGAGCTGACCGGCGATGAGACGTACCCGGCTGGGACGCTGGCGATGGCGAACGCCGGTCCGGACACGAACGGCTCGCAGTTCTTCATCGTGCTGGAAGACGCCAGCCTTCCGCCGGACTACACCGTGTTCGGGACGGTCGACGAGGCCGGCCTGCAGGTCGCTCGTGACATCGCCGCCGACGGCAACGGCCCTGACGGCGTCGCCCCCGCCTCCGAGGTCGTCATCACTTCGGTGTCCTGAGAGGATCCGCTCGAAGGTCCGCTGGCTGAGGTGTGAGACCGCAAGCGGTCGAGCCTCGAAGCCTGCCGCGGGAGGGTCATTTCGAGGCTCGCAAGCTCGCACCTCAATGACCGGCTCGGTCCCGCTCGGAACCTCAGGGCCAGAGGGCCGTCAGTTCGGCCCAGGTGCGCCTGCGGCCAGTGTAGAAGGGGATCTCCTCGCGGACGTGGCGGCGCGCGGCACTGGCACGCAGGTCGCGCATGAGGTCGACGATGCGGTGCAGGTCGTCGGCCTCGAAGGCCAGCATCCACTCGTAGTCGCCGAGGGCGAACGAAGCAACCGTGTTAGCGCGCACGTCCGGGTAGGGGCGGGCCTGCATGCCGTGCTCGCGCAGCATGTCGCGCCGCTCGTCCTCGGGCAGCAGATACCACTCGTACGAGCGGACGAACGGGTACACGCAGACCCAGTCGCGTACCTGCTCCTCGGCCATGAAAGCCGGGATGTGCGACCGGTTGAACTCCGCAGGCCGGTGCAGTGCGGCCTGCGACCACACCGGGACCATGCGCGCGCCCAGCGCCGTGCGACGGAAGGCGTTGTAGGCACCCTGCAGGGCCTCGGCGGTCGGCGCGTGCCACCAGATCATCAGATCGGCGTCGGCGCGCATGCCGCTGACGTCGTAGGCGGCGCGGATCACGACGTCCTCGCCCGCCAGGCGCTCCTCCAAGGCCGCCACCTCGGCGGCCTCGGCTTCGCGGTCGGCCTCCCCCAGGACCCGGTCGAGCCGGAACACCGACCACATCGTGTACCGGATCGTCTCGTTGATCTCCTTGGCCAGCTTCCCTTGATTCGGCACGCTCATGTCGTCACCAGCCCCGCAAACCCACCATCGCAGGTGCCGACATGAGACACCCCATCGCTCACTCGCTGACGCTCGCTCATGTCGTCACCAGCCCCGCAAACCCACCATCGCAGATGCCGACATGAGACACCCCATTGCTCACTCGCTGACGCTCGCTCATGTGAACGATTCTCTCGTGCCTTCCGTCAGTCGGCGCACCGCCTCCTGCGCGCTCGCCACGACGGCGGCGATGCCGACGCCGTCGTAGGCCGCGCCGCACACCTCCAGACCGGGCACCCCCGCCACCGAACGGCGCACCGTCGCCACCCGGTCGAGATGCCCGACCTCGTACTGCGGCAGCGCGCCGCCCCACCGCTGCACGTGCGCCTCCGCCGGCTGCGGCAGCGGCCCGACCGCTTCGGTCAGGTCGGCGAGTACCCGGGCGACGATCTCGGCATCGCCGACCTGCAAGGCCGCCTGATCGCCGGCACGGCCGACCGAAGCTCGCAGCACCGTGTGACCCGACTCGCCCACCCACGACCACTTGGACGAGCTGAACGTCGCCGCTTTGACGAACCGGCTGTCGACCGGCGGCACGAGGAATCCCGAGCCGGGAAGCTCCAACGCTTCCTCAAACACCAGTGTCGTCAGCGCGACGCTCGTATAGGAGACGGCGGCCAGGGCGAAGGCCGCCTCCGGGGCCGCCTCGGCCAGCAGCCGCGCCGACGCGGGTGCCGGCGTGGCCAACACCACCGCATCGGCCTCGATTGCCTCGACCGATCCCACGGCTCCGGCCAGCAGCCGCCAGCCCTCGTCGTGAGGCTCGACCAGGCGCACCGTGCAACCCGTGCGGATGACGGCAGGAGGAACGTCCCTTCGAGGCTCGTCACCGGCTCCTCGCACCTCAGGGGCCGTCAGGGCCGCGGCGAGCGCTTCGGGCAGGGTTCCCACTCCGCCGGCGATCCCGGCGAACACCGGTGAGTCCTCTGCCGGCACCGACCGCGCCGCGACGGCAGCGGACACCGGGTCCTCGCCGAGGGCCGCGATCTGCGGCGCCGCCGCACGCAGCGACAGCGCATCGGCGTGTCCGGCGTAGACCCCGCCGAGCAACGGCTCGACCAATCGGTCGACGACCTCGCGGCCGGCGCGCTCGGCGACGAAGTCGGCGACGGACACGTCCTCCTGCGGCACCGGGACCGACCGGGTTTCGACTCGCTCGACGATGCCCGATGCGGCCAGGGCCCGGGTATCTGCGGGAATGCCCAGCACGGTCGGCGGCAACGGCCGCAGCGCCCCCTTGGTCCACACCGCTGCGGCCGTCGTCGCCGGGTGAACGAGGCGATCAGCCAGGCCCACCGCCTCGATCAGGCCGACCGCCTCCGGGCGGCGCGCCAGGATCGATTCGGCTCCCAGGTCGACACGCACACCGCCGACCTCACCGGTCAGCAGCTTGCCGCCGACCCGCTCGGCGCCGTCGAGCACGATCACCTCGTGGCCCGCTCGTCTCAGCTCCCATGCGGCACTCAGCCCGGCGATCCCGGCTCCGACGACGGCGACCCGCATCAGTCGGTCTCGTAGGCGTGGACGACCTCGACCAGGCGCGTCAGCGCATCCGGATCGGTGTCCGGCAGCACCCCGTGGCCGAGATTGAACACGTGCCCGCGAGCCGCGCGGCCCTGCTCGATGACCCGCCGGGCCTCGCGCTCGACCACCTCTGGCGGCGCGAACAGCAGGGTCGGGTCGAGATTGCCCTGCACGGATCGCTCCGGCCCGATGCGCCGCACCGCCTCGTCCAGCGGCACCCGCCAGTCGACACCCACGACATCAGCCCCAGCCTCCCCCATCGCCCCCAGCAACTCACCGGTCCCGACACCGAAGTGGATGCGCGGCACGTCTAGATCCTCGACTGCGGCCAGCACCGCCGCCGAATGCGGCTGCACGAAAGCGCGGTAATCGGCCAGGCTCAACGCGCCGGCCCACGAGTCGAACACCTGCACCGCCGAGGCACCCGCCTGCACCTGCAACCGCAGGAACTGTCCGGCGATGGCCGCGATCCGGCCCAGCAGGTCGTGCCAGAGATCGGGGTCGGAGTGCATGAGCGCCTTGGTGTGCCGATAGTCCCGCGACGGCCGCCCCTCCACAAGGTAGGACGCAAGCGTGAACGGCGCGCCAGTGAAACCGATCAACGGCGTACCGCCGAGTTCGCCGGTCAACGCGGTGACCGCCGCCAGCACCGGCGCGACATCATCGGGTTCCAGATCGCGCAACTGGTCGAGTCCGGCGCGCGAGCGGATCGGCTCGGCCACGACCGGCCCGACCCCCGCCACGATGTCGAGATCGACGCCGATGGCCCGCAGCGGCACGACGATGTCGGAGAAGAAGATCGCCGCGTCCACGCCGTGACGGCGCACCGGCTGCAGGGTGATCTCGACGACGAGATCGGTGGTGAAGCATGCTTCCAGCATGCCGACGCCCATGCGCAACTCCCGGTATTCCGGCAGTGAACGCCCGGCCTGGCGCATGAACCACACCGGGACGTGCGCCGGCTCCTCCCCCCGGCAGGCGCGCAGGAAAGGACTCGACGACAGGAGAGGATGCGTGGTCACCGGCCTAGTCTCGCAGCCGGTACCCTCCGCGACCGGCCCAGGATGGCGGCCTTCCCCGGAGTGTCGCACCCGGCGAGGGGCACCGGCGCACCTACGATCAACGGGTGGGTGTCCACCGCGAGCTCGACGACACACCGAGCCAGTTCGCCGCCGCCGTCGATCAGTTGAGATCGGCCGTCGTGCGGCCCGAGGTCGTGGTCGACGACATTCCCGCACCGACGCGCATCGCCCCGCACGCGCAGGCGCTGAGCGGCGAGATCGTCGTTGACGGCGACGAGCTGGCGAGCGGGCGCTTCATCCTTCTGCACGACCCCGCCGGGCAGGACGCCTGGGACGGCACCTTCCGCTGCGTGACCTTCGCCCGCGCCGGAATCGAGTTCGACCTGGCCGAGGACCCGGTGCTCCCCGCAGTCGGCTGGAGCTGGCTGACCGACGCCCTCGGCCAGCGGGGTGCCGAATACATCGCTGCGGGCGGCAGCGTCACCGTCGTCCATACCGAGGGTTTCGACTCGATGGCCGAGGAGGCACCGCGCTCGCAGATCGAGGTGCGCGCGTCGTGGACGCCGACCACCGGTGTCGCCGACCATCTCGGTGCCTGGAGCGACCTGCTCGCCGCCATCGCTGGTCTGCCGCCGCTGGCACCCGACATCGCCTATCTGCCCCGCCGGGGCCGCGTGTGACATCCTCGTTCGAGCCGGAGTTCATCGTCCCGAAGGCCCCCGAGCCGGCCGAACCCGTGGCGACACTGCCCCCGTTGACCCTGCGTGAGGATCTGCCGTCCGTGGTCGACACCCCAGAGCAGTTGACACGCACCTGCTCGGCCGTCGCCGCAGGCAGCGGCCCGGTGGCCCTGGACGCCGAGCGCGCCTCCGGCTACCGCTACTCCCAGCGCGCCTACCTAGTACAGGTGCGCCGGGAAGGGGCCGGCACCCATCTGGTCGATCCCATCGCCTTCGACGATCTGACCGGCCTCGACGCGGCCATCGGCGACGCCGAATGGATCCTGCACGCGGCCACGCAGGACCTGCCGTGCCTCACCGAGATCGGGATGCACCCGAGCGCCCTGTTCGACACCGAACTGGCCGGGCGCCTGCTGAATCTGCCACGGGTCGGCCTGGCGACGCTGGTCGAGCACTTCCTCGGCCGTAGCCTCGCCAAAGAACACTCGGCGGCCGACTGGTCCACTCGGCCCCTACCGGAACCGTGGCTGCTCTATGCGGCCCTCGATGTCGAGGTGCTCGTCGAATTGCGCGACCTGCTGGAGGCCGAACTCGAAAAGGCCGGCAAGCTGGCGTGGGCGCACGAGGAGTTCGAGGCACTGCTGACCTTTACCGGTCCGCCGGCCAAGACCGACCGCTGGCGGCGCACCTCCGGGATGCACAAGGTGCGCGGGCGACGCAACCTCGCCCTCGTGCGCGAACTGTGGGAGGCCCGCGAAGCCATCGCCGAGCAGCGCGACACCACCCCCGGCCGGGTGCTGCCCGATGCGGCCATCGTGGAGTTGTCCATCGCCGCCCCGACCACGCTCGACGCGCTCAAGGCCCTGAAGACCATGCGCAACCGCGGAGCCAAGCGCTATCTCGACCAGTGGCAACAGGCCATCGAGACGGCGCTGTCGCTGCCCGAAGACGACCTCCCGACGACCGGGGTGCGCAACGACGGGCCGCCCCCGCCGCGCGCCTGGACCGAGAAGCATCCCGAAGCGGCCGAACGGCTCGGACGATGCCGCGAGGCCGTGACGAGCCTGGCCCAGACGCACGACCTGCCACCGGAGAACCTCGTCTCCCCCGGCATCGTGCGCGAGGTCGCGTGGCAGCCTCCCGAACAGATCAGCACCGAGACCGTCACACAGGCCCTGGCCGCCGTCGGTGCCCGTCCGTGGCAGATTGCCCTGCTCGCCGAGCCGCTGTCCGCCGCCCTGGCGACCAGTTGAGGCGTATCGTCGTGCGGCATGGGTGACTTCCCGCGTCCGCTCGTATCCGGGCCGCAGTTCTTCGAGGAGATCCCTGGAGTGCCGGACCCTGCGGAGGCTTCCGCCGCCGGGCACCGGGTGGCCCAGATCCTCGTGCGCGGCACCCGGCCGGACCGCAGCGGCATCGTCGAACGAGTCGTCCACCTCGTCGACACCGAAGGCCTGGGCACCCTGGCCGATCTGTGGTCGACGGCCCCGGCCGACAGCGTGGCGGGCTGCCTGTGGCGCCTGTACCTGCTGCACACGTGGGTTCACCGCCATCCGGGCGATGCCGCCCGCGAATATGCCGCCGGCCTGGCACACGCATCGGTGCAGAACGTCGTCGCCGGGGTGGCCGCGCCGCCGACGCCCGACGACGTCGTGACCTTGGTGGACGCGGTACTCCGCGGCATCGTGCAATCGGACTTCGATGTCATCTTGGACCGGGCGAGCGCCTTCGCCCACGTCGCCGCCGTCGGGCGCGGCCAGCTCGACAGCGGCGATCCACACAGCGCGGCGCGACTGCTCGACCTGGCACAGCAGCTGCGACACGCGGCCGCCCTGGAACGCACCGGCGACCTGCTCTGACCGGCGGCGGGTCTTCCAAGCCCCGATGGGCGGGCTACGTCACCCTCGCTCGGGTAGGCTTTTCACGCGCCGGACCGCGGTAGCCCCGGGTCCCACAACACGCCGCTACGAGCGGCCACGCGCCGTGAGGCGCTCCCGGTCCGGCGCACCCACTCCGCTCACTGAGCCACGGGTGTAGCGTCGGCTCGTGCACATCGTCATTATGGGGTGCGGCCGAGTCGGTTCCTCGCTGGCTCGCAGCCTCGAAGAGCGCGGCCATTCGACCTCGATCATCGACTCCGACGCCGACGCTTTCCGCCGTCTGGGACCCACATACGCCGGCTTGACCGTGACTGGCGTGGGCTTCGACCAGGATGTCCTGCGGCGGGCCGGCATCGAGAGCGCCGACGCCTTCGCGGCGGTCTCCAGCGGAGACAACTCCAACATCATCTCCGCGCGCGTGGCCCGCGAATTATTCGGCGTGCCCAATGTCGTCGCCCGCATCTACGACGCAGGACGCGCCGAGGTCTACGAGCGGCTCGGCATACCGACGGTCGCCACGGTCCCGTGGGCCGCCGATCAGGTGCTGCGGCGTCTGCTGCCGGCCGGATCCGAACCGCAGTGGCGCGACCCGTCCGGCGAACTGCGGCTCGACAGCGTGTACGCGCCGGTCCCGTGGATCGGCCGGCCCATCGCCGACCTCGAAGAGGCCGCCGGCGTCCGGGTGGCGTTCGTGACCCGCCTGGGTAGCGGTGTCGTACCGCGCGCTCAGATGACCATCCAGGAGGGCGACTACCTCAGCGTGTTCATGCGTGACGACCACGCCGACGCTGCGCTTGCTGTCCTCGAATCCGGACCTCAGGAGCACTGATGCGTGTCGCCATCGCCGGCGCGGGAGCCGTCGGCCGTTCCGTGGCCACCGAGCTGATCGAGAACGGCCACGAAGTACTACTCATCGACAAGTCCCCGGCCTCGATCCGCTCCGATGCGGTACCCGGCGCACAATGGCTGCTCGCTGATGCATGCGAGTTGTCCTCCCTGGAGGAGGCGCGCTTGGAGACCTGCGATGTGATGATCTCGGCGACCGGTGACGACAAGGCCAATCTGGTCATCTCGCTGCTGGCCAAGACCGAGTTCGCCGTGCCGCGGACCGTCGGGCGGGTCAACCATCCCTCGAACGAGTGGTTGTTCGGCGAACCGTGGGGGGTGGATGTCGCGGTGTCCACGCCCCGTCTGATGGCCGCACTCGTCGAGGAGGCGGTGGCCGTCGGCGATCTCGTGCGGCTCTTCACCTTCCGGCAGAGCAACACCAACCTCGTGGAGTTGACGATGCCGGTGGACTCGCCGCTGGTGGGGGCGCGCATCGGCGGGGTCGCCTGGCCCGGCGATGTGCTGCTCGTGGCGATCCTGCGCGACAACACCATCATGACCCCCGACCCAGACCGGGCGCTGGAGGCCGGCGACGAGCTGTTGTTCGTCACCCAGACCGACGCCGAGGCCGCACTCAAGGCCCTCCTCGCCCCCGTCCGCCCCTGAGCAAATCTCTGAGAACGTCCGCTGGCAGGTGAACCCCGGTCCCTGAGGTGCGAGCTTGCGAGCCTCGAAGGGACCGACCATCGCAGGCTTCGAGGCTCACTCGTTCCTCGCGGGTCCTGAGGTGCGAGGAACTTGCGACGAGCCTCGAAGGGCGCACCTCAGCCGGCGGGACCTACTGGCGGAACTTCTCACTCCTGGGGTGCCAGCGGGGTCGCGTTACGGCTCAGCACCCACGCCATCGCCAGGAAAGACGCCACCTGCAACGGCCATCCCATGACAATCTTTGCCGTCCCCAGCAGCGCGACCTCGTCGGCGGCGTAGAGCGGATACTGCACCAGCACCCGCAGCAGGCACGGCAGCACGAGCAGCCAGGTCAGACGCGAGCACAAGGTGACCAGGCCCCGGTCGCGGTGCCATCCAGTCGGGTCGCCACTGAGGCTGCCCACGAGAAAGCCGACCAGCGGCCAGCCGATGAGGATCGTCACGACGAGTACCACCGCGTAGCCGCCGTTGTAGAGGATGCCCGGCAAGAAAAGGTCGCGCGCCTCGCCCGAGCGAGAGGCGAACAGCGCCCCGATGCCGATGACGAACAGCGCGTTCACGACGAACTGCGGCGTGCTGCGCTGCACGAGGCGCACCACCAGCAGCACCGCCGCGACGCCGACGGCGACGATCACTGAGCGGCGCAGGTTCTCGGTCGTCGTCCAGGCCACGAGGAAGGCGATACTGGGCACCGCACTCTCGACCACGCCGCGCAGCCCCCCGAACGCCTCGGACAGTTGCTGGCGCACCAACTGCTCGACCGTCGCCACACTGGCCGGGGCGCCGTCGGCCCCTGGCGGTGCCGCTCCCTCAGGCATCGAGTTCATAGGCCGGGTTGTAGATGATCTTGCGGCCCGCCTGCGAACCGAGCCGCCCACGCGCGGTCAGCGACCGTCCCGGCGCGATCCCGGTGATACGGCGCTGACCCAGCCAGATCAACGTGACCGTATCCGAACCGTCGTCGATATCGGCCTCCAGCACCGTGACACCGTCGACGGGACGCTGGGTCACCGAGCGCAGAACCCCGTGGATCGCCACGCGATCCCGCTCAACCGTGTCGGCGATGTGGCAGCAGTCCGCACGGGTCGCCTCCTGTCGCAAACCCGCCGCATCGCGGTGCTCGGTCGTGAAGCGCTCCAGCGCGCGGCTGACGAATCCGGCCATGAGGCGATCCTACGAGTCCTGCTGCGGCACGGAGACCGGCAGCGTCAGCAGGAGGGGTTCGGCGGCGCGGCGCGCCTCGGGACCGCGCACAACAACGAGGTCACGGAAGACGCCCATGAGGTCGCCGTCGTCACGCGGCTCTGCGGCGACGGCACCCAGCAGCGTGCCGCGAACGGTCCAGCGGGGGCCGTCGTAGCCGACCACCCGATTGGGCTGGACCAGCGTGCGTCCGTCGGGGGCCTCGACCGGCATCTGGCAGCGCACCTCCCGGCCGAACGGCCCGTCGACCTCCTCGGCCTGCCCGCCGCTGTCACGCGCCTCGCGGATGACGTCGGCGCGCAGCTGGTCCCAGACTCCCCTATCGCGCGGCGCGGCGAAAACCCGCAACAGCAGCGCCCCCTCGGGGCCGCGCACGAGCACCACCGGCACCTGGCCGTCGACGGCGGTCGAGGGCCGTTGCACCGCATAGCCCTCGGGGACGCTGAAGCGCAGCGCGCCGAGGTCCACCCGGTCGCCGAGTTCGGGACGCTCGGAGACGTCCCAGGGTCCGTGCTCGCGCTCCGGCGGCCCGGTCACCTCCGGGGCCGTCCCGCCCGCTGCCTGCGCCCGGCCGCGCCGGGGCTGGAAGAACGCCATGTCAACCTTCCTGCCGATTCAAACTCGCGTGACCACCGGTCGAGCCGTAGCCGCCCGCGCCGCGCACACTGGGTTCCAGCGCGTCGACCACGACGAACTCGGCCCGCTCGACCCGCTGCACCACCAGTTGCGCGATCCGGTCGCCCGCAGTGACCGTGAACGCCTCACGGGGATCGTGGTTGACGAGCACGACCTTGATCTCGCCGCGATATCCGGCGTCGATGGTGCCCGGAGCGTTGACGATGGAGACGCCGTGGCGCAGCGCCAGCCCCGACCGGGGATGGACGAAGGCGGCGTAGCCCTCCGGCAAGGCGATAGCGATGCCGGTCGGCACCAGGGCGCGTTCGCCCGGCTCGATGACCACGTTGACGGTGCTGACCAGATCTGCTCCTGCGTCGCCCGGCTGCGCATAGCGGGGCACCGGTGCGGCCTCGTGCAGGCGCGTCAAGGCGATCTCGACCATGCCCCGACCCTAGACCGTCGCACCCGAACCGCAGGTGCCAGACTGGGCCGGTGGGCTATCGAGAACGGCTGACCGCACCGGTGTCGTGGTGGATCGGCGCAATCGGTTTCGCCTTGACTTGCGGCTGGCTCGTGTACGTGGCGACCACACCGGCCATCGCACTGGTCACCATCGCCCTCGCTGCGGCGGCCGCTTTCACCCTGGTCTGGTCCTATGGCGCGATCGGCGTCGGCGTCGACGGCGAACTGCGCGCCGGCCCGGCCCATCTGGAGCCGGAGTACATCGGTGCCGTCGAGGTCCTCGATCCGCGCGCCTACCGCGATGCCCTCGGTCCCCGGGCCGACGTCCGCGCCTGGATCGCCACGCGGCCGTGGATCGAGACCGGCGTCAAGGTCACGGTGGCCGACGACCGTGATCCACACCCGTACTGGCTCGTCGGCACACGCCGTCCTGAGCGCCTCGCCGAGGCCATCGAGGCCGTGCGGCAGACTGGACTACGGACGGCGTCCGGTGATCGGACGCACGAGAAGGGAGCCTGAGCGTGGCGAAGCGACGCAAGCGTCAGCGCAAGACCGAGGCCGAGGCGACCGCTTCCGGTGCCGCCAAGTCCAAGCGCGGCGGCAAGGCCGCCTGGAAGCTCATGGACAAGTCGACGACGATGGCCGCCGGCATCGTGGCACCCGTGGTCGCGGCTGGCGGCTGGCGGCTGGTGACCGGCAAGCGTCCTCCGGCGGCCGCCGACAACCCCGAGATCGACACCCGCGAGGCGATCTTGTGGGCGCTGGTCGGCGGGGCGCTCGTCGAGGCCGTCAAGGTCGCGGTGCGCCGGCGCACCGCGCAGTACTGGGTGGACTCCACCGGGGCGCTCCCGCCGGGCATGAAGACGCTCGTCGACTCCGGCGATCAGCAGCAGACCCCCTCGGCCTGACGCGCACGTCTCATTTCCAGGCCAGAGCAGCACTCGGTCATTGAGGTGCGAGCGCAGCACACCGGGTCCTGAGGTGGCGCGAGGAGCGAGCGCCCTCGGAGGGCGAAATGACCCACCTGCGGCAGGCTTCGCCCTTCGAGGCTCGGCCGCGAGCGGCCTCACACCTCAGGGACCAGCCAACGGCACGCAACCCGAATAAATCAGCACTTCCCTAACTGGAGGATCCCCCTCAGTAGGCGCAGTCGCGGCAGATGAGGCGGTTGTCCTTCTCCTCGGCGAGCTGGCTGCGGTGGTGTACCAGGAAGCACGAGGAGCAGGTGAACTCGTCGGACTGCTTCGGCACGACCTGAACGGCCAGTTCCTCGTGCGAGAGGTCGGCACCGGGAAGCTCGAAGGACTCGGCCGCCTCCACCTCGTCCTCGTCGACCTTGCCCGAGTTCTTCTCGTGGCGGCGCGCCTTCAACTCCTCGATGGAGTCTTCGGACTGCTCCTCCTCGGTCTTGCGGGGAGCGTCGTAATCGGTCGCCATGGATTCCCTCCAGCGTCAGTCGTACCCGGTCGTGTGGGCTGTCGTGTGACGGAAGCGGCCACACGCCCCAGGGTGAGGGGTCGAGCAACCGGCCGGGTGATTCTTGCACACTCGGTCAACCGGACACGTCAGAACCCACAAGCGCGCACAAGGGAGAAATATTCCGCCGCGATATCGCGGTGCGCCGCCGCGACAAGCCGGCGGCCGTCGGCGTCCTGCGAGACGTCGAGCGCGCAGTCGGCCTCGGTGGCGATGAGGCCCGCTGCGGCGTCGTCCCACGGCTGCAGCCCGCGCTCGACGTAGGCGTCGACGGTGCCTTCGGCCACCGCGCACAGGTCGAGGGCAGCGGCCCCGATCCGCCGGATGTCGCGGACCTGCGGCAGCAGCAGCGCCACGGCCTCGCCCTGCGCCGCCCGCACCTGCGGGTCGTAGCCGAATCCGGTCGCCACCAGCAGCCGGTCGAGCGACGGCGGCGGCACGGGGGCCTGGATGCGCCGCCGCACACCGTCCAGCCGCCACGCGCCCCGGCCGCGCTCCGCCCCCCATTCGCGCCCGTCGGCGACATTGGTGACGAAACCCACGGCGACGCCCTCGGCATCCCTCGCAGCGACGGACACCGCGTAGGCGGGGATCCCGTACATGAAGTTGACCGTGCCGTCGATGGGATCGACGATCCACTCGACGCCGCTCGTCCCGGCGCTGCTCGGGCCGCGCTCCTCGCCCCAGAAGGCGTCCTCGGGGCGCTCGCGGGCGATGAGAGAACGGATGAGGTCCTCACTCGCCCGGTCGATCTCGGTCACCGGATCGGTCTGCGAAGACTTGACCGCCGCCGCGGCCACCCGGCCAACCGGCGGGCGGCGGTCACGCACGAGTGCGGCCGCTTCGCGCCCGACGGCGACCGCGAGGTCGAACAGCTCGAGTCCCTCCACGCTAGGCCAGCGCCTCTCGCGGGATCACTGCTGCGGGATTGAGGCAGCAGTCCTGCGCGCAGCGATCCGGCGCGGCGGGCAGTCGGCCGACGACCGGGCGCTCCGGGTTCTGCCCCCGCTCGGCGGCGGCTCGCTCGATCACCAGATCGTTGACCATCGCCGCGAAGGCCGGGGAGGTGCCGGGCGTGTCCACGCGCACGAACCGCATCCCGAGGCGCTGCGCGGTCGCCGCCGCCTCGGTGTCGAGGTCGTACACGACCTCCATGTGATCGGACACGAAGCCGATGGGCACCACCGCGACCGAGGTCACCCCGTCGCCGTGCAGTTTCTCCAGGTGGTCGTTGACGTCCGGTTCGAGCCACGACACGTGCGGCGGACCCGACCGCGAGCAGTAGGCCAGGTCGCTGTCGGCATGACCGGCGGCCTCGGTCAACAGCCGGGCCACCTCCTCGTGCTGGCGCACGTAAGCACCGGCACCCGGCCCGCCGCTGGCGGTATTCATCGCCTCGGGGATCGAATGGGTGACGAACACCAGCCGGGTCTCGGCGGGGGCAGCGGCCAGCGCCCGGTCGAGCGCCGCAGCGAAGGAGCCGACGAAGGCCGGATGGTTGAAGTAGTGCCGCAGGCGGTACAGGCGCACATCGAGACCCCGCGCCGCCTCGGCCAGGTCCTCGCGGTACTGACGGCATCCCGAATAGGAGTCGTAGGCGCTGGTCACGAAGACCGCGATGTCGCGGTGCCCGTCGGCGACCATGCGCTCGAGGGTCTCGCGCACGAAGGGATTCCAGTTCCGATTGCCCCAGTAGACCGGCAAGGCGATGCCCCGCGCGGCCAGATCTGCCTCGACATCGGCGATGAGGGCACGGTTCGCGTCGTTGATCGGCGAGCGCCCGCCGAAGCCGAAGTAATGCTCGCCGACTTCGACCAGGCGCTCGCGCGGGATGTTCTTGCCGCGGGTCACATTTTCCAGGAACGGCACAACGTCCTCGGGCCGTTCCGGCCCCCCGAAGGACAGCAGCAGCAGGGCATCAAAAGACACGTCGGCCATGCCGTCATCGTGTCACGCGGACGCCGCCGGTCCCGGCGCGGCTCCGTTCGGGCGGCGTCGGGCTTCGACCCGACCCCGATCCGGACTAGGGTGGACATCGCCATGACCGACGCCCCGTCCTCGCTGCCCGAACGCGCCGTCGCTGTAGCGCGCTCGTGGGTCACCGATTCAGCCCGCCAGCGATCCTCGACGCCCGAGGCCCGGCGGCTCGCCGCGCTGCTGGCCGACCCCGAGGGCCTGGAGTTCACCATCGACTTCGTCGACCGGGTGATCCGTCCCGAGGACCCCCGTGTGGCGGCCTCTCACCTGCGCCGGCTGGCCCGCCGCACACCGGCTTTTCTCTCGCTCCGCCAGCGGTGGGCGATCCGTTGGGGCGCGCGCCTGTCGTCGATGGCTCCGGGCTTCGTCGTGCGCCGCGCCCAACGCACGCTGCGCTCGCTCGTCGGTCACCTGCTCGCCGACGCGAGTCCCGATGCCCTGACCACGACGCTCGACCGACTGCGGCGAACCGGCCACCGGCCGAACGTCAGCCTGCTGGGCGAGGCCGTGCTCGGGCAGGCCGAGGCCGACCGTCACCGCGACGCGGTCATCGCCCTGATCCAGCGGCCCGACATCGACCGGATCTCGGTCAAGTTGTCCTCCATCACGCCGCGCCGCCCGCTGTGGGACCTCGACCGCCGCGCCGCTGAGGCGGCGGACCGGCTCCGCCCGGTCCTGGCCGCCGCGCGAGCCGCACAGCCTGTCGTCCTCGTCACGCTCGACGTGGAGGAGTACCACGACCTCGACTGGACCGTCGAAGCGTTCCTGCGGGCTGCGGCCGGTTTCCCCGACCTGCCGGTCGGCATCGCCCTGCAGGCGTATCTGCCCGATGCCGCCGCGATCTACGAACGCCTGCACGCCTGGGCGGCCCGGCGGCGCACCGACGGCGGCGAGCCGATCACCGTGCGCCTGGTCAAGGGGGCCAACGTCGCCGCCGAGCGGGTCGACGCCGAACTGCACGGCTGGCCAGTGGCAACCTGGGACTCCAAGGTCGCCACCGATGCCGCCTACAAGCGACTGGTCCTCACCGCGCTCGATCCGGCCCGGCTCGATGCCGTGCGCGTGGGCGTGGCGAGTCACAATCCGTTCGACCTCGCCTGGGTCTGGCTGCTGGCGCAGGATCGGGTCGTCACCGATGCCGTCTGGGCCGAGATGCTGCTGGGCATGGAATCGGCCGGGCCGTTGCCTGCGGCCACCGGCACCACCGGCCCGGTGGTGCTCTACACGCCGGTCGTGGCACCGGACTCCTTCGACTCCGCCCTGGCCTATCTCGTGCGCCGACTCCAGGAGAATGCCGCACCTGACAACGTCATGTCGACCATCTTCGACCTGGCCGACCCGGAGGTCTTCGAACGCGAGGCCGACCGCTTCCTGGCGTCGTTCGCCGTCTTGGACACCCTCGACCTCGCGGCCCGGCGCACCCAGGACCGGCGTCACGAGGTCACCGACGCGGCAACCGAGAAGACCTCCTTCGCCAACACCCCCGACACCGATCCGGCCCTGGCGGGCAATCGCGCGTGGGCGCTGGAACAGCTCGATCGCGCCGCCTACACGACTCTCGGCACGTCGACCGTCGCCGAGACGCGCATCCACGGCCCTGCCGGGCTGGAGACCGTCGTGCGGCAGACCCATGCTGCCGCCGGTCGATGGCAGGCCCGTGACGCCCAGGTCCGCAGTTGGCTGCTACATCAGGCCGGGCACACTCTGGCTCATCGCCGTGGCGATCTCGTATCGATCATGGCCGCCGAGGCCGGAAAGACCTTCGATCAAGCCGACACCGAGGTCAGCGAAGCCATCGACTTCGCCCACTACTACGCCGAATCGCTGCTGCGCCTCGAGGCCATTGACGGTGCCGCCTTCGTCGCCGACACCCTCACCGTGGTTGCCCCTCCGTGGAACTTCCCGGTGGCCATCGCCGCCGGCTCCGTCCTTGCCGCGCTCGCCTCTGGCAGTGCGGTCCTGCTCAAGCCCGCTCCTCAGACGCCGCGCTGTGCGGCCGTGGTTGCCGAGGCGTTGTGGGAGGCCGGCATCCCGCGTGACGTGCTGCGACTGGTCTCGATGCCCGACGGCCCCCTGAGCAAGGCGCTCATCTGCCATCCCGACGTGGACCGCGTCATGCTCACCGGGTCCTGGGAGACCGCAGCACTCTTCCGCTCCTGGCGGCCCGACCTCGACCTACGCGCCGAGACCAGCGGCAAGAACGCCTTGGTCATCACGCCGAGCGCCGACCTCGACCAGGCCGTCGCCGACCTCGTCTCCAGCGCCTTCGGGCACGCGGGCCAGAAGTGCTCGGCGGCGAGCCTCGGGATCCTCGTCGGATCGGTCGGCGCATCCGAGCGCTTCCGGCGGCAGTTGCTCGACGCGACCGCCTCCCTGCGGGTGGGCGCTGCCACCGACCCGCAGGCACAGATGGGTCCGCTCATCGAGGCTCCCGGCGAGAAGCTATTCGACGGCTTGACCCGACTCGACGAGGGCGAGCACTGGCTGCTCGAACCGCAGCGCCTCGACGAGACCGGACGCCTCTGGTCGCCCGGAATCCGCGAGGGAATCCAGCCGGGCAGCGCCTTCCATCGCACCGAGTACTTCGGCCCGGTGCTCGGTCTCATGCACGCCCCCGACCTCGACACGGCCATCGCCTGGCAGAACGACACCGACTTCGGCCTGACCGCCGGGCTGCACTCCCTCGACCCCGAGGAAGTACGCACCTGGATCGACCGGGTCGAGGCGGGCAACCTCTACGTCAACCGGGCGACGACCGGTGCCATCGTGCAGCGTCAGCCCTTCGGCGGCCTGAAGCGCTCCGTCGTCGGTCCGGGGGCCAAGGCCGGCGGACCCAACCACCTGGTCCAGCTGGGGCATTGGCAGCCTCGGCCCTTCCTGCGAGGCGCGCCCGATGTCGAGCCGGACATCGCCGTCCAGGCACTCCTGCAGCATTGTCTGTCGATCCTCAACTCCGCCGACATCGATTGGCTCGACGCCGCCGCCCGCTCCGACGAGTTGGCCTGGCGGCGCGAGTACGGCCGCGCTAAGGACGTCAGCCGTCTGCGGGCTGAGCGCAATGTGCTGCGTTACCTGCCGACACCGGTCGTCGCCCGGTTGGAGGACGCTGCCCCGCGCGATGTCGTCCGGCTGGTACTGACGGCCACGCGGGTCGGCGCGCCGCTGGTGGTCAGCACGACGATGCGGCTGGCCATCCCCGGTGTCGAGATCCACATGGAGGATCACGGCACCTGGCTCGACCGTCTCGACCGCACCCGGCCGGCACGGGTGCGACTGGTGTCCTCCTCGCTCCGCGATGCAGCCCAGACGATCGGCGGCGATCCCGATGTCGCGTTCTACGACGGACCGGTGACGCAGTCCGGCCGCCTCGAACTGCTGCCCTTCTTACGCGAGCAGTCCGTCACCCTCACCCACCATCGCTGGGGGCAGCCCCTCAGCAGCGACTGGTCCACCCTGCTCCCCCGCCGTTCCCCCTGATGCGCGCTCTCGGAGATTTCGCCAGCGCGATGCAGTGATTCTGCGGATAGGTCCGCTGGCTGAGGTGCGCCCTTCGAGGCTCGTCGCAAGCTCCTCGCACCTCAGGACCCGCGAGGAACGAGCGAGCCGGGTCCTGAGGTGCCCCGAGGAACGAACGGCCTCGAAGGGCGAAGCCTGCTGTGGATGGGTCATTTCGAGGTGTGCTGCGCTCGCACTTCGATGACCGAGTTCCGACTATCTGCGGGATCTATCCGTGCACGCTCTTCAGTTCTCTCTCGGCGCGTCGTCACCAAATCCTTGGGCGCAGTTGTGAGAATGAGGCGACAGCCAAGGAGGCCTGAACATGCGTGAACTCGGTCCGGACCGACTGAGCGAGGACGGCAGTTTCCTCATCGCTCGGGATGCGGTCTCCGGTGACGAGTTCTCCGTCCGGATCGACGACACCGTGCAACGGTTGATCGCTCTGTCCGAACAGCGCCGCAGGCCGGTCCTCACGCGCAAAGGGAAGACGATGGACATTTCGCTGAGTCCACGAGAGATTCAAGCCCGCATCCGGCGTGGCGAGACAGTCTCCGAGGTCGCCGATGCTGCGGGGGCATCACCTGAACAGATCTCCGGTTTCGCCGCGCCTGTGCTGGCCGAACGCACCTACATGGCCGAACAGGCCCGCGAGACGCCTCTGCGCCGCAAGCACGTCAGCGGCACACCCGTCGCTCTCGGGGAGTTGATCGACGAGAACCTGGCCCAGGCCGGCGTCATCGTCAACGACGCGGCCTGGGACGCCTGGCGCCGCGAGGACGGACGCTGGGCGGTGATCGTCACACCGGAGGGCCATAAGTCCGCGCACTTCATCTTCGATGTCAAGAGTCGCTACGTGCTTCCCGCCGACGAGGTCGCCCACGATCTGGTGGGGGACATCGCTCATCCCGACGAGCCGCAGTTCGACATGGCGCTGGCCGATGCCGTCGCGTCCTCGGAGGAGGGCGACCTTCCGCCGGTCGACCTCCCGCAGAGCCACGAGGAGACGGCCCACGCGAGAGTCGCCTCGCTGAAGGAGGCCCGCGACCGTCGCGCCCAGGGGCAGCTCGGCCAAGGTCTGGCCTCGACAGCCGGGCAGTACACCATCGACGGGCAATTGGACTTCGAGGACCTCGATCTCGATCACCTCGGCCACGGCACGGCGCGCGGCATCACGCCCGAGACGACGCGCGTGGCCCGCAAGCAGGAACGTCGCCGGGTGCCGAGCTGGGACGAGATCATGTTCGGCGGCCGCGACGCCTGAGCGCAGGCAACACCCGCGCCCTGAGGTGCGAGCGCAGCACACCTCAGCCAGCGGCTACCCGCGCGCGTTCTCAGTCCGCGAAGGGCAGGACGTCGGGTGACAGGGCCGAAGCCTGCGCGACAGCTGCGGTCATCCTGCGGCGGTGGTGGCGACGGCACAGCACCTCATAGCCCACCTGCGGCGCCGCCCGGTCCGGATCCTCGATGTCGCCGACCACGATCACCTCGCCCTCGGTGACCATCTCCCCGTTCTCGGTGCGCGCATTGTGGGTGGCGCGCTCGCCGCACCAGCACAGCGTCTCGACCTGCAGCGTCAACATGCGGTCGGCCAGTTCCACCAGCCGGGCCGACCCCTCGAACAGGCACGTACGGAAGTCGGTGAGGATGCCGAAGCAGAACACGTCGATGTCGAGTTCGTCGGCGATCTTGGCGAGCGTGTCGATCTGGTGCGTCGTGTAGAACTGCGCCTCGTCGGCGACGATGTAGTCGATCCGCTCGGCATGGGTCAGTTCGTGGACGACATAGCCCCAGAAGTCGAAGTCCGGGTCGACCTCGATGGCGGCCACCGACAGCCCGAGCCGGCTGGAGACGATGCCCTCCCCCGCCCGGTCGCGTGAGGTGAAGACCCGGCCGCGACGCCCGCGGGCGCGGTGGTTGTGGTCCACCTGCAGCGCGAGCGTGCTCTTGCCCGAGTCCATCGTCCCGGAGTAGTAGATGAGGTCGGCCATCGCTAAGCCACCAGCACCGGGATGCGCGTCTCGACGTCGCTGGTCGATCCGTGGAAGCCGATCATGCCCATCTCGCGCGCGAACTCCCGCGAGGAGAACACCGCGAAGTCGCCGAGCGCGGCGACGACCACGTCACCGAAGCGGCTCGCCACCGAGGTGTCGAGCGGGCCGAACCAGTCCTCGCATTCGGCGCGCAGCCGTACTTCGACGCGCTCGGGTCCCAGCTCCTCGCGCCAGCACTGCGCGATCTCGCCTGCGGCACCGGGCCGGGCGTAGAGGTGTCGGAAACGCGCCTCACCGGCCAGCAGCTCGACGCCGTCCAGCAGATGCGGGTGCTCATCGACGTCGAAACGGCCCTCCGGTGCCAGGTCGATCATGCCGTGGTCAGCCGTGACGATCAGCCGGATGTCGTCGGGCAGATCGCCACGCAGCCGAGCGAGGTCGCCGTCGATACGCCGCAACTCCTCGCGCCACTCGGCACTGCCGCAGCCGAGTTTGTGTCCGGTGTGATCGAGATTCGACTCGTAGGCGTAGATCGCCGGCCGCCCGTCGGCTTCGGCCAGATCGAGCAGGACG
The DNA here is from genome assembly GCF_047607065.1 of Aeromicrobium sp. Lineage (GTDB taxonomy): Bacteria > Actinomycetota > Actinomycetes > Propionibacteriales > Nocardioidaceae > Aeromicrobium. Next base: position 27,741 of record NZ_JASGDU010000023.1, read on the forward strand.
TCGTGACGCTCCCAGGCCGACGACACCCCGTGGAAGGGGATGCCGCGCTGAGTACACAGGGTCAGAGCCGATCCGGCGAACCGCGCCTCGTTGACCGTGGCGGCGGCGATGCCGTGCTCCTGGGCGAGGCGTTCCAGCACCGTCGGATTCGCCTGCCAGCGCAGCGGGTCGACCGGGCGGTCCCACGCGATCGAGTTCAGCCGCTCGCCCGTCTCGGGAACCCGGACGGTGTACCCCGCGACGCCGTGCTGCCCGGGCCGCAGCCCCGTGCCGAGCGAAGTCAGGCTGGTCACTGTGGTCGACGGCAGGTTGCTCCGGATCCCCTCGACGGCGTCTAGCCGCGACAGGAACGGCGTCTCGGCCTCGTGGTCGCGCAGGTTGAGCAGACCCATCCCGTCAACGAGGAAGACCACGTAGCCGCGAGCCTCGGGAAGTCCGAGGCGGTCGGTGTATCCCTCCACCCCCAGGGCCGCGGCCACGGAGGGCCAGATGTCGTGGATGCGCGGTGACGGCGCGGCCATGTCAGCGGTGCCCGCGGGGCGCGGGGCCGGTCGAGGTCGCGGCGGACAGGTGCCGGGCGAACTCGAGCAGATGCTCGACCGCGTGGCCTCCGTCGCCGGCGGCCGCCAGCCGCAGCGAGAAGTCGTCGCTGCTGACCGAGCCGGTGTACCCATGATCGGCCTCGCACTGGGGGTCGTCGCAACGGGCCGGCTCCAGATCGAGGCGAGCCACGGCACCCCAGCCGATCGTCAACACCGCCTCCTCCAGGGCACCGGTGGTCGATACGATGCGGGTGACCACGACCGAGGAGATCCGCTCCAGGCCCACGGCCTCGGAGGTCGTCGAGGTGTAGGGCCGCGGGACGAGATCGTCGGGCGGATGCTCGTCGGTGTGCAGCAGCACGATCCGGCTCGTCGTCAGCACCAGCACCGTCATGTGGCGGCGGATCTCGTCTCGGTCGAAGGTCGGCTCGTGATGCGCGACGAACGCGGCGACCTGCTCGCCGGCCAGCGCGTCGCGCAGTCCCTCGGCGACGATATCGGGGTAGTAGCCGCTGTGCGAGATCGCGGCGTAGAGGTCCGTGGAGCGGTCGTGGGCCATCACGCCAGCGTATCGCCCATCTCGCCGGTCGGATTCAACCGGCGCGTGTACCACTCGCCACGCCGATCCTGGGTGGGCACGACCTTGGCGCGGGCGCTGAGCACGGTCAGGCCGTCGGGACGCACCATGACCGGTTCGAGGTCGAGTTCGGCGATCTCGGGCAGGTCGTCCTTCAGCGCCGCGACCCGCAGGAGCAGGTCGTGAATGCTCGGCACGTCGACCGGCTCGGAGCCGCGATAGCCGAACAGCAGCGGAGCGGCACGCAGATCGGTCACCATCGTCTCGACGTCGACGTTCGTCAGCGGCGGGATGCCGTAGGTGCGGTCGCCGAGCAGTTCGCTGGAGGCCCCCGACAACCCGAAGGACACCAGCGGCCCGAACAGGCCGTCCTCGGTGGCACTGATCGTCAGCGGCACGCCGTCGGCGGCCGTGCGCTGCACGTAGAAGCGGGTGTCGGCGCGCACACCCGCCCAGCGCGACATCGCCTCCCATGCACCGCGCATGTCGTCGGCCGAGTGGATCTCGCGCCACACGTGCGCCAGGTCCGGGCGCGCCCGCAGGTGCTCGCTACCGGCCTTGAGAACGACGTCCCAGCCCAGCTCCTCACCGGCCGCAATGGCTTCGGTGACGGTGTGGACGTTGATCCAGGTCCACAGGTCGATGCCGTAGCAGGCCAGCACCGCATGGGCCTGCTCGGTCGAGAGCACCGCGCCGCGCGGGGCCAACTGAAGCACCTCGTCGATGATCGACCGGGCGTCGTCGGCACGAACCTCACCGAGGTGCGCGAACTCGCCGTGATCGCGCGAGGCCCATTCGGCGTAGTTGACCACCCGTGCCAGCGCGCGCACTGCAGACTCGGGCGCGGCATACGAGGGCACCGAGCCTCGGCCGGCCGATCCTCCGGCAACGTCGGGCACGCGCAGTAGCTCCGGCACCCCCTCACTGCCGAGGAAGGTCGACACGATGGGCTTGTCGGACTGCTCGCCGATGGCCGCCAGCACGTTGGCGACCTCCTCGCCGGTGGTGTTGAGCGGCGGGATGTAGACCACCACGAGCGCATCGACGAGCGGGTTGACCAGGACGTTCTCGATGGCCGCCTCGAAGTCGTCGGCATCGGCGGTGGCACCCAGGCCGATGGGCTTGAGGACCTCCAGGCCTGCCGCAGCGCCGGCGTCGGCCACGAGCAGGGCCATCGCGTCGGAGTTGCCGACGATGGCAATGCGGTTGCCGCGCGGCAAGGGCTGGTGGGCGAGCACCTGGGCGACGTCGAACATCTCATCGAGAGTGTCGACCTGGATCACCCCGGCTTGGCGGAACATGGCGTCTACCGCCGCCTGGGGTGCCTGGCTGCGCCGGACGGTGTGGCCGACAGGCACTCCCTGGGTGGAGCGGCCCGACTTCACCGCGACGATGGGTTTGGTCGTGGCCACCCGGCGGGCGATGCGCGAGAACTTGCGCGGGTTACCGATGGACTCCAGGTACAGCAGCACGACCTCGGTCGCGTCGTCCTCCTGCCAGTACTGCAGCAGATCGTTGCCGGACACGTCGGCGCGGTTGCCGGCCGAGACGAAGGTCGACAGGCCCAGACCCCGGCGAGAGACCGATTCGAGGATCGCGGTGCCGAGCGCGCCGGACTGGCAGAAGAAACCGACGCGGCCCTGGGGCGGTATCGCCGGCGACAGCGAAGCGTTCAGCTGCACCTGCGGATCGGTGTTGATGACGCCGAGGCAGTTCGGCCCGATCAGCCGTAGGCCGTACGAGCGGCACAACCCCAGCAAGGCGCGCTGGCGTTTGCGTCCTTCCCTGCCCTCCTCGGCAAATCCTGCGGAGATGACGATCAGCCCGTGGACGCCCTTGGCGGCGCAGTCCAGCACGACGTCGGTGACCGAATCGGCGGGCACGGCCACGATGGCCAGGTCGACCTCGGCGGGGATGTCCTGCACGGTCGGGTAGGCCGGCAGGCCGGAGACGGCCTCGGCACTGCTGTTGACCGCGTACACCGAGCCGGAGTAGTCGCCGAGCACGAGGTTGCGGACCATCGCCTGCCCGATGGAGTCCTGGCGGCGGCTGGCGCCGACGACCGCGATGCTGCGCGCGGAGAAGATCCGGGAGATGGAGGCCGCCTCGGCGCGCTGTTCCCGCGAGCGCATGACGCCGACGGCGGTGTCGGTGGCGTCGAGCGGGAAGGTGAGCTGCTGGACGCCGTCGGCCAGCTCGGCCGACAGCGAGTAGCCCATCTCGCGGAAGACCTGGAGCATGCGGGAGTTCGCGGGAAGCACCTCGGCGTGGAAGCGTTCGAGTCCGCGCTCGCGGCCGGCCTGGGCGAGGTGTTCCAGCAGCAGCTGCCCGATCCCGCGTCCCTGGTGGGCGTCTTCGACGAGGAAGGCGACCTCGGCCTCGGCGTCGCTCGTCGCGTCGTAACGGCCGACGGCGATGATCTGCTCGTTGAGGGTGACGACGAAGGCGACCCGCCGGTCGTAGTCGACCTCGGTGAAGCGCCGCACGTCGCGCGCCGACAGCGTCGGGTAGGGGGCGAAGAAGCGGTAGTACTTCGACTCGTCGGAGACCCGGCCGTAGAAGGCGACGAAATCCTCGGCGTCCTCGGGGACGATGGGGCGCAGTTGCGCGACCCGCCCATCGCGCAACAGGACGTCGGCCTCCCACTCGGGAACGGGGTGGAGCGGGTCCACGGTGTCGAGGTCGTCGGTCACGCGAACCAATCTACTGCCGGAGGAAGGGACGGCGTGCCGGTCGTGGGTTGTCAGTGCCGACCGCCACAATGGGAGGTCGGTCGCCGCACTCGGCGGAACCCGACCGGAAAGGACGGCATGGCGCGCACGAAGGCCCGCACCGAGGTCGATGACGACTTCACCGAACACATCGTCGACACCGACATCGGCGACGAGATGCGGTCGAGTTACCTGGAGTACTCCTACTCGGTCATCTACTCGCGCGCGCTGCCCGACGCCCGCGACGGACTCAAGCCGGTCCAGCGCCGCATCCTGTACATGATGGACGACATGGGGCTGCGGCACGACCGCGGTCACGTGAAGTCCGCGCGCCCCGTCGGCGACGTCATGGGCCGGCTGCACCCGCACGGCGACGGCGCGATCTACGACGCCCTCGTGCGGCTCGTCCAACCCTGGTCGATGCGCCTGCCACTGGTCGACGGACACGGCAACTTCGGCTCCCCGGACGATCCGCCCGCCGCGATGCGCTACACCGAATGCCGCATGGACGCCGCCGCCGAAGCGATGACGGCCACGCTCGACGAGGACACCGTCGACTTCCGGCCCAACTACGACGGCCGCGAGAGCGAGCCGGTCGTCCTGCCGGCCGCGCTGCCGAACCTCCTGGTCAACGGCGCATCGGGCATCGCCGTCGGCATGGCCACCAACATCGCGCCGCACAACCTCGTGGAGGTCGTCCAGGCGTGCCGCCACCTCATCGCACACCCCGAAGCGGGCCTGGACGACCTCATGCGCTTCGTGCCCGGGCCGGACCTGCCCACCGGCGGCAAGATCGTCGGCCTCGACGGCATCCGCGACGCCTACGCCACCGGCAACGGCTCGTTCAAGATGCGCGCGAGCACCCGCATCGAGCAGGTCGGCCGCCGCAAGGCCATCGTCGTCACGGAACTGCCCTACAACGTCGGCCCGGAAAAACTCATCGAGTCGATCAAGAAGCTCGTCCAGAGCAAGAAGCTGCAGGGCATCGCCGACCTGAAGAACCTCAGTGACCGGCACTCCGGGCTGGAGATCGTCATCGAGATCAAGAACGGCTTCGTGCCGGAGGTGATCCTCGAACAGCTGTACAAATCGACGCCGCTGGAGACCTCCTTCGGCATCAACGCCGTCGCCCTGGTCGACGGCCAGCCGCGCACGCTCGGGCTGAAGGACATGCTGGCGGTCTACCTCGGGCACCGTTACGAGGTCGTGCGGCGGCGTACCGGCTTCCGCCGCCGCAAGGCCGCCGAACGCCTGCACCTGCTGGAAGGACTCCTGCTCGCGCTGGTCGACATCGACGAGGTCATCCAGGTCATCCGCAGCAGCGAGAACCGCGGCGAAGCCCGGATGCGGCTCATGTCGGTCTTCGACCTGTCGACCGAGCAGGCCGAGTACATCCTCAACCTCACGCTCGGGCGGCTGACGAAGTACGACCGGATTGCGGTCGAGAACGAGATCGCCGAACTGCGCCGCACCATCGCCGAGCTCGACGCGATCCTCGCCGACGAGACACTGCTGCGCGGGGTCGTCGGCGACGAGCTGGCCGACATGGCCCGCCAGTTCGGCACTCCGCGCCGCACCATCTTGCTGGAGTCGGCCGGCCAGGCCGTCACCGCGACCGCCTCGGCGGAGGTCGCCGACGAGCCGTGCTGGGCGCTGCTGTCGGCCACCGGACTACTCGCGCGCACCACCGACGACGCCGCCTGGCAGGCTCCCGGCTCGCGCGCCGCGCACGATGTCGTCCTCGCCGCAGTCCGCACCACCACCCGCAGTCACGTCGGGCTGGTCACCGCCGACGGCGTCGTCCACCGGCTGTCGGTCCTCGACCTGCCGGCCCTGCCCGCCACGGCCTCGGCACCCTCGCTGCAGGGCGGGGTACCGGTCGGCGAACTGGTCCCCGGCGAGGCCGGACCAGTCACGCTGATGACCTTCGGCGACGACCAGCCGGGCCTGGCCCTCGGCACCCGTCAGGGCGTCGTCAAACGGGTCAAGCCCGATCACCTCAAGGGCCGTGACGAGTGGGAGGTCGTCAGCCTGGCCGACGGCGACTCCGTGGTCGGTGCCGTGGACCTGGCGAGCGGTACCGAGCACCTGGCGTTCGTCACCTCCGACGCCCAGCTCCTGCACTTCCCGGCCGAGGCGGTGCGTCCCCAGGGCCGCAGCGGCGGAGGCGTCGCCGGCATCAAGCTGGGTGCGGGGGCCGCGGTCATCGCCTTCGGCGCGGTCCGCGACCCAGCGGGTGCCCACGTGGTCACGGTCGCGGGCAGCGCCGACGCCCTGCCCGGCACCCAGACCGGATCGGCCAAAGTCACGCCCTTCGCGGCCTATCCCGCCAAGGGCCGCGCCACCGGCGGCGTCCGCTGCCAGCGCCTGCTCAAGGGAGAGGACGCCCTCGTACTGGCATGGGTCGGCGACGGCGAGCCGATGGCGTGCGCCGCGAGCGGTTCGCCGGTCCCCCTGCCGGAGGTCGACGAACGGCGTGACGGGTCGGGCAGCCCGCTGGATCAGCCGGTGCTCGCCGTCGCCGGGCCGGCCGGTGCGCTCCTGCGCGTGCCAGACTGAGTTCGTGCGCACCTTCCGAATCCCTCTCCTCGTCGTCGCGGTCACCGTGTTCGCGCTGACCGCGTGCAGCGGCCAGACGAAGACCGACCTCGATCCGGGCAACGCGGCCAAGCGCCTCGACGCCGCCGCCGAGGTGCTGGCGCAGGCCGAACGCCTCGACTTCTCGCTCACCGTCGACGGCAGCCTGCCCAAGGGGGTCGACGGCCTGGAGTCGGCGACCGGCTTCGGCAACCGTACGCCCGCCTTCGACGGCGAGGTGAAGATCGCCAACGGCTCCAGCAGCCTGAGCGCCGACGTGATCTCCGTCGACGGACAGGTGTGGGCCAAGCTGGGCTTCTCGCCGAGCTATTTCACGATCGATCCCGGCGAGTACGGTGCCCCCGATCCGGCCGCGCTCATCGGCAAGCCGGGCGAGGGGGTAGCCGCGCTGCTGTCGCGGATCGAGGTCGGCGAGGTCACCGAGGAGCGCGACGGCAAGGACGTGCTGACGACGATCACCGGTACGGTCGCCGGGACGCTGATCGCGGAGTTGATCCCCTCGGCCGACGCCGATGCCGACTACGACGTCACGGTGCGGCTCACCGAAGACGACGAGGTCCACGACGTCACGCTGACCGGCAGTTTCTATCCGGGCCAAGACGACGTCACCTACATCGTCACGGTCCTGGCGTCGTCGGAGTCCGCGACGATCACCGCCCCCTGACCCGCGCTCCGTCATGGTCACCGGCGCGACACGCACGCTCCTGGCGCTGGCTGCGGCCGCCATCGGCTTTGCCGCCGCCGACACCTATGTCGTGGTGCTCGCGCTGCCCGACATGATGTCGTCGACCGGACTCGACATCGACGAGCTGCAGCGGGCCGCGCCCATCGTCTCGGGGTTCCTCCTCGGCTATGTCGCGGTGCTGCCGCTGATCGGGCGCATCGCCGATCTGCGCGGACGCCTCCCGGTGCTGACCGGTTGCCTGGTGATCTTCGCGGCCGGCTCGCTCGTGACCGCCGCCGCCTACGACCTCGATTCGATGGTCGCCGGGCGCTTCGTCCAGGGCATCGGCGGGGGCGGGCTGATCCCGCCGACGCTCGCGCTGGTCGCCGACGTCTGGCCGCCGCAGCGCCGCGGACTGCCGCTCGGCGTCGTCGGCGCGGTGCAGGAACTGGGCAGCGTCCTCGGGCCGCTGTACGGCGCGGTGGTGCTCGCGGTGGGCGACTGGCGCGACATCTTCTGGCTGAACGCCGCCGTCGGGGCCATCATCGCGGCGGCCGTGCTGCGCCTACGTCACGCGGACCGGGAAAGCACGGGTCGTTTCGAGGTGGTGGCCCCTCCCGCTTGCGGGGGACGCTCGTCCCTCACGCGCACCTCGACGACCGCACCCGACCCGGTCCCTGAGGTGCCCGAGGAACGAGGGCCTCGAAGGGACTCGACCCGGCGCACGTCCTTCGACTGGATCGGTCTGCTCCTGGCGGTCGCCATGACCGTCGTCCTCGTCGTGATCCTGCTGGAACCCGATCGCCTGACGCGCGGCATCACCTCGGGACTGGCGTTCATCCCCGTGACCGGTGACTCGCGGTGGCTGACGCCATTGGCTCTCGCGCTGTACGCCCTCGTGGCGCTCTTCGTGCTGCGGGAGAGCACCGCGCGACGCCCGCTCGTGGCCGTGCGCTCCTGGCCCGCGACCGCACGCGACGTGGACCTCGTGGGAGCGGCGCTGATGGCCGTGGCGCTCGGCACCGTCATCGTAACCTTCGCCTCGGCCGACCCCGAGCACCAGGCGCTCTCCACCGCTGCCCCCTGGCTGCTGAGCATCGGCGCGCTCGCCGCCGGCGGCTTCGTCCTGCGCCACCGCACGGCGGCCTCACCGCTGATCCCTCGGGGTGCGCTACGCGCGCGGCAAGCGTGGGGGGCCGTCGTCGTGTCGTTCCTCATCGGTGCCTCGCTGATCGCCGCGCTCGTCGACATCCCGATGTTCGCCCGCCTCACCGTCCACCGCGACTCCCAACTCGACGCCGCCTTGGTGCTCGTGCGTTTCCTGGTCGCGCTGCCGGTCGGCGCGCTCGCCGGCGGCTGGCTGCTGCGACGCCTCTCGGCAGCCTCCCTGACTGCGGCCGGTATGGCCCTGTCGGCTGCGGGGTTTTGGCACATGACGACCTGGGGCCGCACTTCGGTCGAGTCTCCCGTCGAGACCCTGTCGCTGTTCGCCTGCGGCTTCGGCTTCGGGCTGGCCCTCGCCCCGGTGAACGCGGTGCTGCTGGAGCACACCCGCGACACGGTTCACGGCCTGGCCAGTTCCCTGGTCGTCGTGGCGCGCATGGTGGGCATGCTCATCGGCATCTCGGTGCTGACCACCCTGGGACTGCGGGCCTTCTACGCCGATGCCGGGCGTCTCGGCAGCCCGCTGGAGGTCTGCGGCGGCACCTCGCGCTGCCGGGCCTACGACGATGCCCTGCTGGAAGCGGGCATGACCCAGTTGCACACCGTCTTCGGTGCCGCTGCGCTGCTCGCCGTGGCCGCCGGGCTGGCCGCGCTCGCCCTCCTGCGCCCACGTCGACGTTAGGGGTCCCACCAATAGGTCCGTTGGCTGAGGTGGTCCCTTCGAGGTGTGCTGCGCTCGCACCTCAGGGACCGGGTTCACCTACCAGCGGATCGTTAGTGCCCGGTAACCTGCGGACATGGCCTTCGACGACCTGCTTTCCGCCAATCGCGCTTTCGCCGAGGATTTCTCGCTCCAGGGATTCGACGGCATCGCCCGAGCCGGGATCGCGATGGTCACCTGCATGGACTCGCGTATCGACCCGCTCACCATGATCGGATTGTCCGCCGGCGATGCCAAGATCCTGCGCAATCCCGGCGGCCGGGTCACCGACCAGGTACTCGTGGCCGTCGTCCTCGGCGTGACCCTGCTCCAGGTCAAGCGCGTCATGGTCGTGCAGCACACCCGCTGCGCGATGGCCTCGGCTCCCGAGGCCGAACTCCAGGCCCGGATCAGCGAGGCCACCGGCTCCGACGCCAGTTGGATGACGCTCGGTGCCATCACCGACCAGGAAGCCACGATCCGCGCCGACGTCCACAAGGTCGAGAGCCACCCGCTCGTGCCCGACGAGATCGAGGTCGGCGGCTTCATCTACGACGTCGACACCGGCCTGCTCACCCCCGTCTCCTGAGCGGTTCCGCCGGCTGAGGCGCGCCCTTCGAGGCTCCGGCCGCAGGCGGCCTACGCACCTCAGGGAGCCACGTTCGGCGCTCAGGTGGCGTAGGTGGTGTAGCCCGTGACCGGCGAACCGATCCGGGCAAGGGCGTCGAGATCGTCGGCCGCCGGCTGCCACCGGGCCGCCGCGACGTTGGCGAGGACCTGCTCGGGCCGTGAGACGCCCGCAATCACGCTGGCCACGCCCGGCTGCGCGGCCAGCCCGCCCACGGCGAGCGTCAGCAGGTCGATCCCCCGCTCCTCGGCGAAGGACCGCAGCCGCGCGATCCGGTCCCAGTCGGCTCCGGCCAGACGATGCTCCTGACGCGGTTCGGCCAACCGGCTTCCGGCCGGCGCGGGCACCCCTGGGCGGTACTTGTCGGTGAGCAGCCCGTACGCCAGCGGGAAGTACGGCAGGATGCCCACGTCCAGCGCCACACAGGCCGGCACCAGCTCGGCCTCCGCCGCCCGGTTGTACAGGGAGTATTCGTTCTGCGCCGTCGCGAACCGCGCCCGGCCGGTCGTGCGCGCCCGCCAGTCGGCGTCGACGACCTCCCAGGCGGCGAAGTTCGAGCAGCCGACGGCACGCACCAAGCCCTCCTCGACCAGTTCGGACAAGGCCGTCAGCGTCTCCTCCAGCGGCGTCTGGCGATCAGGCGTGTGTAGTTGGTACAGGTCGATGTAGTCGGTCTGCAGCCGCCGCAGGCTGGCCTCGACGGCCCGGCGCACATAGCCGGCCGAACCGCGACGCCCGCCATCGTCACCGTTGACACCCTGCATGTCCATGCCGAACTTCGTGGCGATGACGAAGCGCTCTCGCCGGCCGCGCAGCGCCTCGCCCAGCAGCGTCTCGCTCGCACCCAATCCGTAGACGTCAGCGGTGTCGAGCAGGGTCACGCCGGCTTCCTCTGCGGCGTCGATCACCAACCGGGTGCCGCCGGCATCGACCCGGCTGCCGAAAGCATTACAGCCCAGGCCGACCGTGGAAACCTCGATGCCGCTGTGTCCCAATCGCTGCGTGGCCATGCAGGTGAGCCTACGGCCTCTTGGGCAACGTCCCCGCGCAGGAGACGGGACGGCTCGACGAAATCAGTGACCGGCGTCGTGCCAGGTGAGGCCGACGCCGACCGAGACGTCCAGCGGCACCGACAACTCCGCCGCCGACCCCATCTGCTCGCGCACGAGCGCCTCCACCGCATCGCGCTCCCCGGCAGCGACCTCCAACACCAGCTCGTCATGCACCTGTAGCAGCAGGCGCGAGGCCAGCCCCTGCGCGGCCAGCTCGCGATGGACCCCGAGCATCGCCACCTTGATGAGGTCGGCGGCCGACCCCTGGATCGGTGCATTGAGCGCCATGCGCTCGGCGATCTCGCGGCGCTGCCGGTTGTCGCTCTGCAGGTCCGGCAGATAGCGGCGGCGCCCGAACATCGTCGCGGTGTACCCGCTCTGGCGTGCCTCCTCGACGACCCCGTGCAGATAGTCCCGCACCCCGCCGAAGGTGGCGAAGTAGTCGTCCATGAGCACCTGCGCCTCGCCCGGCGAGATGCCGAGTTGCTGGCCGAGGCCGTAGGACGACAGTCCGTACGCCAGCCCGTAGTTCATCGCCTTGATGCGCGCGCGCAGGCCGCCGTCGATGTCGTCCGGCTCGCGCGCGAAGACCTTGGCGGCCATGACGGTGTGGAAGTCCTCACCGGACCGGAAGGCCTCGATCAGCCCCTCATCCTCGGACAGGTGGGCCATGATGCGCATCTCGATCTGGCTGTAGTCGGCCGTGAGCAGCGTCTCGAAGCCCTCCCCCACGCAGAAGGCCTCCCGGATGCGGCGGCCCGACTCGGTACGGATCGGGATGTTCTGCAGGTTCGGATCGGCCGAACTCAACCGCCCGGTGGCCGCGATGGTCTGGGCGAAGGTCGTGTGGATGCGCCCGTCGGGGCTGACCGTTTTCTGCAGCCCCTCGACGGTCTGCCGGAGGCGGGTGACGTCGCGGTGCGCGAGCAGATGGGCCAAGAAGGGATGCTCGGACTTGGCGTAGAGCCACTGCAGCGCATCGGCGTCGGTGGTGTAGCCGGTCTTGGTCCGCTTCGTCTTCGGCAGGCCGAGCTGATCGAAGAGGACGTCCTGCAACTGCTTGGGCGAGCCGAGGTTCACCTCGCGGTCGATGGCCTGGTAGGCCTGCTGCGCGGCGTCGTTCATGCGGGTCGTGAACTCCGCGTGCAGGGTGTCCAGATGGTCGCCGTCGACCGCGATGCCCACCGACTCCATCGCCAGCAGCACCTCGACCAGCGGCAGCTCCATTCCGGTCAGCAGGCCCAGTTCCCCGGCACCTTCCAAGTCCTCGCACAGGACGGCCCACAGGTCGAGCGCCGCACGCGCCCGCTGGAGGGCCGTCGAGTCGCTGGAGTCGTCGAAGGTCAACTGGCCGGACGCCTCGCCGTCGCCCAGTTCGCGCTTGAGGTAGCGCATCGTCAGATCGGCCAGGTCGTAGGCGCGCTGGTCGGGTCGCAGCAGGTAGGTGGCGATGGCGGTGTCGGCTTCCAGTCCCGCCACCGTCCAGCCCTGCGCGGCGAGCGCATGGAACTGACCTTTGGCGTCGTGCAGCACCTTCGGCCGCTGCGGATCGGCCAGCCAGGCCGCCAGCGCCTGCTCGTCGCGCGGATCGAGGTCAACGGTGTCGATCCACAGGGCGTGGCCGTCGGCCCCGGTGATCGCCACGGCATCGGCCCGCGCGCCCACCGTCTTGACGACGCCGACCACCTCGACGCCCACCGCGTCGCGGGCGTGATCGTCGAGCCAGGCCCCCACGGCACCGGCCTCGGGCGTGGTCAACGCGATCTCGACCGACTCGGCCGGGGCCGCCTGCTCGTCGCCACCGCCGAGATAGGAGAACAACCGCTCCCGCAGGGCCGCGAACTCCAGCGCGTCGAAGACCCGGTGAATGGCCTCGCGGTCCCATTGCGTCGTGAAGGCCAGGTCGGCGGCCGGGTCCACACCGAGGTCGAGATCGCGCACGAGCGCGTTGATCCGGCGGTTGCGCAACACGTCGTCGAGGTGATCGCGCAGCGACTGGCCCACCTTCCCGGTGACCTGATCGACCTGGTCGATGAGCGCGGCCAGCGAGCCGTAGTTCGCAATCCACTTGGCCGCGGTCTTCGGGCCGACACCCGGAACGCCCGGCAGATTGTCGCTCTGCTCACCGACCAGTGCGGCCAGCTCCGGGTATTGAGCGGGCGGCACGCCGTACTTGTCCTGCACCGCCCCCGGCGTCATGCGCGCCAGGTCCGAGACGCCCTTGCGCGGGTACAGGACAGTGGTCTTCTCGGTGACCAGTTGCAGCGCGTCGCGGTCGCCGGTGCAGATGAGCACCTCCATACCGGCGGCCTCTGCCTGCAGGCTCAGCGTGCCGATGATGTCGTCGGCCTCGAAGCCTTCCTTCTCGAACATGCGGATGCCGAGAGCGTCGAGCACCTCGTAGATCAGCGGGACCTGGCTCTTGAACTCTTCGGGGGACTTCGTCCGCTTGGCCTTGTACTCGCCGTACTCCTCGGCGCGGAAAGTCTTGCGGGAGACGTCGAAGGCCACCGCCACATGCGTCGGCTGCTCGTCGCGCAACACGTTGATGAGCATCGAGGTGAACCCGAACACCGCGTTGGTGTGCTGGCCGGTCGTCGTCGCGAAGTTGTCGACGGGCAGGGCGAAGAAGGCACGATAGGCCACCGAATGACCGTCGATCAGCAGCAGTCGGTCCACGGCCACCACCCTACGGCGCGCGGCCGCCGGCCCGTGACCGACCGCGTCAGCTTCGCGGCACCGAACGCCGGCGCAGCGTGCGCCGCACCGCGACCATGCGCTCGGTCGCCGAAGCCGCGTCGCCGATGCCGGTGCGAGCACGCAACGCGCCGGTGCTCATCGCCCGCATCGTGGCGACCTGGCCGAAGCCGAGTTTGGCGAAGTACCGGGCGGGTTCGCGGGCGCTGGCCGGCACGACAGCCATCACCACCTCGCATCCGTTCTCCTCGGCGTGGACGGCGAGATGGTGGAGCAAGCGCCGGGCCACCCCGTGCCGGCGCTGTTCGGGATCGACAATGAGGTCGGTGACGATCAACATGCGGGTGCGGGTCATCGGGATCGCGGCGGACATGGTTGCGAGCGCCGCAGCAACGACGGCACCGTCGCGCAGCGCCACCCAGGTCCCGCCGTCGCCGCGAGACGTCTGCTCGGCCAGCGCCACAGCCACGTCGGCGACGTCCGGCAGGCCCCACAGCGTGTTCTCGGCGACACGCCGACCGGACCGTTCGGCGGCCGTACTCCACAGCCGCACGAGTGATTCGGCGTCCTGCTCGATCGCTTCACGCACGGTCAAGGGGAAGGTCGGGCGCATGGCTGCCAGACTACGCCGCAGGTGCCCGACTCCGGGCCGCACCAAGGCCAGGGAGGTGAGTGCATGCCCATCGGCACCGGGACGGCGACCAATGTCCTCGCCATCGTTCTGGGATCGGGACTCGGGATGCTCGTCGGGCACCGGCTTCCCGCCCACGTACGGGCCACGGTCACTACGGCGCTCGGACTCGGCACGCTGTTACTGGCCGCCGACGCCACCCTGGCTGTCACCGACCCCGCGCTGAGCGCCGCCGTGGGCGAGCGGGCACCGACATTGATCGTCATCGGCGCGCTCGCGCTCGGCGGCATCGTCGGCTCCCTGGCCCGTATCGAAGACCGAATCGGCGACCTCGGCGACTGGCTGCGCGGGCACCTGCACGCCGAACGGCACGAGAACTTCGTCGAGGGCTTCGTCGTCAGCTCCCTGGTGTTCTGCGTCGGACCGCTGACCATCGTCGGGTCGCTCACCGAGGGTTTCGGCGGCGGGGCCGACCAGTTGCTCGTCAAGTCACTGCTCGACGGATTCGCCTCCCTGGCGTTCGCCGCGTCCCTCGGGATCGGCGTCATGGCTTCGGCGCTGACCGTCGGCGTCCTGCAGGGAACCTTGACGCTGGCCGGGGTTGTGATCGGCGACGTCCTGCCGGCCGCGCATCTGGCCGCCCTGACCAGTGTCGGCGGCCTGGTGCTCATCGGGGTGGCGCTACGACTGCTGGACCTGGCCCGGTTCCGGGTGGCCGACCTACTGCCCGCCCTCGTGGCGGCGCCACTGCTCGTCACCGCCGTCGCGGCCCTGTAGACGGTCCCCCGGTCCCTGAGGTGCGCCCTTCGAGGCCCCTCCTTCGTCGGGGCACCTCAGGGACCGGCTCACTCATTCCTCTGCCAGCGGAGCCTCCCTGCGGCTCTGCCCCAGACGGTCCCCCGGTCCCTGAGGTGCGTAGGCCGCCTGCGGCCGGAGCCTCGAAGGGACCCTGGCGACATCCCGCCGTTGCGGCCCTGCCCCCTCCTCGTACCGCGGCGGCATGACCCGGCGACCACAGAACGCAATCGAACTGTTACCTGGCAGGTTGCTCAGTCCGGCCCGCGCGACCTCGCCGACCGTTATGCTCACAGCGTTCGCCGCGACGAAGCGGTGTCAAGCCGACAGGAGTCACGTGTGCGTTGGAGACTAACGCTGGCCGCCCTGCTGTGGGCCGCGCTGGCGATCTTCCTACCGACCGCGGCACTCGCCGACGAAACCCCCTCCCCCGATCCGGCCGCCACCGCTGCGGCACCCCCTCCGGACGGCAGCTACTTCGACGTCACGCTCATCGACAAATCCAAGGGCAAAGACGGTGAACCGGTCGCCGACGTGACCTTGGAGGTCTACGACGGCGACGACCTCGTCAGCAAGGGCACCACCGACGTCGACGGCCGGGTCTACCTGGAGATCCCCGGCGGCGGCACCTACACCGTCACCGTCGATGAGGACTCCCTGCCGAAGGGCGTCACCCTCGACGGCAAGGCCTCGCTGACCAAAACCGTCATCCTCGACGGCCGCCAGGCGATGCTCTTCCCCATCGGCACCGCCGAGAAGGTGTCGACGCCGCTGAGCGAACGCATCCTGCAGGGACTGGCCAACGGCACCAAGGAAGGCCTCATCATCGCCCTGGCGGGCCTGGGCCTGTCGCTGATCTTCGGCACCACCGGGCTGACGAACTTCGCCCACGGTGAATACATCACCTTCGGTGCCGTGATGAGTTTCATCATCAACATCCAACTCGACATACCGGTGATCCCGGCGGCCATCTTCGCCACGGCCTTGGGCGGCGTGTTCGGCTACGCGAGCGAGCGGGGACTCTGGCGGCCACTGCGCCGCCGCGGTGTCGGGATCATCGCCATGATGATCGTCTCCATCGGCTTGTCACTGTTCCTGCGCAGCATCTTCCAGTACCGGATCGGCACCCAGAACCGGCCGCTGTCGGACTATGTCGTCCAAAAACGCGTCGACCTCGGCCCGTTCTCCCTGACGCCGAAGGCCCTCGCCATCATCGTCATCTGCCTGGTCGTCATCACCGTCGTCTGCGTCCTACTGATGAAGACCCGCATGGGCAAAGCAACGCGGGCCGTGGCCGACAACCCGGCCCTGGCGGCGGCCTCCGGGATCAACGTCGACGCGGTGATCCGCAACGTGTGGGTCCTCGGCGGCGCGCTCTCGGCTCTCGCCGGTGCCCTGCTCGCCATCGACCGCCAGGTCAGCTACCAGATGGGCTTCCAGCTGCTACTGCTGATCTTCGCCGGCGTCACGCTCGGCGGCCTCGGCACCATCTGGGGTGCCCTGGTCGGCTCGCTCATCATCGGCTACGTGGTCGAGCTGAGTCCGCTGCTCGGTATTCCGGCGGACTTGAAGTTCGCCAGCGCGCTGGTCATCTTGATCGTCATCTTGTTGGTCCGGCCGCAGGGCATCCTGGGCCGCGCGGAACGCATCGGCTGAGGCGGGGAGACATCCATGGATTTCACGATCATCCTGCGTGACGCCCTCTCGGCGGCGCTCGGCCCTGCGGCCGTGGTCTACGCGCTCGCCGCCATCGGCCTCAACGTCCATTTCGGCTACGCGGGCCTGCTCAACTTCGGTCAGGCCGGCTTCATGCTGGTCGGCGCGTACGGGCTGGCGATCAGCGCGGTCATCTACGACGTGCCGTTCGTGCTCGCGCTGCTCATCGGCTTCGCCGCCTCGGTCGTGCTGGCGCTCGTGCTCGGCATTCCGACGCTGCGGCTACGGGCCGACTATCTGGCCATCGCCACTATCGCGGCCGCCGAGGTGCTGCGTTATATCGCCAACTCCCCCAGTAACGCCGACTGGACCAAGGGATCGCAGGGTATCGCGGGCTTCGCCCGGCCGTTCCACGATCTCAACCCGTACGGCTCCGGCATCAGCCTCGGCATCCTACGGATCAGCCGCGGCGACCTGTGGACCGCCACCGTCGGCTGGACGCTCGTCGCCCTGTGCTGCCTGCTGGTGTGGGCGCTCATGCGCAGCCCCTGGGGCCGCGTGCTGCGCTCGATCCGCGAGGACGAGGACGCCGTCCGTTCGCTCGGCAAGAACGTCTATGCCTACAAGATGCAGGCCCTCGTTCTCGGCGGGGTCTTCGGCGGCTTGGCCGGCATCATGCTCGCACTGCGTCAAGCCTCGACCATCCCGTCGGACTTCGGTACGCACGTCACGTTCTACGCCTACACGGCGCTGCTTATCGGCGGTGCCGCCCGCGTGCTCGGCCCGGTGGTCGGCGCGATGATCTTCTGGTTCCTGCTCAACGGCCTGGGCACGCTGTTCTCGCAGCTGACCGCCGGGGAGAACCCGATCCTGCCCGAATGGCTCATGGACCAGCAACAGGCCTCGCTGGTGCGCTTCATCCTCGTCGGCCTCGGACTCATGCTGCTGTTGATCTTCCGCCCTCAGGGGATCTTCGGCGACCGGAAGGAGCTGGCCATCGATGCCCGCTGACACCGCCCTGCACGACGTCGCACCCGAACCCGGCGTCGCCAAGCCTGATCCCATCGTCGTCGGCAGTTCCATCAGCCGTCAGTTCGGCGGTCTCAAGGCCGTCGATGTCGAGCACCTGGAGATCCAGCGCGGCGCGATCACCGCGCTCATCGGCCCGAACGGCGCCGGCAAGACCACGCTGTTCAACCTGCTGACCGGCTTCGACAAGCCCGACACGGGCGAGTGGAGTTTCAACGACCGCTCCCTGCAGGGCGTGCCCGCCTACAAAGTCGCCCGGTCGGGCATGGTCCGCACCTTTCAGCTCACCAAGGTCCTGGCCCGGCTGAGCGTCATCGAGAACATGCGGTTGGGTGCCACCGGGCAGCGCGGCGAGCGGCTGTGGGCCGCAGTCCTGCGGCCGCTGTGGCGAGGCCAGGAGGCGGCAATCACCGCTCGCGCCGACGACCTGCTCACCCGCTTCAAGCTCGACGCCAAGCGCGAGGACTTCGCCGGCTCCCTGTCGGGCGGCCAGCGTAAGTTGCTGGAGATGGCACGGGCGCTCATGGTCGATCCCGAACTCATCATGCTCGACGAGCCGATGGCCGGCGTGAACCCGGCGCTCAAGCAGTCGCTGCTGGGGCACGTGAAGTCGCTGCGCGACGAGGGCCGCACGGTGCTGTTCGTCGAGCACGACATGGACATGGTCCGTGACATCTCCGACTGGGTCATCGTCATGGCGCAGGGGCAGATCGTCGCCGAAGGCCGACCCGAGACGGTCATGTCAGACCCGCGAGTGATCGACGCCTATCTCGGTGCACACCACGACACCGACCTCAGCGAGATCGACACCGACACGCTCGCGGCGCAGGTTGCCGAGGAGATCCAGGAAGAGGCCGCCGAATGAGCTACGACGCTCCCCCGACGCAGCAGGGAAATCCCGAGCGCGACAAGCACCAGCGGGCCGCCGAGGGCGCGATCCTGCGAGCCGATGCCGTCTACGGCGGCTACCTGCCCGGCATCGACATCCTCAACGGTGCCGATCTGTACTGCCAGCCCGGTGAACTGGTCGGCATCATCGGCCCGAATGGCGCGGGCAAGTCCACACTGCTCAAGGCACTGTTCGGCCTCGTACACGTGCGCGAGGGCGGCGTCACGCTCAAGGGCGAGAGCATCGTCGGTCTGCGTGCCGACCAGTTGGTCGCCAAGGGCATCGGTTTCGTTCCGCAGACCAACAATGTCTTTCCGAGCCTGACCATCGAGGAGAACCTCGCGATGGGCTGCTACCAGGAGCCGAAACTGTTCGGCGAGCGGTTCGACTTCGTCACGTCGATCTTCCCGACACTGGCCGAGCGCCGCAAGCAGCGCGCGGGCGGGCTGTCCGGCGGCGAGCGGCAGATGGTCGCTATGGGGCGTGCGCTGATGATGAACCCGTCGGTACTGCTGCTCGACGAGCCGTCGGCGGGCCTATCGCCGGTCATGCAGGACGAGGTCTTCGTCCAGACCCGCGACATCAACGCCGCTGGCGTCTCGATCATCATGGTCGAGCAGAACGCGCGGCGCTGCCTGCAAATCTGCGACCGCGGATATGTGCTCGACCACGGCACCACCGCCTATTCCGGCACGGGCCGCGCATTGGCCAACGACCCGAAGGTCATCGAACTCTACCTCGGCACCCTCGGCCAGAAGGCCTCCTGAGAGTCCCGCCCGGAGTAGGTATCCCTCACGGTCCCTGAGGTGCGAGGCCGCCTGCGGCCGAGCCTCGAAGGGAGACCCGACACCACTTCCGTGAAGCCCGGTCCCTGAGGCGCGAGGCCGCCTGCGGCCGAGCCTCGAAGGGACCCCACCACAGCCAGCGGAACCTATCCGCGCAACCCCGATTCCATCACGCCTCCCACACACGACAGCGGGACCCGGACCGTGACGGTCCGGGTCCCGCTGGGGAAGGTGCTACTCAGTCCTCCGACGGATCCGGGATCTCACCGGAGATGAAGTCCACCGGGCTGATCTCGTTACTTTCGTCGTAGGCATAGATACCGATCGACGCGGCCGTCGGGCTACCGGTCGAGCCGAGCTCGATCGGGCCGGAGACACCGTCGTAGTCGATGTCTTCGCCGGCCTCCAGGAGCGCCTTGCAATCGGTGAAGGTGGTGCACTTGGTGCCCTCCTTCGTGACGCCCGGAATCTCCGTGGCGACCTCGTCGGCCTTGTCGGTGTCGGCGGCGATGGCGGCCAGGGCCGTCACGATGACCGCGTCGTAGGACTCAGCCGAGTACGAGAAGTCGGTCAGCGACGGATCGACACCGAGCAGGCGCTGACGGAACTCGTCGGGAGCCTGCGCACCCGGGATCGTGCCCTTGACACCCACGAGGGCACCGGCCGGAAGCGCGGCGTCCTCGGGGTCAGCCGGATCATCGTTGTACTCGGCGGTGTTGCCGTCGACGAAGTACGTCGGCAGCGCGTCCGGTCCGACACCTGCGGCGGTCAGCGCAGGAATGATGTCAACGGTCTCGTTGAACGCGATGACGACCACCGCATCCGGGCTGGCCTGCGCGATGGCGTCGACCTGCGTGTCGTAGTTGTCGCTGCCCGAACCGAAGTACTGGGCGTCGAGCGCGAGCTGCGAGCCGCCGGCCTCGAGGTTCTTCGAGACTTCCTCGGTCAGCGTGGTGCCGTAGGGATCATCGGTCGAGATGATGGCGACGTTCTGGCGACCCTCCTGCAACAGCAGGTTGGCCAGCACCGCACCCTGGAGGATGTCCGACGGGGCCGTGCGGAAGTACAGGTCCGCGCCGTCGTAGGGCTTGGTGTCGAACGAGGTGGAGGTGTTGGCCGGCGAGAACTCGATGACACCGGCACCGAGGATCTTGTCGATCACCGTAGTCGTCACGCCCGAGGACGCGGCACCGATGATCGCGTCGACGTCGGCGTTGATGAGCTTGTCAGCCTCCTCCGGCGCGATGTTCTGGTCGCCGGGGCCGTTACCGCCGGAGTCGCCGCGCACGTGCTCGACCGGCTTGCCGAGGACACCGCCGGCGGCGTTGATCTCCTGAACGGCCAGATCGACACCCGCGAACTCCGGCGGGCCGAGGAAGGAGAGGTTGCCGGTGGCCGGCAGCAGCGAGCCGACGGTCAGCACGCCGTCACTCTTCGACTCGACCTTCTTGTCCTTCTCGTCGTCGCTGTCGCCTCCACCGCACGCGGCGAGCACCAGGGCGCTCGCGGCGGCAACGGCGGCGAGACGGTACGTCTTCGTCCTGCGCGTCATCGGTCCTCCGGATTGATCGGTTGTCACACGACGGGATTGCCCCGTGATGCGGATTGTCCAGAACCTAGCCCGTTCCCGTGTCATTTGTGTGACACAGACCGCCAGATGAGCCTTCGTAGCCAAGTTGTAACTCAGCCGCATGCACCCGTGGGCCGCTGGCCGATGTGCACCCTTCGAGGCTTCGGCCGCAAGCGGCCTACGCGCCTCAGGGACCGGGTCCCGCCTATCCGCGCATCCTCTCCACTGCCCGGCCGGGCGAGCCGCTCAATCGCCTGCGGGACCCGACTCCTTCTCGATGACCTGCTCGGCGACCTCCCGCATCGACATACGCAGGTCCATCGCAGACTTCTGAATCCAGCGGAACGCCTCGGATTCGCTGATACCGAAGGACTCCTGCAGCGCCGACTTAGCTCGTTCGACCGCCTTGCGCGTCTCCAGGCGCTCCTGGAGACCGTCGACCTCGGACTCCAGCGCCATCATCTCGGCGAACCTGCTGCGCGCGACCTCGATGGCCGGGGCGAGGTCGGACTTCTGGAAGGGCTTGACCAAATAGGCCATGGCCCCGGCGTCCCGTGCGCGTTCGACCAGTTCGCGCTGGCTGAAGGCGGTCAACAGCACCACCGGTGCCAGCCGCTGCTCGGAGATCCGGGTGGCGGCCTCGATGCCGTCGAGCTTGGGCATCTTGATGTCCATGAGAACCACGTCGGGCCGGTGCTCGCTCACCAGCGCGAGCGCCTGCTCGCCGTCGGAGGCCTGCGCGACGACCTCGTAGCCCTCCTCGGCGAGCATCTCGGCCAGGTCGAGCCGGATCAGCGCCTCGTCCTCGGCGATGACGATGCGCGTGGCAGGGGCCGGGCGTTGCTCGTGGGGGGTCACATGAGAAGGTTATCGAGCCTCAGGGCGAGCCGAGATGGCGGAATGGTAGACGCGATGGTCTCAAAAACCATTGTCCGAAAGGGCGTGCGGGTTCGAGTCCCGCTCTCGGCACACTTTTCGCGGTGACGATAAGGGCCTCGGGCTGGGGGTCCCTTCGAGGCTTCGGCCGCAGGCACCCTACGCACCTCAGGCACCGGGTCCGCGAGGATCCGACGGTTGATCGTCACCTCACGGCGCGGATCGGCTGGACCGCTGCGGCGGCGAGCAGCCCGGTGACCAGCACCAGCACGTACAGCGTCGGGTAGCCCCACAGGTTGATGACCACGCCGCCGAGGGCCGCAGCCAGCACGTACGGGAGGATGTTGGCGACCCCGATGATGCCCAGATCCTTACCCCGGTCGTGGGCGTCAGGCAAGACCTGGGTGATGAGCGCCTGATCGACCGCCGCGTACACGCCGTAGCCAGCACCGAGCACGATGGCACCCACTGCGGCGGCCGGCATGTTCGGGATGAAGGCCAGGATCAGGCCTGCGGCCCCTTGCAGCACCGACGAGATGACCACCATGCGTTTGCGGCGCATGGTGCGATCCGACAGCCGCCCGGCCGGGATCGCCGCGAGCGTGCCCGAGACCGCATAGAGCACCGTCAGGATGAGGACCGCCGTATCCGGATCGTCCACCTCGACGTAGTCCTTGAGATAAAAGAACAGGTACATCTGCGCCAGCGCGTTCGACAACTGGATGCCGAAGCGGCCGAGCCAGGCCCAGGTGAAGTCCGCGTGCCGCAACGGGGCGACGAGACTCCTGAGCACCTGGCCGAGACGCTGCGGCTCGGGCCGCTCACTCACCGGCAGCCGGACACTCTTAGCTCGCAGAGCGAACGGCAGCGCCATGAGCAGGCATAACGCCGCGACGACGCCGTACTGCACCCGCAAGTCGCCGGCGACGGCCACCGCAGCGGCGATCAGCAGCAGCGGGCCGAGGCACATCGCCATCGCGTAGAACGCCGAGACGTAGGCGCGCTGGTTGACCGGCACGTCGTCCGGGACGATGGCGAGGATCGCCGACCCGCCGCTGGCATAGCCCACGGCGACCACCGACCAGCAGGCGACGACCAGCCACGGCTCGTCGGCCCAGCCTTGGGCCATCGTGCCGAGCGCCATCACCATGACACCGCCGACGACCCACGGGTAGCGCCGGCCGCGGCGGTGCGTCGTCCGGTCCGAGACCACGCCGACCGTGATCGTCACGACGAAGGTGACCACGGCCGCCAGGCCCGTCGCCCAGGCCGTCAGCGCAACCTTCGCCGAGTCGCTGTCGGTGATCTGCTCGGCCTGCTCAGGCAACACAATCTGGGCCACCGCGTAGTAGGCACCGAACATGCCCATCATCACGAGGGTCCACGGGGTCAGCCACCGCCGGCCCACGGGAGCCGTCGGATCGCTCCAGAGTGGCGGCTGTGAGGTGTCGGTCATGTTCGGCTCGCTCTCGTCCGGCGCACGTGGTCGGCGAACCAGTCGTAGGAGGCACGCGGCGTGCGCTCTAGCGTCGCCGTGTCGACGTGGACCAGTCCGAACCGCTGACGATAGCCCTCGGCCCACTCGAAGTTATCCAGCAGCGACCACACGAAGTACCCGCGCACGTCCGCTCCGCTGCGGCGGGCAGCGTCCAACTCCTCAAGATGGGCGTGCAGGAACGCAATGCGGCGCTGGTCGTCGATACGCCCGTCGACCGCGGGGTCGTCGTAGGAGCATCCGTTCTCCGTGATGACGACCGGCGGCAGCGCCGCGCCGTACCGCTCCCGCAGCAGGTCCAGCAACTCGCCCAGTCCGTCTGCTTCGACCGCCCAGCCGAAGTCGGTGCGCTCCCCCGCATAGCCCGGCGGCACGTCGTGTACCTCGAAGGGCAGGCCGGCGGGCATGTCGATCCCGTTGACGTCACGCTCACGTCCAGTCGGCGCGCCGACGTATGCCGGGCTGTAGTAGTTGACGCCGTACCAGTCCAGCGGCGACGCGATGGCCCTCAGGTCGTCGTCCACCGGACCAGGCATGAGGTCGGCGAATCCGTCCGGATACGCGCCGGTGAGCAGCGGATCGGCGAACAGCCGGTTGTTGAGCAGGTCGTACAACTCGGCGGCCGACCGGTCCTCCTCGCGCTCGCCCACGGCCCGCACCGGCTCGTGACTCATGGCGATGCCCACCGACTCGGCCCCCGCCGCGCGCAGCGCCTGGAGCGCCCAGCCGTGGCCGAGAAGCAGGTGATGGGCCACCGGCAGCGCGTCGAACATCAGGCCGCGGCCCGGCGCATGGGTGCCGAGGGCGTACCCGAGCAGCGTCACCTCACGCGGCTCGTTGATCGTGATCCAGTGCGCCACGCGGTCGCCGAGCCGCTGCGCGACGAGGGCGGCATAGTCGGCGAAATGCCGTGCCGTATCGCGCGACAGCCAGCCGCCGTCCGCCTCCAGCGTGCTCGGCGTGTCCCAGTGGAAGAGCGTCGGCAACGGGGTGACGCCGCGCTGCAGCAGCCCGTCGACCAGGCGGTCGTAGAAGTCCAGGCCCGCCGTACTGACCGAACCGGTGCCGCCCGGCAGCACCCGCGGCCAGGCCACCGAGAAGCGGTAGGCGTCGACGCCCAGGCCCGCGATGAGGTCGAGGTCTTCGGCGAGCCGGTGGACGTGGTCGGTGGCGACCTGGGCATCCGAACCGTCGGCGATGGCCCCGTGCCTGCGGGCGAAGTCGTCCCATACGGAGTCTCCGCGCGGGGCATCCGGCGCGGTTCCCTCGATCTGGTGGGCCGAGGTGGACACGCCCCACCAGAACGAACCGGCCCGCGTCACCACGACCCGTTCAGCCCTCGGCGTCCTGATACGCGGGAACGACCCGGTTGATGGCGTCGCCCATGCGGTGAATCCGGACGGCATTGGTCGAGCCGGGGATGCCCGGAGGTGCCCCCGCGACGCACACGACCTCCTGGCCTTCGCTGCAGCGCGCGGCCTCCAGCAGCACCCGGTCGAGTTGCAGGACCATCTGGTCGGTGTGCTTGACCTCGGGCATGAGGAAGGTCTCGACGCCCCAGGTGAGCGCGAGCTGGTTGCGGGTGTGCGCATGCGGCGTGAACGCCAGCACCGGGATGTGCGAGCGGTACCGCGCCATCCGGCGGGCCGATCCGCCCTTGGTCGTGAAGGCGACGACGTACTCGGCGTCCACGGCCTCGGCGATCTGCTGGGCGGCCTTGCAGATGATGCCCGTGCGGGTGCGGGCCTGCCAGGTGTAGGCGGCCATGCGCGGCAGGCCGTGGTCCTCGGTCGACTCGATGATGCGCGCCATCGTGCGGACGGTGTGGATCGGGTACTCCCCCACGCTCGTCTCGCCCGACAGCATCACCGCGTCGGCCCCGTCGAGGACAGCGTTGGCGACATCGGAGGCCTCCGCGCGGGTGGGTCGCGGTGCCGAGATCATCGATTCGAGCATCTGCGTGGCGACGATGACCGGCTTGGCGTTGCGGCGGGCCTTCTCGACGATGAGCTTCTGGACGATGGGCACGTCCTCGAGCGGCAACTCCACGCCGAGGTCGCCGCGCGCGACCATGAATCCGTCGAAGGCGTCCATGATGTCGTCGAGCGCGTCGACGGCCTGCGGTTTTTCGATCTTGGCGATGATCGGCCGCGACACGCCCTCCTCGGCCATGATCCGCCGGACGTCCTCTGCGTCGCGGGCCGACCGCACGAAGGACAGCGCGATGAAGTCGACGCCCTCGCGCAAGGCCCACCGCAGGTCGTCGATGTCCTTGTCGCTCATGGCGGGGACGCTGACGGACACACCGGGCAGGTTGATGCCCTTGTTGTTGCTGACCGTGCCGGGCGTCTCGACGATGGTGGTGACGTCGGTGGCGCTGACCTCCAACGCCCGCAGCCGCACGCGCCCGTCGTCGACGAGGATCTCGTCGCCGGGGGACACATCGCCGGGCAGGCCCTTGTAGGTGGTCGAGCAACGCGCGACGTCGCCCTCGATGTCGTCGACCGTGATGGTGAACCGGTCGCCGAGCGCAAGGTCCACCGGACCGTCGGCGAACCGGCCGAGGCGGATCTTCGGCCCCTGCAGATCCGCGAGGACGGCGATGGCCTTACCGGTCTTCTCGGCCGCCGCGCGGACGTACTGGAGGTTAGCCAGGTGGTCGGCCTGGTCGCCGTGGCTCATGTTGAGGCGCGCGACGTCCATGCCCGCCTCGGCCAGTTGAAGGATCCGCTCGGCGGTGTTGACGGCCGGCCCGAGGGTACACACGATCTTGGCTCTACGCACACCGCGAGCCTAGCCCCCCGACCCCGGCCCGACGAGCCGCTACGCCAATGTCCGAGACATGGCATAAACTGCCATCCATTGCCCTCGCGCGCGAAAGGAGCCGTTCGCCATGCCGACACGCAATGTCGTCCTCAGCGACCACCAGCACGCGCTTGTGGACACTCTCGTCCGTTCTGGCCGCTATCAGAACGCCAGTGAGGTGCTCCGCGACGGACTGCGCTTGATCGAACGACAAGAGTGCCTGGAGGAGGCCAAACTCACAGCGCTCCACGCCGCCGTCGAACACGGGTGGGAGGACATCGCCCACGGACGGTTCATCGACGTTCGGGAGAACGAACTCGGTGACTTCATCGCTCGACTCGGAACCAGGGCCGCCAGCCTCGCCGACTCCGACACATGAGCGACTTCCGACTGTCGTCAGCGGCGGAGGACGGCATCGTCAACATCCTGCGCCAGTCACATGAGGTGTTCGGCGAGAGAGTCCGCCTCGCCTACGAGGCGCTGCTCACCACTTCCCTCCATGACGCCGCCCGACACCGTGACCAGCCTGACATCGCGATCCGTCGTCCCGAACTGGGCGACGACGTCTACGTATGGCATCTACGCCGCAGCCGCGATCGGTCTCCGGGAGGAGCAGTCAAACAGCCGCGTCACTTCGTCGTCTACAAGATCGAACGCGACACCATTCTGATCGGGCGCGTGCTCCACGACTCGATGGAACTGTCGCGCCATTTCGACGACACAGCATGGGAGTAGAACGACGGTCCCACAGGCAATGACTGCGGGAGCGTCGCCGATATCGGCTCTCAGACCGTCAGCGGGCGGGCGGTCGGCGGGATCGGCTTGGGCAGCGTCGTCGCGCCTTGCAGGTAGGCGTCGACTCCGGAGGCGGCGCCCCGGCCCTCGGCGATGGCCCACACGATGAGCGACTGACCGCGACCGCAGTCACCGGCCACGAACACGCCCGGCTCGCTCGACATGTAGTTCAGGTCGCGCTTGACGTTGCCGCGCTCGTCGAGTTCCAGGCCCAGTTGCGCCACGACGCCGTCGGTCTCCGGACCGGTGAAGCCCATCGCGAACAGCACCAACTGCGCGGGGATGACCCGCTCGGTGCCCTCGACCTCGGTGAACCGGCCATCGACCAACTCGACCTCGCTGATCCGCAAGCCCGCGACGTGGCCGTCTGCATCCCCCACGAACTCCTTGGTGGAGACCGAGTAGACGCGCTCGCCGCCCTCCTCGTGCGCCGAAGCCACCCGGTAGATCATCGGGTAGGTCGGCCACGGCTGATTCGCCGGACGGTCCTCACCGGGCTGCGGCATGATCTCCAGGCTCGTGATGCTCTTGGCACCCTGACGGATCGAGGTGCCGAGGCAGTCCGCGCCGGTGTCGCCGCCGCCGATGATGACGACGTCCTTGCCGGTCGCAAGGATCTGACCCTCGACTGTCTCGCCGACCGCGACCCGGTTGGCCTGCGGCAGGAACTCCATCGCCTGATGGATGCCGCTCAGCTCGCGGCCCGGAGCGGGCAGATCACGCCGGACGGTCGCCCCGGTGGCGATCACGATGGCGTCGTAACGCTCGCGCAACTGCGCGCCGGTGATCGTCTCGCCGACCGCAGTGCTGGTGCGGAAGACGGTGCCCTCGGCCTCCATCTGCTTCACCCGGCGGTCGACCTGAGCCTTCTCCATCTTGAACTCGGGGATGCCGTAGCGCAGCAGGCCGCCCGGCTTGTCGTCGCGCTCGTACACGACCACCGTGTGCCCGGCGCGGGTCAACTGCTGCGCCGTGGCCAGGCCCGCCGGACCCGAACCGATCACCGCGACGGTCTTGTCGGTCAGCACCTCCGGCGGCTGCGGGCGGACGTTGCCCGCCTCCCACGCCTTGTCGATGATCGAGACCTCGACGTTCTTGATGGTCACCGGGTCGCGGTTGATGCCGACGACACAGGCCGTCTCACACGGCGCGGGGCACAGCCGCCCGGTGAACTCCGGGAAGTTGTTCGTACGGTGCAGCCGGTCGATGGCCACGTCCCAGTCATCGCGCCACACCAGGTCGTTCCACTCGGGGATGAGGTTGCCGAGCGGGCAGCCCTGGTGGCAGAACGGGATGCCGCAGTCCATGCAGCGTCCGGCCTGCTCGGTGATGATCGGCAGCAGCGCCTTGCCGGGTCCACCGGGGTAGACCTCGTTCCAGTCGCCGACCCGCTCCTCGACGGGGCGACGGGGCGCGACTTCGCGGGGGGTCGTGATGAATCCACGGGGATCAGCCATGAGCGGCCACCTCCATCATGCGAGCAGTGGTCTGTTCTTCGGAAAGCCCCTCGGCCTGGGCGGCGGCCCGCGCCTGGAGCACCTTGCGGTAGTTGACCGGCATGATCTCGGTGAAGCGCGCCAGCGCGGCCGGCCAGTCGGCCAACAGATCCTCGGCCACCGTCGAACCGGTCTCCTCGGCATGCTTGCGCAGCAGGTCGCGCAACTCCTCGACGTGTTCCTCGGCCACCGCACGGGTCTCGACCATCTCGCGGTTGACCAGCGACTCGTCCAGGTCCAGGACCCAGGCGGTGCCGCCGCTCATGCCTGCGGCGATGTTGCGGCCGGTCGCTCCGAGGATGACCACCCGGCCGCCGGTCATGTATTCCAGCGCGTGATCGCCCACGCCCTCGACGACGGCCCGCGCGCCGGAGTTGCGCACGCAGAAACGCTCGCCGACCTTGCCGCGCAGGAAGATCTCGCCACCGGTCGCACCGAAGCCGATCACGTTGCCGGCGACGATGTTCTCCTCGGGCACGAAGCGCGCGTCGCGGGCGGGCCGGACGATGATCCGGCCGCCGGACAGGCCCTTGCCGACGTAGTCGTTGCCGTCGCCTTCCAGCCGCAGCGTGATGCCGCGAGGAACAAAGGCTCCGAAAGACTGCCCGGCCGCGCCGACGAAGGTGATGTCGATGGTGTCGTCGGGCAGCCCCGCGCCGCGGTAGCGCTTGGTCACCTCGTGGCCGAGCAGCGTGCCGACCGTGCGGTTGACGTTGCGGATCTCTACCTGCGCGCGCACCGGCTCGCCCCGTTCCAGGGCGTCGCCGCTGAGCGCGATGAGTTCGACGTCGAGCGCCTTGTCGAGGCCGTGGTCCTGCGTGGTGACGCAGTGCCGCGCGGCCCCCTCGGGCAACTCTGGCACGTGGAAGATCGGCGACAGGTCCAGGCCCGAAGCCTTCCAGTGGTCGATGGCCGGCCGCGCGTCGAGCACCTCGGCGTGGCCGACCGCCTCCTCGACGGAACGGAAGCCCAGCTCGGCGAGGATCTCGCGCACCTCTTGAGCGATGAACTCGAAGAAGTTCACGACGTACTCGGCCTTGCCGGAGTACTTCTCGCGCAGTTGCGCGTTCTGCGTGGCCACGCCGACCGGGCAGGTGTCGAGGTGGCAGACGCGCATCATGATGCAGCCGCTGACCACGAGCGGGGCCGTCGCGAAACCGAACTCCTCGGCACCGAGCAGCGCCGCGATGACGACGTCCCGGCCGGTCTTGAGCTGGCCGTCGGCCTGCACGACCACGCGGTCGCGCAGCTTGTTGAGCAGCAGCGTCTGCTGGGTCTCGGCCAGACCCAACTCCCACGGGCCGCCGGCGTGCTTGAGCGAGGTGAGCGGCGAGGCCCCCGTGCCGCCGTCGTGGCCGGAGATCAGCACGACGTCGGCCTTGGCCTTCGACACGCCCGCCGCGACCGTGCCCACGCCGACCTCGGAGACGAGCTTGACGTGAATGCGCGCCTGCGGGTTGGCGTTCTTCAGATCATGGATGAGCTGCTTGAGGTCCTCGATCGAGTAGATGTCGTGGTGCGGCGGCGGGCTGATGAGGCCGACGCCGGGCGTCGAGTGCCGCGTCCTGGCGACCCACGGGTACACCTTCGGACCGGGCAGCTGGCCGCCTTCGCCGGGCTTGGCACCCTGGGCCATCTTGATCTGGATGTCGTCGGCGTTGGTCAGGTACTCGCTGGTCACGCCGAAACGGCCGGACGCGACCTGCTTGATCGCCGAGCGGCGCTCGGGGTCGTAGAGACGTTCGGGATCCTCGCCGCCCTCACCGGTGTTCGACTTCGCGCCGAGACGGTTCATCGCGATGGCGAGCGTCTCGTGCGCCTCGGCGCTGATCGAGCCGTAACTCATCGCTCCGGTGGAGAAGCGCTTGACGATCTCGGAGACCGGCTCGACCTCGTCGATCGGCACCGGCCCGCGGTCGCTCTTGAACTGGAACAGGCCGCGCAGGGTCATCAGCTTCTCGGACTGGTCGTCCACGGCCTGCGTGTACTGCTTGAAGATGTCGTAGCGGCCGGTGCGGGTGGAGTGCTGGAGGCGGAAGACCGTCTCGGGGTTGAACAGGTGCTCCGGCCCCTCCCGGCGCCACTGGTACTCGCCGCCGATCTCCAGCTCCCGGGTTGCGCCGACGATGCCGCTGACCGGGTAGGCCAGGTCGTGACGGCTGCGCACCTCGGCGTGCAGCACGTCGAGGCCGACACCGCCGAGCTTGGTGGAGGTGCCGGTGAAGTACCGGTCGACGATCTCGGCCGACAGGCCGACGCACTCGAAGATCTGCGCACCCGTGTAGGAGGCGACGGTCGAGACGCCGATCTTGCTCATCACCTTGAGCACGCCCTTGCCGAGGCCGTAGGCGACGTTGCGCGCGGCCTTGCCCGGCTCGACACCCTCGACATAGACGCCCTGGCGGGCCAGATCCTCGGCGGTCTCCAGCGCGAGGTACGGGTTGACCGCAGTCGCGCCGTAGCCGATGAGCAGTGCCACGTGATGCACCTCGCGCACGTCACCGGCCTCGACGATGAGACCGGCCTGGGTGCGCAACTTCTCGCGGACGAGGTGGTGATGCACCGCCGCAGTGAGCAGCAGCGTCGGGATCGGAGCCAGTTCGATGGTGGTGTGCCGGTCCGACAGCACGATGATCCGCGCGCCGCGGTTCGTGATGGCGTCGGCGACGTCGGCGCAGATCTCGTCGATCTTGGCCTCCATCGCCTCCGCGCCGCCGGCGACGTCGTACAGGCCGCGCACCACGTGGACACTGAAGCCCGGCATGTCGCCGTCGCGGTTCATGTGCCGGATCTTGGCGAGTTCGTCGTTATCGATCACCGGGAACGGCAGTTGCAGCATGCGACAGGACGCCGGCGACGGGTCGAGCAGGTTCTGCTCGGGGCCGATGGTGCTCTGCAGCGAGGTGACGACCTCTTCACGGATGGCGTCCAGCGGCGGGTTGGTGACCTGCGCGAACAACTGGCTGAAGTAGTCGAAGATCATGCGCGGGCGGTCCGAGATCGCCGCGATGGGCGTGTCGGTGCCCATCGAGCCGATGGCCTCCGCGCCGGTGCGCGCCATCGGGGCGATGAGCTTGCGCACCTCCTCGGCGGTGTAGCCGAAAACCTGCTGGCGGCGGGTCACCGAGGCGTGCGTGTGGACGATGTGCTCCAGGTCGGGCAGATCCTCGAAGCGGACCAGGCCGGAGTACAGCCACTCGTCGTAGGGGTGCTCGGCGGCCAGGCGGCCCTTGATCTCGTCGTCTTCGATGACGCGATGCTCGGCCAGGTCGAGCAGGAACATCTTGCCCGGCTCCAGACGGCCCTTGCGCACGATGCTCTTCGGGTCGAGGTCGAGCACGCCGGCCTCGGAGGCCAGCACCACCAGGCCGTCGTCGGTGATCCAGAAGCGGCCGGGGCGCAAGCCGTTACGGTCCAGGACCGCGCCGATCTGCGTGCCGTCGGTGAAGCAGACGCAGGCCGGGCCGTCCCAGGCCTCCATGATCGAGGAGTGGAACTCGTAGAACGCCCGGCGGGCCGGGTCCATGACGGTGTCGTTCTCCCACGCCTCGGGGATCATCATCATCACCGCGTGCGGCAGGGAGCGCCCGCCCAGGTGCAGTAGTTCGAGCACCTCGTCGAGCGAGGCGGTGTCGCTGCCCTCGGGGTCGCAGATCGGGAACAGCCGCGACAGGTCGCCGGGGATCTTGTCGCTGGCCAGCAGCGCCTCGCGCGCCCGCATCCAGTTGCGGTTGCCGCGGGCGGTGTTGATCTCGCCGTTGTGCGCGACGAAGCGGAACGGGTGGGCGAGCGGCCAGCTCGGGAAGGTGTTGGTCGAGAAGCGGCTGTGCACGATGGCCAGCGCCGACTCGATCCGCTCGTCGAGCAGGTCGGGGTAGAAGGCGTCGAGCTGCTCGGTCGTGAGCATGCCCTTGTAGACGAAGGTGCGTGCCGACAGCGACGGGAAGTAGACCTGCACTTCGTGCTCGGCGCGCTTGCGCAGGCCGTAGGCGTGCCGGTCGAGGTCCAGGCCCGTCAGGGAGCCGTCGGGCGAGGTGACGAAGAGCGTCGAGAAACTCGGCATCGCGCCGCGCGCCATCGACCCGAGGATCGACGGGTCGACCGGCACCTCGCGCCAGCCCAGGACGACGAGGTTCTCCTCGGCCGCGATCGCCTCGATGCGCTCCTTGGCCTCGCCGGCCGCGCCCGCCTCGGCGGGCAGGTAGGCGATGCCGGCGGCGTAGTGGCCGGCCTCGGGAAGCGCGAAGTCCGCGACGCCGCGCAGGAAACGGTCCGGGACCTGCAGCAGGATGCCCGCGCCGTCACCGGTGTCCGGTTCGCCGCCCACGGCACCGCGATGGTCGAGGTTGCGCAACGCCGTCAGCCCCTTGGCGACGATGTCGTGGCTCGCCTCACCGGTCAGGGTCGCCACGAAGGCGACACCGCAGGCGTCGTGCTCGTTGGCCGGGTCGTACAGGCCCTGGGCCGCAGGCAGGCTGGAGAACAGAGTGCTCACAGGTTTCCCTTCAGCGTCGTCAACAACAACTCTTCCGAGGACGACGTTGGCCGCGGCAGCGTTCCATCATCGCACGGAGCGGAGTTTCTCTACGAGTCAGGCTTACCTCACCCGGCGGCCCCCTCCCGCCGGTCAGAGGGTGTAGCGCGCGAGTTCGTGGGCGAGCTGGTCGCTCACGTGAGCGATAACGTGCGTGCCGTCCGGCTCATGGCTCAGCGACTCGATGTCACCGGTCGCATGGATCTGGTGCATCAGGTCGCCGCGGTCATACGGGAGCACCGCCGCGATCCGTACCTCCGGGCGCGGCAGGTCGGCCTCGATGGCCGCGAGCAGTTCCTCGATGCCCTCGCCCGTGCGCGCACTGACGACGACCGCGTGCGGCTCGCGCGCCAACAGCCCCGACAGCACGAGAGGGTCGGCCGCGTCGGCCTTGTTGACCACGACGATCTCGGGCACCTCGAGGGCTTCGATGTCGGCGAACACCTCGCGCACGGCGGCCAGCTGACCGGCCGGGGCGGGGTGGGAGCCGTCCACGACGTGCAGCACGAGATCGGACTCGGCCACCTCCTCCAGCGTCGAGCGGAACGCCTCGACCAACTGGTGCGGCAGGTGGCGGACGAAACCGACGGTGTCCGAGAGCGTGTACACCCGGCCGTCGGAGGTCTCGGTGCGCCGCGTCGTCGGATCGAGCGTGGCGAACAGGGCGTCCTCGACGAGGACCCCGGCTCCCGTGAGCCGGTTCAGCAGGCTCGACTTACCCGCGTTGGTGTAGCCGGCGATGGCCACCGACGGGACGGCATTGCGCCGCCGGTTGGCCTTCTTCGTGTCACGGGTCGTGCGCAGGTGGGCCAGCTCGCGCCGCAGTTTCGCCATCTTCGCCTGAATGCGCCTGCGGTCCGTCTCGAGCTTGGTCTCGCCGGGACCGCGCCCGCCGATGCCCTCGCCGCCAGCGGCGCGGCCGCCGGCCTGACGCGACAGGTTGCCGCCCCAGCCGCGCAGGCGCTGGGTCTGGTACTGCAACTGAGCCAGTTCGACCTGCGCCTTGCCCTCGGCGCTCTTGGCGTGCTGGGCGAAGATGTCGAGGATCAGCGCCACCCGGTCCACCACCTTGACCTTCGTGCGGTCCTCCAGGTTGCGCAACTGGCTCGGCGCGAGTTCGCCGTCGCAGATGATCGTGTCGGCACCCGTGGCCCGCACGACCTCGGCCAGTTCCTCGACCTTGCCCCGGCCGATGAAGGTCGCCGGATCGGGCCGGGTGCGCCGCTGGATCATCGCGTCGAGGATCTCCGATCCCGCTGTCTCGGCCAGGAGCTTCAGCTCGGCCAGTGAGTTCTCGGCGTCCTCGGCGGTGCCCTCGGTCCACACGCCGACGAGCACGACGCGCTCCAGGCGCAGCTGGCGGTACTCGACCTCGGTGATGTCGTCGAGTTCGGTGCGCAGCCCCGCGACCCGGCGCAGCGCCTGGCGTTCAGCCAACTGCAGGTCGACGGCGGCGTCGGCGTCGGTGTCGCTCACGCGATCCACTCCATCTCGCCGCGTGCCACGATCACGGCGGGGCCTTCCAAAATGAGGTGGTCGTCGGCGGTCCATTCGACCTGCACCGTGCCGCCGGGTACGTCGACCCGGTAGCGAACCGGCGCATCGGGCGTCGGGCGCACCTCGTCGGCGAGCGCGGTGGCCAGGCCGACCGCGCAGGCACCGGTGCCGCACGAGCGGGTCTCGCCCGACCCGCGCTCGTGGACGCGCATGCCGACGTGACGCTCGCCGCGACGTTCGACGAACTCGACGTTGACCCCCTCGGGGTAGACCGTGCGGTCGAAGCCGGGTGCCTCGGTGAGCGGCCCTGCCTCGTCAACGGAACCCACGAAGACGACCGCGTGCGGATTTCCGGTGTGGACCTCGCGGGCGGGCCAGCGGTGGCCGGGAACCGACACGTCGGAGTGCTCGCCCACGACGAACGTCCCCATGTCGACCCGAAGCCGGTCGCCGGCCTCCTCGATCACCTTCACGCCGTCACGGGTGGCGACGGGAATCGGCGCGGAGGCATCGACCAGCCCTTCGTCGATCAGGTGCCGGACGAAGACCCGGATGCCGTTGCCGCACATCTCGCTGAGCGAGCCGTCAGCATTGCGGTAGTCCATGAACCATTCGGCCTCACCGGCATCGGTGATGCCCGCCGCGTCGGCCCGGATGACGCGCATGACGCCGTCGGCGCCGATCCCCCGCCGCCGATGGCACAGCACCGCCACGAAGCCCGGGTCGAGGTCGCCGTGTACCCGGCCGTCGTGGTCGGGCAGCAGCACGAAGTCGTTCTCCGTGCCGTGCCCCTTGAGCCAGGTGAAAGTCATGCGGCAAGTCTAGGGAAGTGCTGATTTTATCGGTCGATACCGCTCATTGTCCCCCGCAAGCGGGAGGTGCCCCCAGTGCGTAGCGAGGAACGAGCGGAGCCTCGAAATACGCTACGGTTCGAGTCCCTTCGCCCTTCGAGGCTCGTCGCAAGCTCCTCGCACCTCAGGGACCGGCCACGGCACAGAACCCGAAGAGATCAGCACTTCCCCCAGGAGGTTCCGGCTGCGGGGATGCTGGTTGATACGCCCGAGCAGGGTTCCGCGATCACCGCGAGCGCGCGGCCCGTGAGGTCGGGGGCGTCATGGTCGAGCCAGACGATCCTCGGGTCCTTGCCGAACAGGCGCATCTGCCGGCGGGCGAACTGTTGCGTAGTCGAGATCGTCTGCGCCTTCGCCTCGTCCTCGGTGAGCCGGCCGGCCAGGAAGTCGAGCACCTGGGCGTAACCGAGGGCCCGCGATGCCGTGGGTGCCTCGGCCAGCCCCCGGCCCGCCAGCGCGCGTACCTCGTCGACGAAACCCGCCTGCCACATGGCCTCGACGCGCGTCGCGAGCCGGGTATCCAATCTCTCGCGGTCGACGCGCAGGCCGATCATCGCAACGGGGCCGACCACCGACTCGTGCGGCGGCATCGTCGCGCGAAACGGCCTGCCGGTCAGCTCGATAACCTCCAGGGCGCGTACGATCCGCCGTCCGTTCGAGGGCAGGATGTGGCCGGCCGCCTCGGGGTCGCGGGCCGCCAGCTCGGCGTGCAGCGCCTCGGTGCCGATCTCCTCCAGACGGGCCGCCCATCGGGCGCGCACCTGCGGCTCCGTGCCGGGGAAGTCCAGGTCGTCGATGACCGCGCGGACGTACAGAGAGGAACCGCCCACCACCACGGGCACCACGCCACGGGCACGGCAATCGGTTAGCGCCGCACGCGCGTCCGCCTGGAACTGCGCCACCGAAGCGGTCTGGCCGAGGTCGAGCACGTCGATCAGGTGGTGCGCCACGCCCCGCCGGTCGGCCTCGGGCGTCTTCGCGGTGCCGATGTCCATGCCGCGATAGATCTGGTAGGCGTCGGTGCTGACGATCTCCCCACCGAGACGCTCCGCCACCGCGACGGCGAGGTCGGACTTGCCCACCCCCGTCGGGCCTACGATGACCACGAGACGATCACCGGCTGCCATAAGCCACATTCTCGCATTAGGCTCGACCTCACTGCCCACACTAGGAGGACATATGAGCCTGTTCGACAAGCTGAAGAAGAGCACCCCCGAGGTCAAGGAGAAGGTCTCCGACCTCGCCGCCGAGCACGGCGACAAGATCGATGACGCCATCGACAAGGCGGCCGATCTGGCCGACAAGGCGACCGGCGGCAAGCACACCGACAAGATCGAGGGTGTTGCCGACAAGGCCAAGGACGCCGCCGGCAAGCTCGCCGGCGACAGCGAGTAAGAGGTTCCGCCTCCGGTCCCTGAGGTGCGAGCTTGCGAGCCTCGAAGGGACCCCCACCATCGCAGGGTTCGCCCTTCGAGGCCCCTCCTTCGTCGGGGCACCTCAGGATCCGGCTCGCTCGTTCCTCGCGGTCCCTGGGGTGTGCCGAGGCACGTCAGTCCTCGTCGCATCCCAGGGACCGCAGGCTATCGCGATCCCTGGGGTGTGACGACCCTCGGGACGCTTCACCCCGCGCTCGCCGACTGCGTGCCACGATGGAGCGGTGACCGACCCCCTGCCCCCGTATCCGCCGCGCGAAGACGCCTGGAGGTTCCCCCCTCCCCCGGTCTCGCCGCGCTGGCTCTGGGTGGCCATCGGAGCCGTCGTCACGACCGCCGTCACCCTCATCGCGCTCGTGGTGACACTCGTGACGATCTCCCTGCGAGACCTGCCCGCCTCGGTCGACGACTTCGAGTTGGTCGACGCCATCTCCGAGGGCTGCGATGCGCTGTACGACGGGGTCGAGTCCGTCGAGGTCAACAGCATCGGCATCGACCGCATCGACCGGCTGGAGCACCAGAACTCCGTCCTGCAGCAGGTGCTCGCCGACTGGCTGGCGCTCGACTCGGACCTGCGGGCCTCCGACGAGCCGTTCGACGAGTGGCTGGGCGACTGGCAGCTCCTCCTCGACGCACGCACCGCCTACATCGAGGAACTGCGGGGCAATCCGAGCGCCACCTTCGCCGAGCCGAAGGACGGCGACACCGTGATCGCCGAGCGCATGGACCGGGTCTCCACCGGATGCCTCGTGCCCGACTCGCTCCTGCACCCCGACAAGGGCATCGTCGCCCCGGCCTGAGGCATCGCCGAGGGACCTCTACGAGACTGCGGAGCAGGACGGTGCCGGGGGCAGCGGTGCCGGAACACCGATCAACGGCATCCCCAAACCGACGCTGCCAGGACGCACCTCGGTCCGGCCCTGGCGCGCCTCCCAGGCATCACCGGCGGCCGTGCGGCGCACCGACAGCGGCTCGGCGTCGCTGACCAGATGGTGTGGTGCGGCCTGCGTGACTTCGACCTCCACGACGTCGCCGGGGCGGACAGCCGCACCATGCGCGACACTCTGCCCCCGTTCGCCTGTGACAAAGTGGACGAGCCGATTGTCGCGGGCGCGGCCGGTCAGTCGCTCGGTCGTGTGGTCCTTCTTGCCGCTACTGTCGGAGACCAGCAGCTCAACCCGGCGACCGACGAGCGCGCGGTTCTCCGCCCAGGCGATGTCCTCCACTTCGGCGACGAGCCGCTGATAGCGGTCCTTGACGACGTCCGGCGGAATCTGATCGTCCAGGTCGGCCGCCGGCGTACCGGGGCGAGGCGAGTACTGGAAGGTGAAAGCGCTGCTGAACCGAGCCGCGCGCACGACCTCGAGGGTCTGCTCGAAGTCGGCTTCGGTCTCCCCGGGGAAGCCGACGATGATGTCGGTGGTGATGGCCGCCTCCGGCATCGCGGCGCGCACCCGGTCGATGATGCCGAGGTACTTCTCCCGGCGGTAGGAGCGGCGCATGCGCTTGAGCACGTCGTCGGAGCCGGACTGCAGGGGCATGTGCAACTGCGGCATGACGTTGGGCGTCTCGGCCATCGCGGCGATGACGTCGTCGGTGAAGTCCTTGGGATGCGGGCTGGTGAAACGCACCCGCTCCAGGCCCTCGATCTGCCCGCAGGCACGCAGCAGCTTGCCGAACGCCTGCCGGTCGCCGAACTCGACACCGTAGGAGTTGACGTTCTGACCCAGCAGGGTCACCTCGACCACGCCGTCGGCGACCAGCGCCTCGATCTCGGCGAGGATGTCGCCGGGGCGTCGGTCCTTCTCCTTGCCGCGCAGGCTGGGGACGATGCAGAAGGTGCAGGTGTTGTTGCAGCCGACGCTGATCGAGACCCACGCGGCGAACACCGAGTCGCGTTTAGTCGGCAGCGTCGACGGGAAGGTCTCCAGCGATTCGAGGATCTCGACCTGGGCCTCGGACTGGACGCGGGCGCGTTCGAGCAGCACCGGCAGCGAGCCGACGTTGTGGGTGCCGAAGACGACGTCGACCCACGGCGCGCGGTCGGTGATCGTGGCGCGGTCCTTCTGGGCCAGGCAACCGCCGACGGCGATCTGCATGCCGGGGTGCTCGGCCTTGAGTTTGGCGACGTGACCGAGGTTGCCGTAGAGCTTGTTGTCGGCGTTCTCGCGCACCGCACAGGTGTTGAAGACGACGAGATCCGGCGTGGCTGCGCTGGCTGGATCGGCGGGGCAGTAGCCGGCCGTCTCCAGCAGGCCGCTGATCCGCTCCGAATCGTGCACGTTCATCTGGCACCCGTAGGTGCGCACTTCGTACGTCTTGGTCATAGCCGCCTCAGGATACGGTCCTTGCTCCCGCCCGACCGCCCTGCCTTAGGGAGGCGCTGATTTATTCGGGTTACGTACCGCCGGCCGGTCATTGAGGTGCGTCCTTCGAGGCCGCTCGTTCCTCACGGGTCCTGAGGTACGAGAAGCGGTCCCTGAGGTGCGAGGCCGCTTGCGGCCGAGCCTCGAAGGGCACACTTCAGCCAGCGGGACTCTCCGTGAACCCCCTACTTCTTCGCGGTGACCCAGAGGTGGATGGTGCCCTGGACGACCACGGTGCCGTCCTCGCGGGTGGCGGTCACCGTGACCGGGACGTCCGGGCCGTTCTCCCACGCCTCGGGGGTCGACTCGGCCGTGCAGGTGATCGCAGAGGTGGACTTGGCGAGGTACTCGACCTCCATCCCCTTGGGCAGCCAACGCGAGTCCTTCGGGCAGGTGGCCTCGGCGAGCAGGCCCATCGCGGCCTCCAAACCATTGCACACCGCGATGGCGTGGACGGTGCCGATGTGGTTCTTCACGCCACGGCGCTTCGGGATCACCAACTGGCCGTAGTGCGGCTTCATCTCACGGACCTGCATGTGGATCGTGGAGAAGTACGGTGCCGCCTGGCCGTAGGCGAGGGAGAACAGACGCTTGCCCTGCGGCAGGCCGGCGGTCTTCGTGTACAGGTCGTGGAGCTTCGACATGCGCCAAGGCTACCAACGGGTAATAGGTCGGCACGGACGGTGACGACGTGACACAGGTCCCGGTCTACCTGGAGATGCCTTCGCGATATCACCGCTCAGCACCTATTGGCAGAATCTCTATAAGAGGTTCCGCAGATAGGCGGAGCCGGTCATTGAGGTGCGCCCTTCGAGGCCCCTCCTTCGTCGGGGCACCCCAGGATCCGCGCAGCACACCTCGAAATGACCCGCCACCACAGGCTTCGTTCCTCGCGGGTTCTAAAGTCTCGTAGCAGTTACCTATCTCGACCGTGCTACATCGACTCGAGGGGTTCGGCGTCGGTGCCGAGTTCGGTGCGAACCACCTCGTAGGCCAGACCGGGTGGGTAGCCCTTGCGCGCGAGCAGGCCGACGAGGCGACGGGTCTGGACCTGCTCGCCCAGGCCGCGCATCGAACGCAGCTTGCGCTGGACCAGCTCATGCGCGGCCTGCCGTTCGGCGTCGGGGTCGATCTCGGCCAGCGCGCGGCGCGCAACCTCGTCGTCGACGCCCTTGCTACGCAACTCCGCAGCCAACGCTCGTGACGCCAGCCCTTTGCCGCGCTGCCGACCTTCGATCCACGACCGGGCGAAGACCTCGTCATCGACCAACCCGGCAGCCTCGAAACGGTCCAGGACCGCCGCCGCCATCTCGGCGGGCACTCGCCGCTTGGCCAGTGCCCGCTCGAGATCGGCGCGGCTGTGCGAACGTTCGGCCAGACGGTCGTACACGACCTTCTTCGCCAGCACGTACGCCTGCTCCGGATCGAGTTCGGCGGCCTCGTCCATCGGCCTAGAAGTCGACTTCCGTGACCGTGCCACCCTCGTCGGGCTGCTCCTCGGCGGCATCGACACCCACGCCCAGATGCTCCTTGATGCGGGTCTCGATCTCCACGGCAAGGTCGGGGTTGTCCCGCAGGAAGTTGCGGGCGTTCTCCTTGCCCTGCCCGAGCTGATCGCCCTCGTAGGTGTACCAGGCACCCGCCTTGCGGATCAGGCCCGCGTCGACACCGACGTCGATCAGGCTGCCCTCACGGCTGATGCCCTGGCCGTACATGATGTCGAACTCGCAGACCTTGAACGGCGGGGCGAGCTTGTTCTTGACGATCTTGACCTTGGTGCGGTTGCCGACCATGTCGGTACCGTCCTTCAGGGTCTCGATCCGGCGCACGTCCAGGCGCACCGAGGCGTAGAACTTGAGCGCCTTGCCGCCCGTGGTGGTCTCGGGCGAGCCGAACATAACGCCGATCTTCTCGCGCAACTGGTTGATGAAGATCGCCGTGGTGCCCGAGCCGTTGATGGCACCGGTCATCTTGCGCAACGCCTGGCTCATCAGGCGGGCCTGCAGGCCGACGTGGCTGTCGCCCATCTCGCCGTCGATCTCGGCACGCGGCACCAGGGCGGCGACCGAGTCGATGACGATGATGTCGAGTGCGCCGGAACGGATCAGCATGTCGGCGATCTCGAGGGCCTGCTCGCCGGAGTCGGGCTGGGACACCAACAGCGCGTCGGTGTCGACGCCCAGCTTGCGCGCGTACTCCGGATCGAGGGCGTGCTCGGCGTCGATGAAGGCCGCGACGCCGCCGTTCTTCTGGGCGTTGGCCACCGCATGCAGGGCGACCGTGGTCTTACCCGAGGACTCCGGGCCGTAGATCTCGACGATGCGCCCGCGCGGCAGGCCGCCGATGCCGAGGGCGACGTCGAGGGCGGTGGCACCGGTGGGGATGACGTCGATCTTGGCGCGCCCGCGCTCACCGAGGCGCATGACGGCACCCTTGCCGTGGGCGCGGTCGATCTGAGCGATGGCGTTGTCGATGGCTTTGGCCCGCTGGTCGGCCGAAGAACCCTCGCCGGTCAGGCGGGTCACGGGAGCGGTGGCTGTCTTGGGAGGCATCAGAAGTCCGTTCTGTCGTAGGTGGCCAGGCATCTTCGACGCTACGAGAGACCACGGACATTTTCGGACCTCATCGATCCGCCTGTGGACAAGTTTCTCTCGCGGGCGTCAACCTGTGGACAAACCTACAGCGAACATCCGTTCGATTACTGGCGACACGCCGGGGCCTCAGCGCTCGGACGCGGGCAGCTGAAGTCGCTCGTGGACCGCACGCCACACCTGCTTGGGTGCCACGCCGGCGTCGAGCGCCTCGGACGGGGTGCGGTGATCGAGCACGTCGATAACCTGCGTGTCGGCCCAGAGCCGGGCGTAGGCCGCGCCGAGATGCAGGTCCATCCGCTCCCAGAACTCGCTGTGCCGCATGCGCTCAGCATCGCACGTCACCCCAGCCGGGCGCAGCAGACGTGACCCTCACGTGACGTGAGGCTCCAGAGTCGTGCCCAGCCCACCCGAGGACGGAGGACCCACATGAGCCAATAGGCGCATACCGTCAGCGAGCCAGCTCACAGTAACCTGAGGGATTGCGTCACGCCAGGTCAGGCGGCGGAGACCCGCACCTCGTCGGAACTGATCGGCGAGACGCTGGCCAGGCGCGAGCCGACCTCGTGGATCTCCAACTGATCGGCGACATCGCGCAGCAGGCCCGACAGGGGAACGTCGAGCGCCTCGGCCAGGGCGGCGAGCAACTCCGAACTCGCCTCCTTCTGGCCGCGCTCGACCTCGGAGATATACCCCAGGCTGACCCGTGCCCGACCCGACACCTCGCGCAGTGTAAGGCCCTGCTCGGCCCGGCGGGCACGCAACGCCTCGCCCACCAACTGTCGCATCGGGGTCATCGTCCAGGTCACCTCCTCGGGTGGCTCGCCTACGGTCGCTCCGGGACGCTTACGAGACACAACCCCGGCCGCACCGGGAATCATCCCCCGTGAGGGTGCCCTTCGTGGGCCAGCGTAGCGAGTGCATACGACAACACCGCATCGACCGCCCCCCGGCGTATCTGCCCGCGGTCGCCGACCAGGTCCAACTCCCAGTCCCGCGTGCCCGCCGGAGCCGCGACGGCGATGTGAACCCGGCCCACCGGCTTGCCCTCCGACGGCTCCGGTCCGGCGTTGCCGGTCGTCGACAGCCCGAGGTCGGCCCCGAGCCGCGCACGCACCCCCTCGGCCATCGCGCGAGCCACCTGCGCGTCCACCGTGCCGACCCGCTCGATCAGCGACCCCGGCACGCCCAGCACCCGCTCCTTGACCTCCGCCGCGTAGGCCACGACGCCCCCGCGGACCACGGCCGAGGCCCCCGGCACGTCGACCAGCGCGCTGCACAGCAGTCCCCCGGTCAGCGACTCGGCGGTCGCCACGCTCAGCCCGCGACCGGCCAACTCCTCGACGAGCGCCACCGCGCCCGCAGCCCCCACGGCCTAG
Organism: Aeromicrobium sp.; assembly: GCF_047607065.1. GTDB lineage: Bacteria > Actinomycetota > Actinomycetes > Propionibacteriales > Nocardioidaceae > Aeromicrobium. The sequence goes on from NZ_JASGDU010000023.1 coordinate 70,547, forward strand.
GAGTTCTCGCTCGCGCTGCGGGGCGTCGACAGCCATTCGGCCCGCAGCGCGCGCGCGTCGAGGATGTACTGCACCCCCGTGACCATCGTGATGACGAAGGCGACGGCGAGAAAGACGCCCGCCAGCCAGAAGGCGACCGTGCTGGCCGTGGTGTCCCAGATCTCCAGCGGCAACGAGTACAAGCCCAGCGCCCCGGCTTGCAGGGTCGTCTTGATCCTGCCGCCCTGGCTCGCCGGCATGACGCCGTACTTCGTGATGAACAGCCGCATGACCGTGATGCCCCACTCGCGCACCAGCGTCAGGATCGCCACGGCCCAGAACAGCCAATGGTCGAAGATGATCGCCAGGCCGATGAAGGCCATGCCGGTCAGCGCCTTGTCGGCGATGGGATCGGCGAGCTTGCCGAAATCGGTGACCAGGTTGCGGCTGCGGGCGAGATCGCCGTCGATCCGGTCGGTAATCATCAACAAGGCGAAGGCGACGAACGCCCACACCCGCATGGCGGTGTCGCCACCGGCCGTCTCGGTGACACCGGAAGTCAGCAGCAGCCAGCCGTACAGGGGAACCCCGGCGATGCGCAGGACGGTCAGCGCGTTGGCGATATTCAGGTTGCTCGGCGGTGCCGACGTTGCCGGATCGTGACTCTGCTCGGGCATGGGGGCCTTTCAGGCGGCGGGGGTTGCGAGTTTCAGTATGGGGCCACACCGCGACGTCGTGCCAACTCGGCCGCCGCCTTGTCGAAGGCGACGTTCGTCGCCAGGCCGACCGGCGTCGAGTAGATCCGGTCCCCGTCCAGGCTGCTGACCCTGATCCGGGCGTCGCGGCACAGTCCCGACCGCGGCTCCACGCGGATCCCGCCCATCTCCTCCCAAAGCAGCCCGACCCAGCCGTGCTCGGTCTGCTGGCGCACCCCGTGGTCATCGGCGACGAACAGCGGCGTGCGCGGATCGACGGTGCCGCGCAGCAGGGTCAGGGCGAGGACGACCAGCACCGCCACCGCGATCCACAGCAGCTGCTCGGGCCGGGCGAGCGCGTACCACGCGAAGCCTGCGGCCACGGCCAGGCAGGACAGCGCCAAGATCGCATAGAGGCCGACGCGACGGTGGATCTCGAAGGGCGCTTCCTCGTTCATCCTTCGCTTCCGATCGTCGCCAGCACCTGTTCGAGTTCGTCGGGCTTGACCAGGACGTCACGCGCCTTGGATCCCTCGCTCGGGCCGACGATCCCGCGACTCTCCATGATGTCCATAAGCCGCCCGGCCTTGGCGAAGCCGACCCGCAGCTTGCGCTGCAGCATCGAGGTCGAGCCGAACTGGGTCGTGACAACCAACTCGACGGCCTGGATGACCAGATCGAGATCGTCGCCGATGTCGTCGTCGAGTTCACGCTTGTTCTGCGCCGGTGCCGTGACGTCCTCGCGGTAGACCGGTTCCAGTTGCCCCTTGCAGTGCGTGACGACTGCGGCGATCTCCGCCTCGGTGATCCAGGCACCCTGCATGCGCATCGCCTTGCTGTGCCCCATCGGCAGGAACAGGCCGTCGCCCTGGCCGACCAGCTTCTCGGCACCCGGCTGGTCGAGGATGACCCGGCTGTCGGCCAGCGAACTGGTGGCGAACGCCAGGCGGCTGGGCACATTGGCCTTGATGAGGCCGGTGACGACATCGACCGACGGCCGCTGCGTCGCCAGCACCAGGTGTATGCCGGCGGCGCGCGCCAGCTGGGTGATGCGCACGACCGAATCCTCGACGTCGCGCGGGGCGACCATCATCAGGTCGGCCAGCTCGTCGACCACGACCAGCAGGTACGGATACGGGGCTAGGACCCGTTCGCTGCCCGGAAGGGGCTTGACCGCGCCGGTGCGGACGGCCTTGTTGAAGTCGTCGACGTGGCGGAAGCCGTACGCGGCCAGGTCGTCGTAACGCAACTCCATCTCGCGCACGACCCACTGCAGCGCCTCGGCGGCCTTCTTCGGGTTGGTGATGATCGGCGTGATGAGGTGCGGGATGCCCTCATAGGCGGTCAGCTCGACCCGCTTCGGGTCGACCAGGATCATGCGCACCTCGTCGGGCGTCGACCGCATGAGCACCGAGGAGATCATCGAGTTAACGAAGCTCGACTTGCCCGAACCGGTGGCACCGGCCACCAGCAGGTGCGGCATCTTGGCCAGGTTCGCCACGACGTAGCCGCCCTCGACATCCTTGCCCAGGCCGATCACCATCGGGTGATGGTCGCCGCGCGCCTTCGCCGAGCGCAGCACGTCACCGAGGCTGACCATCTCCTTGTCGGCATTGGGGATCTCAACGCCGATGGCGGACTTGCCGGGGATCGGGCTGAGGATGCGGACCTCGTTGGAGGCCACGGCGTAGGCGATGTTCTTGCCGAGCGCGGTGACCTTCTCGACCTTGACCGCCGGGCCGAGTTCGACCTCGTAGCGGGTCACCGTCGGGCCACGGGTGTAGCCGGTGACCCGCGCGTCGATCTTGAACTGCTCCAGGACTTCCGTCAGCCGGTCGACGACCTCGTCGGAGGCCTTGCTGCGGGCCTTGTGCGGCGTGCCCTCGCGCAGGACCGTGCTGTCGGGCAGCGAGTAGACGATGTCGCCGGCGAGTTCGAGCTGCTCGGCGCGGGCCGGCAGCGGCTCCATCGGCGGCACCTCGGCGGGTGCCTCGTCGGCGAGGTCGGGGCGACGATGGGTGTCCGGTTCGACGACCGGCTCGATGTCGTCGGGACCGTCGACCAGCGGGTCCTCGAACGGCTCGTCGGCCGGCACCGGCGCGGTCCGCGGATGACGACGCGGCGCGGGCTGCTTGACCGGCCGTTCCGCAGCGGGCCGGCGACCGCCCAGCAGCCGGTCGCGGACCTCACGCAACCGTCCGGGGATGGCGTAGACGGGCGTGTTGGCCAGGATCAGCGCACCGAAGGCCACCAGCAGGGCCAGCAGCGGGGCCGCGACGTACGGCGAGCGCAACAGGTCGACCAGCACCGCCGAGAACAAGAATCCCAGGGCACCGCCGGCTTCGCGGACCGCAGTCATGTCGTCGGGTCGCGGGACGCCGTGGGCCAGGTGCACTAGGCCCAGCACGCCGCCACTGACGGCGCTCCAGGCGATCACCTGGCGGCCCGCGGGACCTTGGGCCTCGGGGTGACGCAGCGTCCGCCAGGCGATCACGGCGAACACGACGGGGACGGCCCCGGCCAGCACACCGACGCTGCTCTCACAGATCTGGCGGACCGTCTGGCCGACCGGACCCGGGATACGCCACCACGTCGAGGCCGCCGTGACGATAGCGACCGCAACGATCAGCAGGCCGACGCCGTCGCGCCGGTGGGCCGGGTCGAGGTCGCGGGCACCGCGCCCGATGGAGCGGACGACGGCACCGACCACTGCGGCAATACCGAGCCAGATCGCCCGCAGCGCGCGACCGATCATCGTCACCACGGCAGGCGAGGAACCCCCCGCAGTCTTCGCGGAGGCCGGTCTGCGTTTAGCTGGCGTTCGGGCCGGGCTCTTGTTGCCGGAGGTACGGCTACGGGCCTGGGAACCGGACGGCCGCTTGCGCGGCGGGGAAGTCGTTCGGGTCGCCATGTCGGAAGCCTAAAGCAAAAGTGGAGGCTTAGAGTGCATTGGGGCGCGGGGCACCGGGCGCGTCGTCCTCATCGGTGGACCACTGGCCGGTCGTCGTCGACGCCGCCCGCCGACCGGGTGCGCGCCCGCTGCAGGACCAGGGCGACAAGCCGGGGATCAGGGGCACCGTCGGGCACAAGCGGTGCGGTGACCACATCGGCTCCGCAAGCGCTGATCCGGTCGTAGGCGGACCCGGCGGTCAGCACATAGGAACTGACCACGACACGTTTGCCGTAAGCGCGAGCAATGTCGACGGCGTCGGCCAGCGAGGTATCGAGGCCGGACAGCGCACCAACGTGCACCCGTCCGCCCCACACCGCGCTGAGCAGCCGGGCCGCCTGGCTGACGTCGTCCAGTGCTGCGGCGTCCCGCACCGACCCGGCGGCCAGGACGAGGGAGTCCCCCGGCCGCGCACCTGCTTCGATGAGCCGCTGCACGCCGATCTCGGCGAGCACCCAGTCAGGCCCGATGGGCGCGGTCAGCCCGATGGACGGATCAGGTCGCGCCGCAGCTGCGAGAGCGTGCAGCAGGCGCGCGTCACGGGTGAGGAACAGCGGTACCACCGCCCGCGGTCCTGCGCTGGTACGCACGACATCGGCCACGCTCGGCGACTGCTGCTCGACGTAGGCGTCCAGCACGTCCAAGCCGTGCGCCTCGCGCCGGATCGCGTTGACCAGCCGGGAGATGCCCGCGCGGCCCACCGCATGCTGCGTGCCCGGCGCGGCCACGATCAACGCTCGACTCGCCACGACTCCCCCTGCACCCGGCCTGCCGCATCCACTGTTCCAGCCTCGGCACCCCGTGTTTCGCGGCGATGTCCCGATGAGGTCGAGACCGTGACAATGTGCAGGCGGTGGCCCTGCGGCGCACGAGCCGCCCGGCCGCACGTTCGCGACCTATCGGGAGTGTTTGCCGCTGGCCGAGGTGCGCCCTTCGAGGAACGAACGGGCCTCCGAAGCTTGCAATGGCGGGTTCCCTCAAGGCAGCACTACTGATTCGCTCTTGGGCGATGTTCGGCTCAGAAGAGCGCAAGTTCCCGCTGCGGGGTCGACAGAGGACCGAAGTTGGACAACACGTTCTTCGCTCGAAACTCGTCGAACGGGATGCGCGCAGCGGCCGCGATCCTTGCGGCGTCGGCGCAGACCGCTACAGAGTCCACCGGAAGTTGGCCGAGGTCGATGCGCGCGAGAAGTTTCTTGGTCAGGGGCCTCTTCGAGTCCCAAAAGACGAGTGACTGAATCAGCGCCGCGCATTCCGGGCTACCCATAGTGGCGGCAACGACTGCGGCCTCCGTCGGGTCATCAAACGGTATGAAGTAGCAGGTGTCATCCAACACGACGGGCCTGCCCTCCAGCGGGGTCACGAGGCGAAACACCGGCTCCTTGTGCAATCCCGACACGGCGACCTTGTACGGCGCGTACGTGTATTCACCGTGGCCGAACACGGAAAAACGCGGCCTGTTTCGATAGATCGAGGACTTGCGGCCATCCAGCGCGGGCGCATTCTCGGTGAGGTAGGCCCACAGACGAGGAGCGACGTGCTGCAGCGACGTGGTCTCGGCACCGAACGTCTTCTGTGGCACGATCACCCATTTGCTCAACTCTTGGTGCCGTCCGCGGAAGATGTCTGTGCTCTTCAAGAAGGGAAGAACGTAGTCCATCTCAAGATCAAGCCGCCGGCCCGACTTGGTTGTTGGACTAGGTGTAGCGATCAACTCGAAGACGCCTGACGCATCGTGTTTGAGTCCAGACCGCCACTCGTAGGGACACACCCCGTCGGCCCGACGGACGACAAGGTAGGCGTCCACGTCGGATACAAGCAGGCCGTCGACAACGCCGAAGCGGGATTCCGTCACACGCGGCTCGAACACGTCCGAATGCACTTCGCAGGTGTAATCGCAGGGTTCGGCGGGGTCAACAGAAACGACGAACCAGCAGGCGTCGACCCCGGCCTCGAACCACTTCATCGCGTCGATGCGGTAGATGTGGGATTCGGTGATGGGGATTTTGGCCGCTGCCGCGTACTCCACCACGTTGCGTGCCACTTGTGTCTTGCACAGCATCCCCAGCGTGAACTGCTCGCTCCTGCACTCGTTGATGGTCTTCAAGATGATGTACTCACACACATCAAAGTTGGATGAACCCAGCATCGCGTCGAGACCCTTCGCGCCCTTGAAGTTCTCCTTGGGCGGGAGGTTGTCGGAGTCCAAGCGGTTGAGTTCCGCCGACGTGACCCAGGGAGGATTCCCGATGACGAATAGGGGCGTTTCCGAATCCCAACTGACGGTTGTCGAAAGGTCGGTCTCGAAGATGTTGCCGACCTGCACCCTGCCCCACTTCGATGCGAGTTCTGCGTGTTGTGACTGAATCTCGATTCCAACGCGCTCTGAGCCTGGGCTTAAGAGTGCGGCCGCCTGAAGGAAACTCCCGGTCCCGCAAGTTGGTTCAAGCACCCGAGCCGAGTCAGGCAGCTCGAGAAGCCGCAAACATTGCTCGGCTAGTGCGATCGGAGTCTGGAAGTCACCGAACTCCTTGTTAGGCACGCAGGTCCACCACCTCGGGAGAGTTAGATCCGGCGGCCGCCGTGCTGATGGCCCGACCGTACTGAAGTCGCCACTGCCAAGCATTCGAGATCGTCAGGACGCCCTGCTCGGGAGGCTCGTCAACGAGACGCTCTGCGAGCCGACGACGACTGACTTCGTCCAGAGGAACGTTCTTGTCTTGGAGCAGGGCGTCGAGATCTTCGATCGCAATTTCACGCCCACCGACCTCCGATCCCATCGCATGAACGATCTCGCGAATTTGTTTGGTTAGCGTGAAGTCACTGGTCCTCGATTGGTCGATGTAGATGACGTGCTGGATGTCCAGATACGCGGCACGCTCCGAGGCGTTGTCGGACTTCACATAGACCACAACCAACAGGTTGTACCCGAGTCCGTAGATCTTCTGAGTGGCTGCCTTGAAGGGGCAGGACGATTGAGGCTGCCTGAGAGACGTCACCTTCAAGTCCGTGTTGAGGGAGGGGAAGTCAAGGCCCTTTGCTGCGTTCCCCACCTCGATCTGGAACCGCGCCTGCAGGTACTCCTTGAACATTGCTTCGACCTTCGTCCCGACAGCCTTACCATCCGTTACGGCATAGAGGTCAGGTAAGGGGGTGGCTGCGAGTTCGGTTGCGAAGGACGTGGCTGCCCCGTGGAAGAGATCGAGTGTCAGGGGGGACAGTGAGGGCATTAGTTCTCCAGGTCGGTGGCCGTCCGTGCCGCTCTCAGGCTATCGGCCGGGTCCGACATCACCGCGTCCCACACCGAACTGATCGCAAATCGGGTTCACACGGTCCATGCGCAACGACGCGCCGCCGTGACGAAAGGATCTTGTCGTAGGGATCTGCTGATTTTAGGTCGAGGCCGCTCATTGTCCCCCGCAAGCGGGAGGTACCCCCAGTGCGCAGCGAGGAACGAGCGGTGCCTCGAAGGGTGCACCTCAGCGACCGGCAGGCGGCACGCTGCCCGAACTCGCCCACGTCGACGGTCGTCGTTGAATGTCGTCAACTCCGCGAATCTTCCAGCAGTGAACCCGAGGGCGTTGTCGCGCGGCCGCTGTCAAATGCGATCTGGCGACGGCGACGGCAATCGAGATCAGGACCCGATTGACCTTGACTCCGAACCCGGACCCGTCACTGCCGGTCGGCTCCATCCCCCGTGGCAGTTCCATGACCGCCCCCTCGTGTCACCCCGACCAGCCGGTCAGGCCTCCACGACGATAGGAACGATCATCGGGCGTCGTCGCAGCCGGCGGCCCGCGAACGAGCCGAGCGTGCGGCGCACCACCTGCTGCAACTGGCGCGTATCACGGGTACCGTCGGCCAGGGCGTCCTCCAGCGCACCGACGATCTTCGGCACGATGGCGTCGAAGACGCTGTCGTCCTCGGCCAGGCCGCGCGCGTGGATCTCCGGACCCGAGACGATGGTGCCGCGCGTGGAGTCGATCACCACGACCGCCGAGATGAACCCCTCCTCGCCGAGAACCCGGCGGTCTTTGAGGTCCGAATCGGAGATGTCGCCGACCGATGAGCCGTCGACGTACACATAGCCGCAGTCGTAGGCGCCGGTGATCTCGGCGTGGCCGTCGATGAGGTCGATGACATAGCCGTCCTCGGCCAGCAGCACGTTCGGCACGCCGGTCTTGCGCGCGAGCGCCCCGTTGGCGTGCAGATGACGGATCTCGCCGTGTACCGGCATGACATTGGTCGGCTTGACGATGTTGTAGCAGTACAGCAGCTCCCCGGCCGAGGCGTGACCCGAGACGTGTACCAGCGCGTTGCCCTTGTGAACGACGTTGGCACCGAGCTTGGTCAGGCCGTCGATGACCCGGTAGACGGCGTTCTCGTTGCCCGGGATCAGCGAGGACGCGAGCAGCACGGTGTCACCCGGCTCCAACTGCACCTGCTGGTGACTGCGATTGGCCATGCGCGACAGCGCGGCCATCGGCTCGCCCTGGGAGCCGGTCGACATCAGGACCATCTTCTCCGGCGGCGCGGCGTCGATCTTGTCGACCACGACGCCGTCGGGCACCTTGAGGTAGCCCAGATCGCGCGCGATCTGCATGTTGCGCACCATCGAACGCCCGACGTAGGCGACCTTCCGGCCGTGCTTGGCGGCCGCGTCGAGCACCTGCTGGACACGATGCACGTGCGAGGCGAAGGAGGCCACGATGATGCGCTGGGTGCTGCGCGCGAAGACCGCGTCGATGGCCGGGGTGATGTCGCGCTCGGGGGTCGTGAAGCCGGGAACGTCGGCATTGGTCGAGTCGGTGAGGAACAGGTCGACGCCGGCCTCGCCGAGCCGCGCGAAGGCCCGCAGGTCGGTGATGCGCCCGTCGAGCGGCAACTGGTCCATCTTGAAGTCGCCGGTGTGCAGCGCGACGCCCGCCGGGGTCGTGACCGCCACCGCCAGAGCGTCGGGGATCGAGTGGTTGACCGCGACGAACTCGCACGAGAACGGCCCGAGGTCGAGGACGTCGCCCTCGCTGACGATGTGCTTGGGCACCTCTTTGAGCTTGTGCTCGCGCAGTTTCGGATCGACCAGCGCCAGCGTCAGCCGGGACCCGACGACCGGGATCGTGTCGCGCTCGCGCAGCAGGTACGGCACCGCGCCGATGTGGTCCTCGTGCCCGTGCGTCAGCACGACCGCGACGATGTCGTCGAGACGGTCACGGATCGGGCCGAAGTCCGGCAGGATCAGGTCGACGCCGGGGTGGTGCTCGTCGGGGAACAGCACGCCGCAGTCGATGACGAGCAGTTTGCCGCCGAACTCGAACACGGTCATGTTGCGGCCGACCTCGCCGAGGCCGCCGAGGGCGAAGACGCGCAGTGCTCCCTCGGGCAGCGGCGGGGGGGCGGGCAGGTCCAGATGCAGGTGGCTCATGTGTTCCCCCGTCTCAGAGCAGACCGGCCGCAGCCAGGCCCGCGCGGACCGCCTCGACCTCGTCGGGCGTGGCCGGCACGAGCGGCGAGCGGACCGTGTCGTGCTCCAGCACCCCGAGCAGCTTCAACGCGACCTTCGAGGTGATGGCGCCCTGGGTGACGCCGAGTCCGGCGAGCACCGGCAGGAGCCGCGTGCTCAGGTCGCGTGCCGCAACGAGGTCGCCGGCGTCGACCGCCCGGATCATGTCGGCGTACTCCCGTGCCACGGCGTGCGACGCGACGCTGACGACGCCGACGGCGCCGAGGGCGAACCAGGGCAGGCAGATCGAGTCGTCGCCGGAGTAGACCGCGTAGCGCGTCTGGCCGATCAGCCTGGCCCCGCGCTCCAGGTCGCCGGTGGCGTCCTTGATCGCGAGGAAACGCTCGTCGCCTTCGAGTTCCAGATACGTCTCGTAGGCGATCTGCAGGCCCGTGCGGTGAGGCACGTCGTAGAGCATGATCGGCACGTCACCGGCGGCGTCGGCGACGGTTCTCGCATGGGCGATGATGCCCGCCTGCGGCGGCTTGTTGTAGTACGGCGTCACCAGCAGCAGGCCGTGTGCGCCGACCTTGACGGCCTGCTCGGTCAACTCGACGCTGTGCCGGGTGTCGTTGGTGCCGACGCCCGCGATGACCGTGGCGTCGTCGCCGACCGCCTCCAGGACGGCAGCCAGCGTGCGGCCGTCCTCCTCGCCGGTGGTGGTGGCCGACTCGCCCGTGGTGCCGCTGACGACGATGCCGTCGCTGCCGGAGTCGACCAGATGCCGCGCAAGCTTCTGCACCGCCTCCAGGTCGACCTGGCCGTCGGAGGTGAACGGCGTGACCATAGCGGTGAGCACGCGCCCGAACGGCGCGGCCTCGGTGGCAAGGGGCGAAGTCATAACCCTCAGGCTATCGCGCGAGAGACGCGACTCAGCGGCGCCACGGATCGACCAGGCCGATCCCCGCGCCTTCGAAGTCATCAATGTTCCTGGTCGCCAACGGCACGGCATGAGAACGGCAGGTCGCGGCGATCAACGCATCCATCGTGGGCATGCTCCGGCCCCGCTGCTCGGCCTCGGCCATGACGATGCCGAACGCCACTGCGGCAGGCGGATCGAATGCCAACAGGTGACGGTCGTCGATCCGGTCCAGGAAGGCGTCCAGTGCGCACTCCAGGCGTTGACGACGCGCTCCGGCCGCAAGCCTGTGCAAGCCCCGGAATATCTCGGCCAGCACCGGAGCCGGAACCGCAAGGTCTCGGTCGTCCAGGCCCCTCGCCCAGGCGATGACTCGCTGGTCCGGCTCGACACGCATCAGTTCGGAGATGACGTTGGTGTCGAGAGCGATCAACCGAAAGCCTCCTCTGCGAAGTCGACACGGGGTGCCTCGACCGAACGCACCGGCAGATCGACCTCCATACCGCTTCGGCTCTCCCAGTACAGATCCATCAAGGCGTTCCGGCCGCGCGGGCGCCCCTCCCCGGCGACTGCGGCCGTGAGGATCGCGCGGACCTCGGCCTCCATCGAATGCCCGCGCCCTGCGGCACGGATCCGAAGCCTCGCCCGCACCTCATCATCGAGATGACGCACCGTAATCGTCGCCATTGACAGCACCTCCTGATATCAATGCTAGCATGCGCGTCGGTGGCTAGTGGCAGCATGGGGGCATGGACTACGAACTCGACCGCGCCACCGCGTCGTCCCCAGTCTCGCCCGGCGTGCGCGCCCTCGACGTGAACTCCGACTGGAACACCCCGGCGGGCACGGCCAACGGCGGCTATCTGCTGGCGATCCTGTTGCGCGCCGCACTGGAGGAGTCCGCCAAGCCCGACCCACTGTCGGTGGCGGTCACCTATCTCGCCACGACGCGGCCCGGACCGGCGACGATCACCGTCACCCCGCTGCGCGAGGGACGGCTCGTCAGCAGCTACACGGTGGCGCTGCACCAGGGCGAACGGGCCATCGCCCACGCGACGATCAGCCTGCACGACGCCGCGGCCGCTCCCGCCTCCGACCTGCGCGAGCCGTTGCCGGGCGATGCCGTCGGCACTCCCGAGACCGGAGTCGACCCCCTCGCCGACTGGCCGGTCGGCACGATCCCCATTGCCGACCGTTACACCACGCGCCACGTGGGGACACCCGGCTGGATGGCCGGCGACCCGTCCGGCCTGCCGGAGGCCGCGTTCTGGATCCGTCCCGCCGACGGCCGTCCGATCGACTCCCTCGCTGCGGGTGCCATCGTCGACGCCTATCCCCCGGTCGTCGCCGAACTCGGGCACATCGCCTCCTCGACGATTCAGCTCACGGTGCATTTCTGGCGGCACTGCTCGACCGACTGGGCGCTCATGGAGGTCGTCACCTCGCAGGTCATCGACGGATTCCACGACGAGGACGTCCACCTGTGGGACCGCGATCTCAACCTCGTCGCCACGAGCCGCCAGATCGCGGTCCTGTCCTGATCTCGCGGCGGAGGAGTCCCCTCAACTCAGGGATTCCGCCAGTAGGCGGACCCGGTCATTGAGGTGCGAGCTTGCGAGCCGGGTCCTGAGGTGCTGCGACGAAGGAGCAGCCTCGAAGGGCGAAATGACCCACCGCAGCAGGCTTCGAGGCTCGCACGCTCCTGGGACCGGGTTCGTCCACCGCCGCTTCAAAGTTGGATGTTTGACCAAGTTCGCTTGACGCTGACGAGGCCGCCGGATACCGTGATGTGGCCTCGGTCACATCAAAGTCGAGGCGCGACCCTCAGAAGGACATCCCATGTCGTCACATGCCCCTCGCCGGTCCCGCCTCTTCCTGACGCTACTGGCCGTCGTCACCCTGTCCGGCACAATGCTGCCGACCGGAGCCGCGATGGCCGCCCCGTCGACGGACGTCATCACGATGGAGACGCTGTCGAACCGCGCCGATCTCGTCTTCGACGGCAACGCCCTGGTTCGCATCACACTGCCGAGCGATGCCGATGTCGCCGACCTGCGGGTCTGGCTGGCCCCCGACCGCCACAAGGACCCCGGCGACGGCGACCGCGACGTCACCTCGGCCTTCGCGGTGCGGCCCAATGGCCAGATCGAAGGCGTCGTCACCGGCCTGGCGCTCGGGTCCAACGAACTCACCGCCCGACTGCCCGACGGCCGCGGTGCCTGGCTGACCATCACCAACCACCCGCGCGGCGGGCCGATCTTCGCCGGACCCCAACTGGAGCCGTGGGCCTGCCAGGACGGAGCCGTCGACGAGGACTGCAACACCGAGCCGCAGATCACCTGGCAGTACAAGTCGACCGACCCGTCCAAGGACGGCCTGCAGGACTACGACCCCTCCGCCCCGCCCACCGACATCGCCACCACCACGACCGACGAAGGCGTCACCGTCCCATTCATCGTCCGCGTGGAGACCGGCTACCAGGACCGCGACCAGTACCGCATCGCGATGCTCTGGCAGCCCGACCAGGAGTGGGAGCGCTGGAACCCGCAGGAGCAATGGAACGGCAAACTGTTCATCCCGCACGGCGGCAACTGCGGCGTCGCCCACCGTACGGGCCTGGCACCCACGGAGGACTACTCCGGCACTTTGACCTTCTTCCTCCCCGACGGCCTGGCCGATGCCGTCGGCGACAGCCCGACCGTCGCCCTCTCGCGGGGCTTCGCCATGATGTCGACGGCGCTGTCCAACACCGGCCACAACTGCAGCGTGGCGTCCGGAGCCGAATCGCTGATGATGGCCAAGGAACACTTCATCGAGACGTACGGATCAGTGCGCTACACCATCGGCAGCGGCTGCTCGGGCGGATCGATCGCCCAACAGACCATCGCCAACGCCTATCCGGGCATCTACCAGGGCCTCATCACCACCTGTTCCTTCCCTGACGCGCTGACCCCCGGCCTGGAGTTCACCGACACCCACTTGCTGCGGCTGTACTTCGAGGGCAGCGAAGGAATGTCGGCGGGCTTCACCCCTCCGCAGTGGGCTGCGGTCGAAGGGCATCTGTCCCATCTCAACGCGATCATGGCTGACGAGTTGCTGTACAAGGAGGCCACCGATCCCACGACGCTCTGCCCCGGCATCGACGAGAGCACCGTGTATAACCCCCAGACCAATCCGGCCGGTGTGCGCTGCTCGATCATCGACGGCTCGATCAACATCTTCGGCCCGCGCGATGCGAGCATGTGGACCGCGCAGGAGCAGCAGGCCGGCCGTGGCTTCGCCGCCCTACCCTTCGGCAACGTCGGCGTCCAGTACGGACTCAATGCCCTCAAAGAGGGCCTCATCACCGCCGAGCAGTTCGTCAGCCTCAACGAGGACATTGGCGGCCTGACGATCGACATCCAGCCGCAGGCCGAACGGACCGAGGCGGACCCGACAGCGGTGATGAACGCCTACCGCAGCGGCATGCTCAACACCGCTTCCAACCTGTCCGAGGTCGCGATCATCGACCACCGCGGCCCCGACCCGGGCGTCGCGCACGACGCACGGTTCTCGTGGGTCACCCGCGACCGCCTGATCCGCGAACAGGGAAACGCCGACAACCAGGTCATCTGGTACGGCGCGTTTCCGCTCATCGGCGATCCGGGCTACAGCACGCAGGCCCTCCTGGAGATGGACCGCTGGCTGAGCGCCGTCGAGGCCGACGAGCGCGACGTCCCCCTGTCGCAGAAGATCGTTCAGGCCCGCGAGGCCGAGAACATCCAGGACCGGTGTAGCAACCTGAGCGGCACCTCCGACGAGGACGGCATCTTCCTACCGCTGACCGATCCGGCCGTCACCGATCTGACCGGCGGGGCCATCGATCTGGCCGACGGCCTGCGCCCGGCCCTGGACCCGGCCTCCCACCTCATCGTCGATCCGGTCTCCGAGACGCTGTGCGGACTCGGCCCTGGCACCGACCTGTACCAGACCAAGTTCGACAGTCCGCGCATCGTGGCCGGTGACGGCAACTATTCGGACAACTCCGACTGCGTCTTGCGGCCCTTCGATCCGGCCGACTACGCGCCCCAGACGTTGAGCGAAGAGCAGGTGACGCGCCTGCAGGCGGTCTTCCCCGACGGCGTGTGCGACTACAGCCAGCCGAGTTCGAACTTCGCCCAGACCGTGCCGTGGATGACCTATCAGGCCGCCGACGGCTCGGTGATCTACGGCGGGGAGCCGCTGCCCGCCGCACCGGTGTCGACCCCGTTCACCGGCAGCACGATTGCCTCCGACCCACCGGGATCGACCGGCGATCCGAGCGGCACCCTGCTCACCGGCGGTGGAGGCTACGTCGGCGCGTCCGCCGACGCCCTACCCGGCACCGGAGCGCCGTGGACGCTCATCTATGCGCTCGCCGCAGGCTTCGCCCTCGCCCAGGCCGGCCTCGTCCTGACGCTGCGACGGCGCAGCGAGGAGTTCAGAGCGCGCCGATAGACGGACCTCGAGAACCGCTGATGTATCGGGGTTGTGTGCCGTGGCCGGTCCCTGAGGTGCGAGGAGCTTGCGACGAGCCTCGAAGGGCGAAGGGATCGCCCGCAGCTCATTTCGAGGCTCCGCTCGTTCCTCGCTACGCACCTCAATGAGCGGCATCGACCGATAAAAACCGGCGAATCCCTCGAGGATGCCGGTCCCTGAGGTGCGTAGGCCGCCTGCGGCCGAAGCCTCGAAGGGACCCCGGCCACGACCCGCGTTCTCAAGCCGCTTCGTAGGTGACGATCTCGAAGGCGACGCGCTCGCCGGACAGTTCGCCCTCGCCGGGGATCGAAGCGACCTCGGTCCAGGCGCTCCAGTCGATTCGCGGGAAGAACGTGTCGCCCTCGGGTGAGGCGGCGACCCGCGTCACGACCAGGCGGTCGACCAGGCCCGCCTCCACGGCTGCGGCATAGATCTGCGCGCCTCCGGCGATGAACACCTCCTCGCCGAGGTCGCGCCCGAGCGCCACCGCCTCGGCGACGTCGTGCGCCACGCGGACCGACGCATGCCCGGCGCGCCACTGGCGGTCGCGAGTCACGACAATCGTCGTACGCCCCGGCAGCGGACGGCCGATGGAGTCGTAGGTCGCGCGGCCCATGACGAGCACGTGGCCGAGGGTCAGCCGCTTGAAGTGCACCAGGTCCTCCGGCAGGTGCCACGGCAGGCCGCCATCGGCCCCGATGACCCGGTTCGCCCCCATCGCAACGACCAGTGTCGCCCCCCGAGCGCTCATACGGCGATCGGTGCCTTGATGAGGGGATGCGGGTCGTACCCGGTGACCCGGATCGAGTCGAAGCCGAAGCCGTCGATGTCGGTGACGCTCTGGTCCAGCTCCAGCAGGGGCAGCGGACGCGGGTCGCGGGTCAGCTGCTCGCGCGCCTGGTCGAGATGGTTGAGGTACAGGTGGGCGTCGCCGAGGGTGTGGACGAAGTCGCCCACCTCCAACCCGGCGACCTGCGCGACCATGTGCGTCAGCAGGGCATAGGAGGCGATGTTGAACGGCACGCCCAAGAAGACGTCGGCCGAGCGCTGGTACAGCTGGCAGGAGAGCCGCCCGTTCGCCACATAGAACTGGAAGAACGCATGACACGGTGCCAGCGCCATACGGTCCAGGTCGGCGACGTTCCACGCGCTGACGATGTGCCGGCGCGAGTCCGGATCGGATCTCAGCGCCTCGATCACGCCGCGCAACTGGTCGACACTCTCTCCCGAGGGGGTCGGCCACGAACGCCACTGATGCCCGTAGACCGGGCCGAGTTCGCCGTTGGCGTCCGCCCATTCGTCCCAGATGGAGATGCCGTGCTCCTGCAACCAGCGCACATTCGTCTCACCGGAGATGAACCACAGCAACTCACCGACCACCGACTTGAGATGGATCTTCTTGGTCGTGACGAGCGGGAATCCCTGCGTCAGATCGAAGCGCATCTGGTAGCCGAAGACGCTGCGCGTGCCGGTGCCGGTACGGTCACCTTTCTCGGCTCCCGTCTCGAGAATGTGACGGACGAGATCGAGGTAGGCCTGCATGGCCCCGAGGCTACCGCCTGCGACCCGGACCCCTGCCCGACGACGCTGGTTTTCTATGCGAAGATCGGCGTTATGGCCAATAGCGAATACGACGCCACCCCCCGCGAGTTGCGCAGTTTCGCGCTGCTGCAGATTCTGTTGACGGCCGGCTTCCTCGCGGCCCTGTTCTGGATGCTGGGAGCGACCGACGCCGACCTGCCCGGCTGGCCGATCTGGGTCGGCCTGCTGGCTGCGGTCGCCATCGGTGCCTTCCTGGCCGAGCGTGTGTGGCTGTCGGCGATCCCCCTGAATCCGGCCGACGACCCCGACGACAACCGCAGCACCGCCGTCAGCGTGTACGCGGCCCAGACGATCCGCAAGCTCACCTTCTGCGAGGTGCCGATGCTGCTGGCGGTGCTGGTGTCGTTCGTCGCCGACGCGGGCGGATGGCCCATCCTCATCGCGGGCGTGCCCGGCATGGCCGTGCTGGCCTTCGAGGTGTGGCCGTCGCTGCGCAACGTGTCGATGACCGCGACGATGCTGGACGCCAACGGCGCCAAGTCCGAGCTCATCGAATCCTTCGTGTGAGTCCGTCGGCGGGCACCGACAGCGTTCGGCTGGCCTGGCCGAGCGATGCGCGAGACCTCGCCGAGGTCCAGCGGCGGGTGTGGCTCGACGCCCAGGTGACGGCGTCCGCGCTGGAGGAGTCTTTCGGCGACCTCGACGAGCACGCAGGCCGCTGGGCCGCGACGCTCGGACGCTCACCCGAGGCCCGGTTCCGGGTCCTCGTGGCCGTTCGCGCCGCCGGGGAGGTCGTCGGGTACGCCATCGTGCATCCGGGGGCCGATCCCGATGCCGATCCGGTCCGCGATGCCGAACTCGGCGACCTCGCCGTCGATCCTCGGGCGCGGCGCGGCGGGCACGCCTCCCGGCTGCTCCAGGCCGGCATCGACACCGCGAAGGCCGACGGCTTCAGCCTCGCGCGCACCTGGATCGCCTCCGGTGACGACGCCGGGCGCACGCTCCTGGTCTCGGCCGGCTGGGCACCCGACGGCGCTCACCGCGAGCTGGAGGCCTCCGACGGCCGGCGTATCCGGCAGGTGCGCCTGCACACGCAGATCGCATGACCGCCGCGCTGTCGCCCGACGAGCGCGGGGTCGTCCGCGACTCCCTCGGCGTCGGCATCGGGGTGGGGCTGTACGGCGTCACCTTCGGCGCGCTGGGGCCGGCCGCCGGGCTGAGCGTCTGGCAGACCAGCGCGCTGTCGCTGCTGGCCTTCACCGGGGCCTCCCAGTTCGCCTTCCTCGGCGTGATCGGCTCCGGCGGCTCCCCGCTGGCCGGGGCGATCACCTCGGTGCTGCTGGGCGGGCGTAACGCCTTCTACGGCATCAGCCTGGCCCACCGCCTCAGGGTGCGCGGGGGGCGACGCCTGGCGACGGCGCACCTGGTCATCGACGAGTCCACCGCGATGGCGATCACCCGGCCCACGGATCGCCTGGCGCGGCTGGGGTTCTACTGGACGGGCCTGACGATCTTCCTCGTCTGGAACCTCACCACCGCCGCCGGCGCGGTGGCCGGCACCTCCATCGGGGACCCGGAGGCCATCGGCCTGGACGGTGCCGTAGTGGCGGCCTTCCTCGGGCTGCTGTGGCCGCGCCTGGACTCGGCTGGTGCCCGCCTCCTGGGAGTGACCGCCGCCGCCCTGGCGCTGCTGCTCGTACCGTTCACCGCGCCGGGGCTGCCGATCATGCTCGGCGGACTGAGCGCGGTCGCCCTCGCGTTCGTCTGGGGAGGCGGCCACGATGACTGACCTGTGGTGGGCGGTCCTGCTCGTGTGCGGCGGCTGCTATCTGTTGAAGCTCGCCGGTCTCAGCATGCCGCAGGCGGTCCTGGAGCACCCCGTCACCGCGCGAATCACCGCGCTGATACCCATCGGGCTGCTGGCCGCGCTCGTCGCCGTACAGGCCGCCGCGGGCGAGCGCGAGGTGGTCGCCGACGCCCGGCTCGCGGGGCTGGCAGTCGCCGTGGCCTGCCTGGTGGCGCGTGTGCCGTTCCTGGTCATGCTGATCCTGGCCGCTGCGGCGACGGCGGCCATCCGGCTGCTCTGAGACCGGTCGCGGCGGCGTATCGGAGGGGGGTCTACGCTCGCACCGACGTCTCCATCTCTTTCTCGCAGAGGATCCCCATGTCTGATCTCGACGACCTGATCGCGTCCATTCCCGTCGGCCAGATCGCCGACCAACTCGGGGTCGACCGCGCCGCCGCGCAGAAGGCGGTCACCGGTGCCGTGGAGGCCCTGACCGGCGGCCTCCAGGTGAATGCGTCCAAGGACGGGGGTGCCCAGTCGCTGGTCGATGCCCTGTCGACCAAGGACCTCGGCTTCCTCGACGGTCTCTCGCTGGACCAGATCGACCTGGCCGACGGCCAGAAGATCCTCGGCCACATCTTCGGCGACAAAACCGACAGCATCGCCGCAGCGCTGAGCGGTTCGACCGATGCCCAGCACGCCGCCGCCCCCGGAGCCGGATCCGGGTCGGGCCTCATCCAGAAGGTGCTGCCGCTGATCGCGCCCATCGTGCTGGCCTGGCTCGCCAAGAAGACCGCCGGCCAGAGCGGCGGCGCGGTGAGCAAGGACAGCGGCGGCATCGTGCAGGACATCCTCGGTCAGTTGACCGGTGGCGGCAGCGCGGGCGCCGGTGGCGGCATCGGCGACCTGCTCGGCCAGATCCTCAAGGGCCGCTGACTTGGAGCATGCTCGGATAGGCGAGAACCTGGCCCCTGAAGTGCGAGCTTGCGAGCCTCGAAGGGACCTACTGGTGCCTTGACAGGCCAAGGGCTGCGTCGAGTCCCACGGTGACGCCGGGGTGCTCGGAGACCCAGCGCAGCGCGGCGAGCACGCCGGGCATGAAGGACTCCCGGCTCGACGAGTCGTGGCGGATGCTGAAGATCTCTCCCGGATCGCCCAGCACGACCTCCTGCGAGGCGATGAAGCCGCGCGCCCGCAGGGCGTGGACCGGAATACCGGCGACCCGTGCGCCGCGAGCGCCGTCGGGGTCGGTGGTCGTCGCGTCGGGCAGGGGGGCCGATCCGGCCTGTTCGCGTGCTGCGGCGATCAGTTCGGCGGTCCGGGTCGCCGTGCCCGAGGGGGCGTCGATCTTGTCGGGGTGATGCATCTCGATCACTTCGACCGACTCGAAGAACGGGGCCGCGAGTGCCGCGAAACGCATCATCAGCACCGCACCGATGGAGAAGTTCGGCACGATCAGCACGCCGACGCCGGGGTGCTCGTCGCTGAGCGCTCGCAGCGAGGCGATGCGGTCGTCGCCGAACCCGGAGGTGCCGACCACCGTGTGTACGCCGTGCTCGACGCACCAACGCACATGGTCGAGGGCGACGTCGGGGGTGGAGAACACCAGCGCCGCGTGGGCACCCGCCTCGGTGATGGCGGACAGGTCGTCGCCGACATCGATCTTCGCCACGACCTCCAAGTCGCCGCTGGCCTCGATGGCCTGCACCGAGGTCGATCCCATCCGTCCGTTCGCGCCGATCACGGCCACATGCGTCATGGCGACCAGCGTAGTCGGCGGCGGTGACCTGCCCGATGCTTGGACGCATCTCTCACCCTTGGTGATTCCGCCAGTAGGTCCCGCTGGCTGAGGTGCGAGCGAGGAACGAGTGAGCCTCGAAGCCTGCGATGGTGGGTTCCTTCGAGGACCGCAAGCTCGAACCTCAGGCGGCGGCGTTGACGATCCAGTCGCGCTTCAGGGCCAGGATTCGGCGATCTGCGGTCAGGAACATCAGGCCTTCGGCGGCGGCCTGCGCCACCAGGGCGCGGTCGAAGGGGTCGTGATCGGACAACTCTGGGAACTCCCGCAGCACCTCGGCATGCTCGGCCACGAAGGGCATCTGCCGCAGGCCCAGGCCGTCGAGTATCGAGGACAATCCCTCGGGCATCCGTAACTTGCCCTTCATCGACTTGATCGTCATCTCCAGCAGGCTCATCGAGGAGTAATTGATCGGATGACACGACCCGATCAGCTCGCGGGCCTCACCGCCCATTTTCGAATCACCGTGGGTGAGCCAGATGATGAGGCTGGTGTCGATCAGAATCATGGCTGCTGACCGCCGAAAAGTTCTTCGTGATCGTCGAACATCGCGCGGACCTCGGCATCGGCCTCCTCGGTGAAGGCCTGTTCCCAATCGTCGCCGAACAGATCGGGCATCGATCCGAAGATCGGCTTGCGCGGGCGGACCGGCGTCCAGCACATGATCGGCTCACCCGCACGGGCCACGATGACCGTCTTGCCCCGCTCGACCTCGCGGGCGAGCTTGGACATCTGGGTCTTGGCTTCGTGGATGTTGACGGTGATCGGCATACGGGCAGATTAGTCCAGTGGACCAACCTAGTCCATCCGTACGCCCGGTCAGCGGCGCAACGGGGTGCCGTCGGCGGCGGGGAGTTTGCCGGTGGCGATGAGGATGACATCGACGAGCGACCAGACACCGAGACCGCCACAGGTCAACAGTTTCACGATCCCCAGGCCCGTGTAGCCGAGGTAGAAACGGTCGACACCCCACCCGCCGATGAGGATCGACAACACCAACGCCGTCGTGAACTGCTTCCCCCCGGCCCGGCGAACAACCCCGGCACCTCAGCCGCTGGAAACCACGCTCCGCCGTTACGCGAGACCTGCGACTGACGATGCACCACCCCCTCGGCCGCCTTCGCCCGCACACCAGCCGCGTCCAACGGCCCCACCGGCTCCCCCATCACCGCGACGAAGTACTCGCCCTCGGGGATGGGAACAACGACCGCAGGGAGACGCTTCGGCATGGAACTCAGCCACGTCACGATCATCAAGACAAGACCCGCGAGAAAGATCAATGGTACGAAGTACGTCCCGAACCAACCGGTCAAATAAATCCGCCCTATGAAATCCCCAACCCCAACACCTGGGACCACGGCGACAGCAATCCACCACAACCCCGTCAATGGAAGTAACGACGCCGCGAGCCGGTGACGGCGGAACCTCGAGAGGATAACGACGACCACCCCCAAAACACTCAATAGCAACGACCACATGAGAGCAAAAGCTCCCTCCAGCAGCGCCCACCCGAGGCTGAGCGCCAACAACGCGGCGAGGACCTGCGTCGGGATTCGCACCCACGACGGCACATCAGGTCGGACGGGGACAGTCTCGCTGCTCGGTTCAGTCACGCCCCAAATGCTCTCCCCCCGCTTTGTCATACCGGAACGACGAAGGGGCCGCCGATGTTGTCACACCGGCGGCCCCTTCGGTCAAGGCTGCGTCAGATCACTCAGCGGCAGCCGCCTCGTCCTGGGCGGCCTTCTCCTCGTCGGTCGAGGCGACGATGAGCGACAGCTTGCCGCGGTCGCCGACCTCGGCGATCTCGACCTGGATCTTCTGGCCGACGCTGACGACGTCCTCGACGTTGTTGACCCGCTGACCGCCGTTCAGCTCGCGTAGCTTGCTGATGTGCAGCAGGCCGTCCTTGCCCGGCAGCAGCGAGACGAACGCACCGAAGTCGACCGTCTTGACGACCGTGCCCAGGTAACGCTCGCCGACCTCGGGCATCGTCGGGTTGGCGATCGAGTTGATCGCCGAGCGGGCGGCCTCGGCCGCATCGCCGTTGTCGGCGCCCACGTAGACGGTGCCGTCGTCGTCGATGGAGATCTTCGCGCCGGTGTCGTCCTGGATCTGGTTGATCATCTTGCCCTTGGGGCCGATGACCTCGCCGATCTTGTCGACCGGGATCTTGATGGTGATGATGCGCGGCGCGTACGGGCTCATCTCGTCCGGCTCGCTGATCGCCTCGGCCATCACGTCGAGGATCGTCAGGCGGGCGTCGCGCGCCTGCGTGAGCGCGTCGGCGAGCACGTCGGCCGGGATGCCGTCGAGCTTGGTGTCGAGCTGCAGCGCCGTGACGAACTCGCGCGTGCCGGCGACCTTGAAGTCCATGTCACCGAAGGCGTCCTCGGCACCGAGGATGTCGGTCAGCGTGACGTACTCGGTCTGGCCGTCGACCTCACCGGAGATCAGGCCCATCGCAATGCCGGCGACCGGCGCGCGCAGCGGCACACCGGCGTTGAGCAGGCCGAGGGTCGAGGCGCACACCGAACCCATCGAGGTCGAGCCGTTCGAGCCGAGCGCCTCGGAGACCTGACGAATCGCGTAGGGGAACTCCTCGCGCGTCGGCAGCACCGGCAGCAGCGCGCGGCCGGCGAGCGCGCCGTGACCGATCTCGCGGCGCTTCGGCGAACCGACGCGGCCCGTCTCGCCGGTCGAGAACGGCGGGAAGTTGTAGTTGTGCAGGTAGCGGCGGCTCGTCTCGGGGCTGAGCGTGTCGAGCTTCTGCTCCATGTCGAGCATGTTGAGCGTCGTGATGCCCATGATCTGCGTCTCGCCGCGCTGGAACAGCGCCGAGCCGTGCACGCGCGGCACCACGCCGACCTCGGCCGACAGCTCGCGGATGTCGGCCAGGCCGCGGCCGTCGATGCGGACCTTGTCGCGCAGCACGCGCTCGCGCACCAGGTTCTTGGTCAGCGAGCGCAGCGCGGCACCGAGTTCCTTCTCACGGCCGGCGAAGTCCTCGCCGATCTTGTCGAGCACGTCGGCCTTGATCTCGGCCTCACGGGCCTCGCGGTCGGCCTTGGACACGATCGTCAGCGCCTCGGCGAGGTCATCGCTGGCGATCTTCGCCACGGCCTCGTAGGCGTCGTCCTCGTAGTCGAGGAAAACCGGGAACTCCTGGACCGGCTTGGCGGCGCTGGCGGCCAGCTCGGCCTGCGCCTCGCACAGCTGGCGGATGAAGCCCTTGGCGGCCTCCAGGCCGCCGGCGACGATCTCCTCGGTGGGCGCCTGCACGCCGCTCTGCACGAGGTTCCAGGTGGCATCGGTCGACTCGGCCTCGACCATCATAATCGCGACGTCATCGCCTGCGACCCGGCCGGCGACGACCATGTCGAACACGGCGTCCTCCAGCTGGCTGTGCGTCGGGAAGGCGACCCACTGGCCGTCGATCAGGGCGACGCGGGTCGCGCCGATGGGACCGGAGAACGGCAGCCCGGAGATCTGCGTCGAGGCCGAGGCCGCGTTGATCGCCAGCACGTCGTACGGGGTGTCGGGGTTGAGTGCCAAGACGGTGATGACGACCTGGACCTCGTTGCGCAGGCCCTTCTTGAAGGTCGGGCGCAGCGGCCGGTCGATCAGGCGGCAGGTGAGGATCGCGTCCTCGCTGGGGCGGCCCTCACGACGGAAGAACGAACCGGGAATGCGGCCCGCAGCGTACATGCGCTCCTCGACGTCGACGGTCAGCGGGAAGAAGTCGAAGTGGTCCTTGGGCTGCTTGCTGGCCGTGGTGGCCGACAGCAGCATGGTGTCCTCGTCGAGGAACGCCGAGACGCTGCCGGCGGCCTGGCGGGCCAGCTGACCGGTCTCGAAGCGGACCGTGCGGGTGCCGAAGCGGCCGTTGTCAATGACGGCTTCGACGGTGTGGATGGAATCAGACATAGATGTCCCTTCCGTGAGCCGACGGCTCACTGATGAGGGACGAGACGAGGAGCCTGCCGGTCTTCGATCGAGGCCCGCGGCGCTCCGCTCGCAAGGAGGGGTCCGAAGGCCACTACCGAGGACCGAGCCGTGGCGACTCGCGTCTCGTCCGTGTGGGTGATGATTGTTCAGTTGTGCATGAGCGTGAAGCCCGCGCCCATGATGCACCGCGGGCGGCCGCCGGTGAAGGACGACCGCCCGTGGCGTGTCAGCGGCGCAGGCCGAGGCGCTCGATGAGCGAGCGGTAGCGCTCGATGTCGGTGTTCTGCACGTAGTTGAGCAGGCGACGACGCTGACCGACGAGCAGCAGCAGGCCACGACGGCTGTGGTGGTCGTGCTTGTGCTCCTTGAGGTGCTCGGTCAGGTGAGCGATGCGCTGGGTCAGGACCGCGATCTGGACCTCCGGAGAACCGGTGTCGCCCTCATGCGTCGCGTACTGCGCGATGATCTCGGACTTGGACAGGCCCGCCACGGTGGGCGCAGCAGTCTTCTTCGACATTCGTTCTCCTCGTAGGTCGTAGCGCGGCGCACCCGGGCATGTTCACCGGAGCACTGGAAACCGCGGCCGATACACGGCACTGCGCCCAGGGTATCAGCGCGGACACCCGCCCGGCGAATCAGGCGGGCGGCAGTCCCAGGGCGCGGCGGGCGGCCGCGACGTCGGCGTGCATCTGCTCGACGAGGGCCTCGACTGAGCCGAAGGCCTCCATGCCGCGCAGCCGCTGGACGAACTCGACGCGGATCTCCTGGTCGTACAGGTCGAGGTCGGTGCGGTCCAGCACGTAGGCCTCGACCCGCCGCTCGGTACCGTCGAAGGTCGGGTTGTCACCCACCGAGACCGCGGCCGGCCAGCGCTGCCCGGCGTCCTGCGACAACGGCACCACCCAGGCGGCGTACACGCCGTCGCCGGGCACCGCGAAGCCGGACGCCACCGGCACGTTCGCCGTGGGGAAGCCGAGGTCGCGCCCGCGCTGGTCACCGCGGGTGACCACGCCGCTGACCTCGGCCGGCCGGCCGAGGATCCGTGCCGCTGCGGCGACGTCGCCGCCGGCGACCAGCCGCCGCACCAGCGACGAGGAGTATTCCTGGGCATCGCCGGCCAACGGGAGCGCATCGACGGCGAAGCCGTGCTCCGCGCCGAACCGGGTCAAGGTGGCGACATCGCCGGAGGCCTTGGACCCGTAGGTGAAGTTCTCGCCCACGACCACGTGGGCGGCCCGCAGGTCCTCGATGAGGACACGCCGCACGAACTCTTCGGGCGACCACACCGCCATCTCGCGACTGAAAGCGAGCACCCGCACCTCGCCGGCACCCTCGGCCCGCAGCAGCTCGACCCGCCGTTCGATGCCGGTCAGCAGCGCCGGGACGCGGTCCGGGGCGAAGACCGCCACCGGATGCGGATCGAAGGTCACCGCGACGATCGGCCGCTCCTCGGCCACCTCGCACGCGCGTGCGAGCAGACTCTGGTGCCCCAGGTGCACTCCGTCGAAGGTCCCGATGGTCACAACGGTCGGTTCAGCGAACGGAGCCGTATCCGCTCCGTCCACCTCACGCCAGATCGCCACGGAAGAACTCTGCCACAGCATGCATGGGTGGTTCCGCCGACAGGCGGAGCAGTTATTGCCACCATCGCCATGAGCCGCCCCGCGATTCGAAAGAGTGAGGGACCGGGTTCGCCGCGTCGCGACCCTCGGACCCCTTACCATGTGTCTATGGGCAGGATCAGAAGTACGGCGCTCATCAGCCTCGGCCTTGCCTGCGTCACCGCATTGGGATTCATCATCGCGGGGCGACTGGTACTGCCGCCGATCGCTGCCCCAGACACTGCCTCGATCCTGCGCTCCGAATCAGTGCTACCCGCCTCGCCGCCTGACACCGTGCTCGATGACGTGGTCGTCACACCCCTGACGGGTCCAGACGACGGCACGACGCCTGCGGACGAGCCGATCAGGTCCGACGACAACGATTCCGACCCGACCGATCCGATATCGACGGATCCGGCAGTACAGACGACCGGCGACACCTCAGCGCCCTCGACCGTTCAGGTCTCCGGCGAACCCGACCAGGTCGCCGAGAACGCCGCACGTGACGATCCGACCGGAATCGGGCCGTCTACTCGACAAAGCGACCATCGCCAGCACCGCCGCTGAGTCGCGTGTCGACACTCTTCGACCGCGTGTCGGTCCGTTCGCGGCTCGCCTTCGCCGTGACCTCGTGGACGCTTCTCGCGCTCATGGTGACCGGCTACGCAATCCTGCGCGTCGCCGAGCATCGCGCACTGAATGATGCTGCCGCCGATGCCGATGCCGTCATGAGTCACTTCCGACAGCACGAGGAAGATCATCCGACGGCCACAGCCGCCGACCTGCTCGGCGACTTCGCCGCCAACGCCGTCGTCCCGCCGCGTCAGTCGGTGGTGGCGGTGATCGACGGGTCCACCCTCGACAATGGCGAAACCCCGGCAGAGCGAATCGACGGCGCACTGCAGGCGGCACGCGATCTGCCCGAAGGGGGGTCTCGCATCGTCGCTTCCGGCGACGCGACCCTGGCCTACGCCGTTCTCGAAGTTCACGACGGCTCTACGACCGGGCACCTGGTGGTCGTGAGCGACCTCAGCACGACGATGCACAGCATCGACGACCTGGCGACCACCTTCATGCTGATCTGCCTCGCCGTGGTCATCGTGACGGGCATGTCGGCATGGTTCATCGCCGGACGGGTGCTCACCCCCCTACGCCGACTCCAACGCACCGCCGCGTCGATCACCGCCGGCGACCTCGACCAACGCATCACCGTCACCGGCCAGGACGACCTGAGCCGACTGCAACGCACCGTGAACTCCATGCTCGACGCCTTGCAGTCGGCCGTCACCACGCAACGAGACCTGCTCGACGACGTTGGCCACGAGTTACGCACGCCGCTGACCATCATGCGGGGACACCTCGAAACCGCGACCCTCACTGACCCCGTATCCGTCGGGCAAACCCACGAAATCGTCCTTGAAGAGATCGACCGCGTCACCCGTCTCGTCTCCGATCTCCTGGTCCTCGCCGACGCCCACAGCCCGGACTTCCTCCGAAGCGTCCCGACTGACATCGACACGCTCGTTCAACGCATCGCCACCAAAGTCAGACCCTTGGCACCTCGCGACTGGCACGTCGTCACGCGAACCGGAGCGACGATCAGCCTCGACCCTGATCGCATCACCCAGGCCGTCATGGCGCTCGTGGACAATGCCATCGGCCATACCCAGGCCGGTGATCTCATCGGTATCTGCGCCACGCATTCCGGCGGCGAACTGCGGCTCCTCGTCGGCGACTCCGGCCCCGGGGTGCCAGCCCAGGACCGTGAGCGCGTCTTTGATCGATTCGGTCGCGGCCGGGCCGACCAGCGTCGCAGCGACAGTCATGGACTCGGCCTCGCCATCACCTCGGCCATCGCCGAGGCCCACGGAGGGAAGGTACATCTGCTCGATCCCGCCCAGCAGGGTGCCTTCCCCGGTGCCACCTTCGAGATCGTCATTCCTCTACCGGAGGAGCAATGAGCCAGATTCTTGTCGTCGAAGACGAGCCGCGCATTTCGTCCTTCCTGGTCGGCGGCCTGAGATCGGCCGGCTTCGTCGTCCGGGCCGTGTCTAACGGCGGCGACGCGGTCGCCGAACTCACCAAGGCCCCTGCCGACCTGGTGCTGCTCGACCTTGGCCTACCCGATATCGACGGCCATGAGGTGCTCGCCTATCTGAGAAAGTGGCATCCCGCCCTGGCCGTCATCGTGCTCACCGCCCGCACCAGCCAGCGTGACACTCTGGCCGCTCTCGAAGGCGGTGCTGTCGATTACGTCACCAAACCGTTTCGGCTCGCCGAACTGGTCGCCCGCGTGCGTCTGCGTCTCGGGTCCTCGGCCACTCCGACGCCGACGACCGACGTGCTCGCCCTGGGACCTGTCACCATCGATATCGGTGCGCGACGGTGCTACCTCGAAGACACCGAGGTGGAACTGTCGCCGCGGGAGTTCGATCTGATCACCGCCTTCGCACGGCATCGCGGGCAGGCGCTATCTCGCGATCAGTTGCGTCGCCAGGCGTGGGGTGAGGAATCCCAGGGCGAGGGTTCGAATATCGTCGACGTCCACGTTGCGTCGTTACGGCGCAAACTCGGACCCGGCATCGTCGCCACCGTGCGCGGGGTGGGCTATCGAAGCATCTGAGGCATCCGGCGCGTAGGTGAGGACCCAGGCTCTCCGGCTTTTCGTCCGTCTGCGGAATCTGTCAGACACCGGGAGCGCCCGAAGGCCCGGAGTCCATCGACTCCGGGCCTTCGTGGTCCTCTTCGTGAGCAGGACCGATTGCAACTGTCCTATCAGCTCAACGGGGCTGGCCGGGGCCGGCCGGCGGCTGACCCGGACCCGCCGGCGGCGGACCCTGAGGCCGCTCTCCCAGTCCGGCCTGCTGCCCACCCGAGGCAGCGGGGGCAGGCTGCTGGCCCTGGCCCTGGCCCTGGCCAGCAGCCAGGCCGGCACCCTCGCAGTCCTCACGCGCCTGCTCCTCATCGGCGGCGTCGGAATCCGTGGTGTCGTCAGTCTCCGTACTGTCGTCGGTCTCCGTGCTGTCGCCCGTCTCCGTGGTCTCCTCGCTCGAGTCCTCCGTCGTCTCCTCGCTGGAAGAATCGGTGGTCTCCTCACTCGAGGAGTCCGTCGTGGAGGTGTCGTCCTCGGCATGGGAGGCGGAGGCCAGGCCGACGACCCCCGCCGCGAGCGTCACAGCGGCCAGACCCGTTCCGAGGCGGCGGCGGATTCCGGTAGTCATCATCAATTCACTCCTTTGTGATGGGGGTAGTGCTTCGGATACCAACCATGCTGGTCGGCAATGATGAAGCCTCGATGAAGGCACCGTGAGACCCCTGACGTGACGTACCCCGAGGACGGCGTTCGCCTCATCTGGTCACGTCATCTGACAAGGTTCGTCCCATGCGCATCCTGATCGTCGAGGACAAGCCGACCGACTCCCCCCTCGCCGAAAAGCTCACGTCCCACGGCTTCGACACGGTCCGTCTCACTGACCTCGATACCCACCTCAGCGATGCGCTGACGGGACGTGACATCGACCTGGTGATTCTCGATCTCGATATTCCTGAAGCCATCTCTTCGGGTCGCCTGAACGACCACCTGATCGCCGAGCTTCACCGCCTGCCTCTGATCGTGATGTCCGACCACGAGACCACACCCGACCCGATCGGTACTCACTGCGGCACCACCGTCGATCATCTGGTGAAGCCTTTCGGCTTCGACGAACTCCTCGCGCGCGTCCGGCTCCGGTTGCAACGTCCCACAACCCTGCCGAGCGCCGTCGCCGACCCGCCGAAGGTGCTGCTCGACCCCCACAGTCGCACTGCCAGCGTGGATCGCACCGAGGTCGAACTCTCCGACCAGGAGTTCGATCTCTTGGACGTGCTGATGCGTCACCGTGGCCGGGTCCTGTCACGACAATTTCTTCTCTCCCACGTGTGGGGCTACGACTTCGATCCCGGATCGAATGTCGTCGACGTCTACATCGGCTATTTACGCAAGAAACTGGGAAAAGACATCATCCGCACCGTCCGCGGCGCCGGATACCGCTTCGACTGAGGAGCGGTCACAACAGCGGGCGCAAGGGACTCAGCAGCAACTCGCAGATGCGCGAGACGAACCAGCGGCGCTCCCAGTCCGCCGGGGTCAGCTCGGCGCAGTTCGTCAGGTCCCGCGCGAAGACTGCCTCCAGGTGCGCCGCCAACGCCGGGTCCACCACCTCGACGTTGATCTCGTAGTTGCCCGACAGGCTCAGCCGGTCGATGTTGGCGGTGCCGATGGTGGTCCACTCCCCGTCGATGGTGCAGGTCTTGGCATGCACCATGTGGTCGCGGTAGCGGTGGATGCGCACGCCCGCCTCCAGCAGCCGGCCGTAGAAGCCACGCGAGAGCCAGTCGGTCACGACGTGGTTGGAGATCTCCGGAACGATGATGTCGATCTCGACACCGCGGGCACGCGCCTCGAGCAGGGCACCGAGGATGTCGCTGTCGGGGATGAAATAGGCCGCAGTGATCTTGATACGCCGCGTCGCCCGGTCGATGGCCTCCAGATACATGTTGCGGATCGGGAAGACCAACTGACGCGGGATGTTGCGATGGATGCGCACCCGCGGGTCCCAGTCCGTCGAACCGGTGCCGACGATGGCCTCGCCGGGGCGCAGTGTGTTCCAGAAATCGATGAAGGCGTTCGCGAGGTCCCACACCGCCGAGCCGGTGATCCGGACGTGGGTGTCGCGCCACTGGGTCGCATAGGTCGAGCCGATGTTGTAGCCGCCGACGAAGCCCACGGTGTCGTCGACCACGAGGATCTTACGGTGGTCGCGCCCCCAGCGCCGGGGAGTGAAGGGCTTGAGACCGGCGTTGTAGATGGGATAGCGCAGCACGTGAACGCCGGGGGCAAAGCGGTAGAAACTCGGCCGCACCACGAGGTTGGCGAATCCGTCGTAGACCACGTACACCTGGACGCCGCGCGCGGCGGCCGCCTGCAGCGCGGCCTTGAAGCGACGGCCCTCGGCGTCGCCCTTGACGATGAAGGACTCGAAGAACACCCGGTGTTCGGCCGCCTCGATAGCCGAGATCATGTCGTCGAACAGGTCGTCGCCGTAGGTGTAGGTCGTGGCGGCACCGCGCGAGGTCTGGACGCTCTGCGGGGCGGTCACCGGGAAGCCGTGCGCACGCTGCCCGCGCAGCACCTTGCGGACCTTGGTCGTCGTCATAATGCCCACGACCGTCAGCGTCACCGCGATGAGCCAGGCTTTGACGACCTCCCACACGATCCGTCGGGGAGAGGGCATCGAGTTCAACATGCCGCCACTGTAGGACCGACTCGCCCGCCCGCACGGCACCCTCGCCGTACGGGAGCCGGGGAACGGGAAGCGGTCAGGCGAAGACGGCGACGGGGACCGCATCGGAGCCGCGCCGGGCGTAGAGGGCGAGGAAGGTCCCGTCCGGCGCGAACACCGCCACCGGCCCCTCGACCCCGAGGTCCAGACCCGGCAACCGGCGTCCGTACCGGACCTCGACGGCCTGGGCGTCGGACAGCTCGAACGAAGGGAACGCCAGGCGCGTCGCCTCATCCAGGCCGAGCACCCGCCACTCCCGCGCGAGGTCGTCGAGCGTCGCGGCGTGTTCCAAGGAGAACGGCCCGACCCGCGTGCGGCGCAGCATCGTCAGATGCCCGCCCACCCCGAGCGCGGCCCCCAGGTCACGGGCCAACGCCCGGACGTACGTGCCGGTCGAGCAGGCCACATGGACATCGACGTCCACGACCTCCTCACCGCAGCGCAGGTCCAGGATCGAGAAATCGCTCACCGTCACCGGCCGGGCCGCCAGCGCGACCTCTTCGCCGGCGCGCACCCGCGCATAGGAGCGCTGCCCGTCGACCTTGATCGCCGACACCGACGACGGCACCTGGTCGATGCGCCCGCGCAAGGGTGCCATCGCCACCTCGATCCGGGCCAGGTCCAGATGCGCGGCAGGTGCCGAGGAGACGACCTCGCCTTCGGCGTCGTCGGTCACCGTGGACTGCCCCAGCCGGATCGTCGCCAGGTATTCCTTGTCGGTCAGCTGCACCTGGCCCAGCAGGCGCGTGGCCCGGCCGATGCCGAGCACGAGCACCCCGGTCGCCATCGGGTCGAGCGTGCCGGCGTGACCGACCTTGCCGGTTCCGGCGAGCCTCCGGCAGCGGCCGACGACATCGTGCGAGGTCCAGCCGGTCGGCTTGTCGACGACGACCAGACCGGGGAACGGCTCGGGGCGCTCGGCCTTCGTCACTGCTCCTCGTCGTGATGCTTGTACGGATCGGCCTCGCCTGCATACCGCGCGCCCTCGGCCTGGGCGGCCACCTCGGCGTCCGATGCCTTGGCCTGTGCCAGCAAGTCCTCGATGTGCCGGGCCGACTCCGGCACCGCGTCGAGGAAGAACTCCAGCGACGGCGTGTGCCGCAGGCCGAGGCGCTTGCCGACCTCCGAGCGCAGCATGCCGGTCGCACTGCGCAGGGCCGCACCGCTGCCCTCGATGGCGTCGGCGTCGCCGAGGACGGTGTAGAAGACCGAGGCGTGCTGATGATCGCCGGTCACCCGGACGTCGGTGATCGTCACGAAGCCGAGTCGCGGGTCCTTCAGCCGCCGCTCGACGAGTTCGGCCACGATGACCTTGATACGGTCGGCGATCTGGTTCTGGCGCTGTCCGGCCATGATGGATGCTCCTCTACTCGTCGATCCCTGAGGTGCGAGCGAGGAACGAGCGATCCTCGAAGGGACGAACACCATCCACGTGGTCTCCGGCCCTTCGAGGCTCAGGCGCGGGACGCCTTCGCACCTCAGGGGTCGAGGGGTGTTGCTTACGCGCGCGGCTTCTCGCGCAACTCGAAGGTCTCGACCACATCGTCGATCTTGATGTCGCCGTAGCCCTTGAGCACCAGGCCGCACTCGAAGCCCTCGCGGACCTCGCTGACGTCGTCCTTCTCCCGCCGCAGGCTGGCGAAGTCGAGGTTGTCGGCGACCACGGCACCGTCACGCAGCAACCGGGCTTTCGCATTGCGCTTGATAACGCCGCCGGTGACCATACAACCGGCGATGTTGCCGATCTTGGACGAACGGAAGATCTCGCGGATCTGCGCCGTGCCGAGCTGGTGCTCCTCGAACTCCGGCTTGAGCATGCCCTTGAGCGCGGCCTCGATCTCCTCGATGGCCTGGTAGATGACCGAGTAGTACTTGATCTCGACACCCTCGCGGTCGGCCAGTTCGGTCGCCTTGCCCTGCGGGCGGACGTTGAAGCCGATGATGACGGCGTTCGACGCGGCGGCGAGGTTGACGTCGGTCTCGGTGATCGCGCCGACACCGCGGTCGATGACCCGCAGCGCGACGTCCTCGCCCACCTCGATCTGCGCCAGCGAGTCCTCCAGGGCCTCGACCGAGCCGGAACCCTCGCCCTTGAGGATCAACAGCAACTCGTCGGTCTCGCCCTTCTCCATGCTCGACATGAAATCCTCGAGCGTGCGGCGGCCGCTGCGCTTGGCCAGCAGCGCGTTGCGCTCACGGGCCTCGCGCCGCTCGGCGATCTGGCGGGCCACCCGGTCGTCGTCGACGACCATGAAGTTGTCGCCGGCACCGGGCACCGAGGTCAGGCCCAGCACCAGGGCCGGGCGCGACGGCGGGGCCTCCGTGATGTTCTCGCCGAACTCGTCGAGCAGGGCGCGCACACGGCCGAACGCCGAACCGGCGACCAGCGTGTCTCCCACGCGCAGCGTGCCGCGATGCACCAGGACCGTCGCGACCGGGCCGCGACCGCGATCCAGGTGAGCCTCGATGGCCAGGCCCTCGGCGTTCTGGTCCGGGTTGGCCCGCAGGTCCAGCGATGCATCCGCAGTCAGCACGACCGCCGCGAGCAGGTCCTCCAGGCCGGTGCCGGCCTTGGCCGAGACGTCGACGAACATCGTGTCGCCGCCGTACTCCTCGGGCACGAGGCCGTATTCGGTGAGCTGGCCGCGCACCTTGGACGGATCGGCACCCGGCTTGTCGACCTTGTTGACCGCGACGACGATCGGCAGGCTCGCGGCCTTGGCGTGGTTCAACGCCTCCACCGTCTGCGGCATCACGCCGTCGTCGGCCGCGACCACGAGGATCGCGATATCGGTCGCCTGGGCACCGCGCGCACGCATGGCGGTGAACGCCTCGTGACCGGGGGTGTCGATGAAGGTGATCGCGCGCTCGGTGCCGTCGACCTCGGTAGCGACCTGATAGGCACCGATGGTCTGGGTGATACCGCCGGCCTCCTTGGCCACGACATTGGAGTTGCGGATCGCATCGAGCAGTTTGGTCTTGCCGTGGTCGACGTGACCCATGACGGTGACGACCGGCGGACGGGCCGCCAGATCGGCGTCGTCGCCCTCGTCCTCGCCGAACTCCAGGCTGAACGACTCCAGCAGTTCGCGGTCCTCGTCCTCGGGCGAGACGACCTGCACGTCGTAGTTCAGTTCCTCGCCCAGCAGCTGCAGGGTGTCGTCGTTGACCGACTGGGTCGCGGTGACCATCTCGCCCAGGTGGAACAGCACCTGCACGAGCGAGGCCGCGTCGACACCGATCTTCTCGGCAAAGTCGGTCAGCGAAGCACCCCGTGCCAGGCGCACGGTCTCGCCATTGCCCTTACGGAGGCGCACCCCGCCGATGGCGGGTGCCTGCATCTGGTCGAACTCTTGACGCTTCGCACGCTTGCTCTTGCGGCCACGGCGGACGGGGCCACCGGCACGGCCGAAGGCACCCTGGGTGCCGCCACGACCGCCGCGACCCGCAGGACCGCCACCGCCGGGACGACCGGCGAATCCACCGCCGCCACCGCCGCCGCCGGGACGACCGGCGAAACCGCCGCCGCCACCGCCGGGACGACCAC
>NZ_JASGDU010000024.1:0-9984 GCF_047607065.1 Aeromicrobium sp.
ATCGACCACACAAAGTGCCCCAGACTGCTCACGCGGCACTCACCCCGGCGACAGCGGACTCGACCCTCATCACAGACGAAACCCTATCGACGCCCGCCGACAGAATCGTTCGACACTGCTTCGGCGGATTCGGTGATGTCCCGCTGTGTGGTGGAGGTTATCGACATCGTGCGGGTCAGTGGTTGTGAGTCTAGGCCGCGTCGATCGCAATGATGCTGGCTCACTGAGCGGCCGTTCTCTAGGCTGGGCGGCGTGACTACTGCTCCCCTGACCGATGGCCGCACCCGATGAGCGGCGGACTGGTCGCGCTGCTCGACGACGTCGCGGCGCTCGCCCGCTTGGCAGCCGCCTCGCTCGACGACGTCGGTGCAGCAGCCGGCCGCGCCAGCGCCAAGGCCGCCGGGGTCGTGGTCGACGACGCGGCGGTGACGCCGCGCTATGTACACGGCCTCGCCCCGGAGCGGGAACTGTCGATCATCCGGCGCATCGCGTCAGGTTCGGTGGTCAACAAACTCGTCTTCATCCTGCCCGCCGCACTGCTGCTGAGCCAGTTCGCACCGTGGCTGCTGACACCGATCCTTATGTGCGGCGGCACCTACCTGTGCTTCGAGGGGGCCGAGAAGGTCTGGGAGAAGGTCTCCGGCCACGAGCACGGGCATGAGGAGCCGGCCAGTGTGTCCGGAGCCGACCAGGAGAAGGCCGTCGTGAGCGGCGCTGTGCGCACCGACTTCATCTTGTCGGCCGAGATCATGGTCATCGCGCTCAACGAGGTGGCCGACGAGCCGCTCGCGGCGCGCGCGTTGATCCTCGTCGTCGTGGCTCTGGCCATCACGGCACTGGTCTACGGGGTCGTCGCGCTCATCGTCAAGATGGATGACATCGGCCTGGCACTGACCCGGCGCGCCTCCTCGGCGAGCCAAGCCTTCGGTCATCTGCTCGTGCGCGGGATGCCCGTCGTGCTCGCCACCCTGGCCACCGTCGGCATCGTGGCGATGCTCTGGGTCGGCGGCCATATTCTCCTGGTCGGTACCGACGACCTCGGCTGGCACACGCTCTACGGCGGGGTTCACGACCTGGAGCACACCGTCCATGAGGCCGCCGGAGCCGCCGGCGCTCTCGTGGGCTGGCTCACCAACACCGCCGCATCGGCAATCCTCGGGTTGGCCGTCGGCGCGGCGGTCGTGGCGCTGGTCCACGGGATCAAGGCCCTGCGTTCCCGGTAGGCCGTCGGTCGGGAGACGACCTCGGCACCTGAGAGATTCCGCTGGCTGAGGTGCGCCCGTCGAGGTTCGTCGCAAGCTCCTCGCACCTCAGGACCCGCGAGGACCGAGCGTCCCCCGCAAGCGGGAGGTACCCCCACCTCGAAGCCTGCCGTGGGCGGCTCAGACGAACAGCGACGTATCGCCGGCACCTTCGCGTACGACCTCGGGGACGCCGTCGACGAAGTCGATCACTGTGGTCGGCGCGGGGCTGACGTCACCGGAGTCGACCACGGCTTCCACCTCGTGTTCCAGGGCCTCCTTGATGCTCCAGGCATCGGTCATAGCCTCGGACTCTCCCGGCAGGATCAGCGTGCTCGTGAGCAGCGGCTCGCCCAGAGCGCCGACGATGGCCTGCGTGACCGCGTGGCGGGGAAGGCGGGCACCCACGGTCTTCTTCTTGGCGTGCAGCATGCGCTTGGGCACCTCGCGGGTGGCCGGCAGGATGAACGTGTATGGACCGGGTGTGGCCGCCTTGATCGCGCGGAACACCGCATTGTCGATGTGGACGAACTGGCCGAGCTGGGCGAAATCGTGGCAGATCAGCGTGAAGTGGTGTTTGCCGTCGAGTTTGCGGATCGACCGGATCCGCTCCAAGGCCGCCGCGTTGCCCAGCTGCGCACCCAGGGCATAGCCGGAGTCGGTCGGCAGGGCCAGCAGGCCGCCGTCACGAAGCACCGTCACGGCCTGGTCGACCGCGCGCTGCTGGGGGTTCTCGGGATGGATGTCGATGAAGCGGGCCATAGCCCGACCCTACGCCGACCCTCATGGTGATCCATCTCACATGGACTCGTTCCGGCATATGGATAGCGGACGGGCGGGAATCTGTCGGCTCGCGCGGCGGTTCTACCCTGACGGAGTCCGCCGTCGAAGGGAATGCGCCGTGAGCACCGTGAGTCTCGCCGAACGCCGCGAACGTCAGAAGCGCCATGATGCCGAGCGTGCGGCCCACCTCGCACGCCGGGAGACCTTCGAGACCCGGCGGCGTTCCGCCGAGGAGTTGCGGGCATTGGCCGAGGAGGCCGAGCGCCGGTTCGACTCCCCCGACACCACCACGGAGCAGGTGCTCACCTGGGTCGCGGAAACCTTCGGACTGCGTACGGCCGTCGCCTGCTCCATGGCCGATGCCGTACTGCCCGCAGTGGTCGCCGAGTATGTCCCCTGGGTCGACACGCTCTTCCTCGACACCGGTTATCACTTCGCCGAGACCCTCGGCACCCGCGAGGCCGTCGAGTTGTCGATGCGGCTGACCATCGTCGACGTACGGCCCGAGCAGAGCGTCGCCGAGCAGGACGCCGCCCACGGAGCGGACCTCTTCGCGCGCGATCCGGCGCTGTGCTGCCGGTTGCGCAAGGTCGAGCCGCTGACCCGCACACTGGCGCAGTACGAAGCCTGGATCACCGGCGTCCGCCGCGACGAGGGGCCGACCCGCGCCGACACCCCGTGGGTCACCTGGGATGCCAAGAACGGGCTGGTCAAGATCAACCCGCTGGCCTCCTGGACCTTCGACGAGGTGCTCGACTACGCCCGCGAGCACGACGTCATCGTCAATCCGCTGGTGGGCGACGGGTATCCGTCCATTGGCTGCCGCCCCTGTACGCGCCGGGTCGCGCCGGGCGAGGACCCCCGTGCGGGACGGTGGGCCGGCTTCGAGAAGACCGAGTGCGGCCTGCACACCTGATGCAGATCGGCGAGTCCCTGTCGATGCTGCCGATCAGCCTGCGGGTCAACGGGCGAAGGGTGCTCGTGGTCGGCGGCGGCACGGTCGCCACTCGCCGGGTCCGCACCTTCCTGGCGGCCGATGCCGAGGTCGTGGTGGTGGCTCCCGAGGCGTCTGCGACCCTCATCGCGCTGGCAGGCGAGGGTGCCCTCGCCTGGCACGCACGGCGTTATGTCGAGTCCGATCTCGACGATGCGTGGCTGGTGCAGACCGCCACGGCCTCGCCGGTCGATGATGTGGTCGCGGCCGACGCCGAGGCACGCCGGGTCTGGTGCCTCAAAGGTGGAGACCCCGCAGGAGCGACGGCCTGGATGCCTGCCGTGGCGCGGGTCGAGGGCGGGACCATCGCCGTCAGCGGTGAAGGCAGCGCGCGGCGTGCGGTGCGCCTGCGCGACCGGATCGTCGACCTGCTCAGGCAGTCGCCGCCGGAGTGAGGCCCTGGCGGCGTACCCACCACAGCCCGATGAACGGCAGCACCAGCGGGATGAACCCGTATCCCGCGCCGAAGGTGCTCCATACCGTCGCATCGGGGAACAGGCCGACGTCGAGGAGGCTGAGCAGTCCGACACCGAGCACGCCGGCCAGCTCGAAGCCGATGGTGGCCACGGCGAGGCGACGGCGATCGGTGGCCAGCGCGTAGGTCGCCACGATGTAGACGACGCCGGCGACGGCCGACAGTCCGTAGGCGACCGGCGCGTCGCCGGCCTTCGCGCCGAGCTGGTAGATCGACCGCGCGGACGCCGCGAGCGCGAACACTGCATACACCGCCACGAGCACCCGGCCGAAGCCGTCCTGCGTCTTAGACATACGCCCCCTGCCAGATCCCCAGCACCCGAATCATCAGGACCGCGACGGTCAGCATCGCCACGACCACCACGCCGGTCCCCCAGCGGGACTTCTCCGCGATGCCCCAGATCACCGCCGCAGGAGGGATGACCAGGGTCGTCACCAGGTAGGAGACGAACAGCACGCCGTCGACGTCGCGGTCGGTACGGGCCAGCGCGACCGAACCACCGATCACCAGGGCGACCAGCAGCAGTTCGAGCACCGCGATGACGTAGAACAGCCCGTTGGTGAACGGCTCGTCGCGCCACAGCAGCCACCCCGCGTGGAACGCCGCGACGAGCGCGTAGCCCGCGACGGCATAGGCGATGGGGTCGTTCACGTCGGCGATCTTCTCACACCTGCGATGATGGGCCGGTGCAGAACCCGATCGTGCTCGTCAACCCCGCCATGGCCATCGGGTCGCGGTACTACGCCCCGCTCGTGGCCTGCTTCGAGGCGCGTCGATGGGCAGCCAGGGCGCTGATCCGCCGGGGCTTCGAGGAGGGCCAACCGCGCGCGTCGTGGCACCACGACTGGTCCTATACCGACGAGATCGCCGACCTCGCTGCGGCCATCGGCCAGGCGCGCGAAGAACATCCCGGACGTCCGGTGATCGTGCTCGGTCACAGCCTCGGCGGTCAGATCGCGGCTGGGCAGTGCATCGGCAGTGACGGCCCGGACGCCATCGTGGGCATCGGCACGTCAACGCCGTTCTTCCGCAACTACCCGCACGCGGGTGTCCATCTGATCGCCGCAGGAGTCACCGCGTGGCCGCTGACCACCGTGTTCGGATACCTGCCGAAGCCTGCCTTCGGCGCGCCGGGCGCCCGCACCCTCATGCGGGAGTGGGCCGGGTGGGCGCTGACCGGCAGGCCGCCGTTTCCCGTGCCGCGCCGGATCGACGTGCCGACGCTCATCGTCAAGCTCCAGGCCGACCCGTATGCGGTCTCGGCGGCCACCGACGATTACGTCGAACGTTTCTGCGACCCGTCGCTCACGACCCGTTGGACCTTCACCCGCGAGGCCGCCGGACCCGAGGGCACGACCGATCACGTGCGCTGGGTCCGTTCCCCCGAGCCGGTCGTGGACCGCATCGTGCAGTGGTGGAGCACGCAATCGGGTTCGCTCCCTGCGCCAGCAACGCCGTCGCCTGCCGGCTGACTCCGCCAGCAGGCGAATTCGGTCCCTGAGGTGCGCCCTTCGAGGCTCGTCGCAAGCTCCTCGCACCTCAGGGACCGCTTGCGAGCCTCGAAGGGACCCCAACCGCAGCTCATTTCGAGGCTCCGCTCGTTCCTCGCTCCGCACTGGGGGTACCTCCCGCTTGCGGGGGACAATGAGCGGCATCGGCCATTGATCAGCACTTCCCTAACGGCGGAACCGGATCCTCTGTTGGTGTGCTCTCCCTACTCGGCGAAGGCTTCGGGGGGCGGGCAGGAGCAGGCGAGGTTGCGGTCGCCGTAGGCCTGGTCGATGCGCCCGACCGGCGGCCAGTACTTGTCATCGGTCGTTCCGGCGGGGAACACGCCCTCGGCCACCGCATAGCCATGTGTCCAGTCCACGAGGGAGCGCGCCGTGTGCGGGGCATTGACCAGCACATTGTCGTCGGCGGCCGACTCCCCGGCGATCACGGCGTCGATCTCCGCGCGGATCGCCAGCATCGCATCGCAGAAACGGTCCAGCTCTGCCAGGTCCTCGGACTCCGTCGGCTCGATCATCAGCGTGCCCGCCACCGGGAAGCTCATCGTCGGGGCGTGGAAGCCGTAGTCGATGAGCCGCTTCGCCACGTCGTCGATACTCAGCCCCGCCTCCTTGGTGAGCGGGCGCAGATCGAGGATGCACTCGTGCGCGACCAGGCCTCGGTCGCCGGAGTACAGCACCGGATAGGCCTCACCGAGCCGCCGGGCCACGTAGTTCGCGGTGAGCACGGCCACGGACGTCGCCTGCGTGAGTCCGTCGGCGCCCATCAGCGCGATGTAGGCGAACGGGATGGGCAGGATGCCGGCCGAGCCGTACGGCGAGGCGCTGATCGGACCCAGCCCCTCGCGGCGGGCGGGATCCGGATGCAGCGGATGGGTCGGCAGGAAAGCCGTCAGGTGCTCGGCCACCGCCACCGGGCCGACGCCCGGCCCGCCGCCGCCGTGCGGGATACAGAACGTCTTGTGCAGGTTCAGGTGCGAGACGTCACCACCGAACTCACCGGGCCGGGCGTGCCCGACGAGCGCGTTGAGGTTCGCACCATCGACGTACACCTGTCCGCCGTGCGCATGCACGACCTCGCACAACTCGGTGATGCCGTGCTCGTACACGCCGTGCGTGGACGGATAGGTCACCATGATCGCCGCCAAGTCGTCGGCGTGCTGCTCGCACTTGGCGCGCAGGTCGGCCAGATCCACCTCGCCGTCGTCGGTGGAGGCCACGACCACGACCTTCATGCCCGCCATGACCGCCGAGGCCGCATTGGTGCCGTGCGCCGAACTCGGGATGAGGCAGACCGTGCGGTTCTCCTCGCCGCGGCTGCGGTGATATCTGCGGATCGCCAACAGCCCGGCCAACTCGCCCTGCGATCCGGCATTGGGCTGGATGGAGACCTTGGCATAGCCGGTCAGGTCCGCGAGCCACGTCTCGAGGGTGTCGATCAGCTCGATGAACCCGGCCGCGTCCTCGGCGGGCACGAAGGGATGCAGGTCGGCGAAACCCGGATAACTGATCGGCTCCATCTCCGCAGTCGCGTTGAGCTTCATCGTGCACGAGCCGAGCGGGATCATTCCCCGGTCGAGGGCATAGTCGCGGTCGCTGAGCTTCTTGAGGTAGCGCAGCATCTGGGTCTCGCTGCGGTGCTCGGCGAACACCGGATGGGTCAGGATCTCGTCGGTGCGCAGCAGGCCGGCGGGCAGCGCCGAGTCGGCATGTCCCGCCTGAGCGTCGACTCCGAAGGCCTGCAGCACGCTCACGACGTGCTCCCCGGTCGTGGTCTCCGAGGCGCTGACGCCGACGTGATCGGCGTCGAGCGCCCTCAGGTGAATGCCTCGCTCGCGCGCTGCCGCAACGATGCCGGCAGCACGGCCCGGAACACGGGCGGTCACCGTGTCGAAGAACGTATCGCCGACCAACTCGATGCCGCCGGCCCGCAGACCCCCGGCAATGGCGGCGGCCTGGGCGTGCGTGCGCGCGGCGATCTCGCGCAGGCCATCGGGGCCGTGGTATACGGCGTACATCGATGCCGCCACGGCCAGGAGCACCTGCGCGGTGCAGATATTGGAGGTCGCCTTCTCCCGG
The DNA here is from genome assembly GCF_047607065.1 of Aeromicrobium sp. Lineage (GTDB taxonomy): Bacteria > Actinomycetota > Actinomycetes > Propionibacteriales > Nocardioidaceae > Aeromicrobium. The sequence continues at coordinate 7,081 of NZ_JASGDU010000024.1, forward strand.
CGGATGTGCTGTTCGCGGGTCTGCAAGGCGAGCCGGTAGGCGGGCCGTCCCGCCGAGTCGACCGAGACGCCCACGAGGCGGCCGGGCAGGTGCCGCTCCAGGCCGGCGCGCACGGCCATGAAACCCGCGTGCGGGCCGCCGTAGAACATCGGTACGCCGAAGCGCTGGGCCGAGCCGACCGCGACGTCGGCACCCATCGATCCGGGCGAGGCCAACAGCACGAGGGCCAGCGGATCGCTGACGACGACCGCGAGGCCGTTGGCGGCGTGGGTGGCCTCGATGACCGGTCGCGGGTCGACGATCACGCCGTCGGTGCGCGGGTAGGCGATGATCGTGCCCGCGCAGTCGTCGACCGGCAGCGTGCCCTCGCGCAGGTCGGCGTGGATCAGCTCGATGCCCAAGGCCTCGGCGCGGGTGGCGATCACCGCGATGGTCTGGGGGTGCAGGCCGGTGTCGATGACGACCGGCGCCTGGTCGCGGCCGCGGACGGCGCGCCGCACCAGCGTCATCGCCTCGGCCGCCGCCGTCGCCTCGTCCAGCAGCGAGGAGTTCGCCGTCGGCAATCCGGTGAGGTCGCCGATCATGGTCTGGAAGTTGAGCAGGGCTTCCAGGCGGCCCTGGGAGATCTCCGGCTGGTAGGGCGTGTACGCGGTGTACCAGGAGGGGTCCTCCAGCACGTTGCGGCGGATCACCGGCGGCGTGACGGTCGGGTGGTATCCGGCACCGATCATCGACACGCCGGGGTTGTCGCGCTCGGCGAGGGCGCGGAGCCGGTCCAGGACGTCCTGTTCGCTCTGTCCGAGGGCCGTGACCGCGCTCGCCTGCCGGGTGCGGATGCCGGCGGGAACTGCGGCGCTCATCAGCGCATCGAGCGAGTCGAAGCCGACTCGCTCGACCATCGCGGCGATCTCGGCGGGGCGGGGGCCGATGTGGCGCTCGACGAAGGAGGAGGTGGTCACGGATACTCCAGATGGGGTCGGGGACGTGATCTTCCCCTCCCCTTCTGTCGGCAGACCTCCAGAATCGCCTCGTCCGCGTGGTCCGGGATGCCTGAGAGGTTCCGGGGAGGAATTGCCCCTTCGGCGCTGCCCTGGTGCGGGTCAGTCTCTCCCACACGGCGTTGATCGGCTGGCACAGCCTACCAATCCTTCGCGGAAGCCAAGAGCCAGCATCGCGGTTGACACGAACAAAGCGGCGAGCCGTGTGGCCCGCCGCTTTTCTGTGTCCGAGGGGGGACTTGAACCCCCACGCCCGTTGAAGGGCACTAGCACCTCAAGCTAGCGCGTCTACCATTCCGCCACCCGGACAGGTGTGGTGCTGGCGCGGTACGACCCGCTCCGGCAGCGCGAGCCAGTCTAGCAAAGACCCGCCCGATTCCCGAACCGGGGTGCGGCGGTCACATCAGGTGCGACAGGCCGTGGATGGCCAGCCCGGCCAGGCCCCCGACGACGGTGCCGTTGATCCGGATGAACTGCAGGTCGCGGCCCACGTGCAACTCGATCCGCTTGGCGGTCTCGACCCCGTCCCACCGTTCGACGGTCGCCGAGATCACCGTCGCCAGCTCGCCACCGTGATGCTCGACGGCATATGACGCCACCTCCGCAGCCAGATCGTCCACCCGTGCGGCGAGCGCCGGATCGTCCAGCAACCGCTGTGCTGCGGCCCACACCTCCTCGACCGCCCGGCGACGCAGCAGGCCGTCATCGGTCAGGGCCTCGACCAGCACCGCCTTCAACGACGTCCACAGCGAGATCGAGGTCGCGATCACCTGCGGCTGGGCCAGCACCCGCTCCTTCAGTCGTTCGGCGCGCTCACGGGTCGGGCCGTGGAACTGCAGGTCGTGCGCCAACTGGCCGAGCCAGTCGTCGAAAGCCGCCCGTGCGCGGTGCTGCGGGTCGTCGCGCACCTCGGCAACCCAGCGCACCGCCTCCAGATGGAGCCGCGCGGCCACGCGCTCGTCGACCCACTGCGGAGTCCACCACGGCGCGCGCTGCTCGACGATGGAGGTCACCTCGGCCTCGTTGCTGACCAGCCAGCGGTGCAGTTCGTCGGTCACCAGATCGACGACGCCCGTGTGCGCGCGGTCGGCGACCACTTCTGCGAGCATCTGCCCGGCAGCCGGCCCTAGCGGTTCGGTGCTGAGCTTCGGCACGATCACGTCGCGCACCAGGGCCGCCACGTCGTCGTCGCTGATCCGGTCCAGGCCGTGCGCCACGATGCGCGAACCGGCCCGCACCAGCCGCTCGGCGTGCCCCGGCTCCAACACCCAGGCCCCCACCCGCTCGGCCACCCCGACCGCCAGCACCCGCTCGCGGACCACCTGGGGTTGCAGGAAGTTGTCCGCGACGAAGTCCTGCAGGCTCTCGCCCAGCGACTCCTTGCGTTTGGGGATGATCGCCGTGTGCGGGATGGGCAGGCCTAACGGATGCTTGAACAGCGCGGTCACCGCGAACCAGTCCGCCAACGCACCGACCATCGCGGCCTCCGCTGCAGCGTTGACATAGCCCAGCGCACCCTCTGCGTCCCGGGTCAGCACGAAGATCACCGCCGTGACGACCAGCAACGACGTCGCCACCAGACGCATCCGGCGCAGCGAACGACGGCGCTCGGCATCCTTGGCCGACAACTCCGGCGGCACCGCGAACGAAGCAGACACGCAAGCAGACTAGATGATTGATGCGGGGAGATAAGGCCTTCGGCGTGGCTGCGTGACCTCAGAGACCAGGGTGTCCAGACTCAGCGTTGCTTACCCGAACGCCGAACCCCTGAAGGGGGCACCTGCGATGGACGCTAACCTGGACACCCTGGCGACCGCACTCTACGTCACCTGCGACGACCTGTTGAAGGATCATCCCGAGCAGGTTCCGTACCGTCCTGCCTCGGGATTCCGGCCACGGATCACCG
>NZ_JASGDU010000025.1:0-78042 GCF_047607065.1 Aeromicrobium sp.
AGGTAGCGTCAGGCACGTCGAGGTCTTCCAGATGGCGAGCGTCAGAACTTCCATCATCGGAAGACCTCGACATCTACCCCCGGACCGACGCGCCGTCAGCCTCTACACCCTCGATTGTGAAGAGCCGGTTTTCTTCGAGTGGAGCATAGGAGACCCCGTCACTCGCTGGCGCTCGCTCCTCCCCGAATCACCATCCCTGATGAATGAGATTGGGCCGCCCCACAGAACGGGGCGGCCCAATCTCATTGGTGGAGCATAGGAGATTCGAACTCCTGACCTCTTCGATGCGAACGAAGCGCGCTACCAACTGCGCCAATGCCCCAGTGCCGCAAGCGGCAGATCGAGCCTAGCATCCCCGCAGCAACGGTGCGATCAGTGCCCCACGGCCTCGCGCGGACCGTCTTGGGGGCCTTCCTTGCCCGACTCGCGACCCGGAAGCTCGGCACCCTCGCCCTCGACATGCCCCGACCACCACTGCCCGACCTGCGGCAGGCTGACCGTGCGCACCGTGCGGCCGACACGCGGCTGACGGATGTACGTGGGCTGCGTGACCGGAAGCGGATCCCACAGGGCCTCTCCGGTTGTCGACGGCGACGGCACGGCGATCGCCAACTTCTCATCGAGCGCCTCACCGGCCAGCGGAGCCGGCTCCATGACACGCGGATGATCCGGCTCGACGTCCTCGAACTGATCGGACACGACCAGGGTGTCGACCTCGTCGGCCGCAGTGCCTCCCGCAGCGGCCTCAGCCGCCGCCTCGGCCGAGGCGGCGGTATCCGGCACCGGGTTAGCCACGGTCGCGGCCGGCGGCACATGGATCGCCCGGCGGCCCAGACCCAGCTCGCGGCGCACCTGAATGCGGCACGTCACCAGCCACGCCAGAATCAAGGCGGCCGGAACGGCAGTCCAAAGCGGCGACAACGTACCGACCGCGCCGAACACGGCCAGCACGACAAGAGCGGTCAACAGCGCGATCAGCACCCGGCGGCGACGGCGCGCGGCCAGCCGAGCCGAAGGACGTTCCAGGCGGGCCTGCGGCACGGCACCTTCGCCGACGGGAGCAGACAACTCGACCGCCTCGGTCCCCGTGCGGCGACCAGCGCGGGTGATGACGCGGCGCAGGGACGTCAGGGAGCCGAGCGCGGACTCCGTGCCCTGCGAATCCGACGTCGACACGGCCTCGTCATAGCGGCGCAACGCCAGAGGGACGACATAGGCCACCCACAAAATGACGACAACCGCGACGATCACGCCGCTCGCTCCTCCGATCACGAGACCAGAGTAACCCCAAACCGGGTCGAATGTGAGAAAAAAGTAAGGTGTTGTGACAGAAGTTACTGATGTGACTCGCCTATGCGGTCAATCACACGCCCCCCGACGTCCTCGGAAAGCAGCTGAAACAGCCGGTGATCTGCCCATTCTCCGGCGATGTGCAGGTACCGAGGTGCCAGGCCGACCTCGGTGAACCCCAACCGGCGCACGACGGCAAGACTCGGGTGATTCTCAGGACGGATGGCGATATCGACCCGGTGTAAGAGCATGCGCTCGAACAGCAGATCGCACACGAGCGCCACCGCAGTCGGCGTGATCCGGCGTCCCGCGTAGTCGACCGCGACCCAATAGCCGATGCTGGCCGCCCGCGCCGCACCCCAGGTAATCGAGCTGACGCTCACCTGCCCGACCATGACACCGTCCCAGGTCGTGACGAACGGCATCACCTCACCGCGCTTGGCACGCTTGCGCAGGACGGAGATCATGTGCCGGTAGGAGGTCGTCGGCTGTCCCCCTTCCGGGGGTAGGGAGGCGTCCCACGGACCGAGCCAGTCCGCGCTCGAACGGCGCAGGTGATCCCACCGCAGCGCGTCGGACTGCCGCAGCGCCCGCACCCCGACGCGGCCGTGATGCAGTTCGACGTTCCAGGGAATCGGCACCGCAGGTCAGAAGGCCCGGTCGAGCACCAGGGTGCGCACCGTGTCGCCCAGATTCATCGCCGTCTCGTCCTCACCGACCACGATGAACGCATTGGCCTGCGCCAGCCGCGACAGGCGCGAATCGCCGTCGTCGGGCAGCGGCGTGACCTTCGCGCCGCGATGCGTGACCTCGAAGACCGCCGGCACGTACTGGCGGTGTCCCGACGGCGACTCGATGTCGGCCGCGAGCACCGCGTGCACCATCGGGCGGCGATACGGGGTGCGTCCCATGAGGCGGCGCAGCGCCGGCAGCACGAAGACCTCGAAGCCCACGTAGGCCGCCACCGAACCGCCCGGCAGCGTGATGATCGGCGTCTCTTCCTCCAGCACCGTGCCGAAGCCGTGCCAGCGTCCCGGCGTCATGGCGACCCGGTTGAACGAGACGGTGCCGAGTGAGCGCAGCGTCTGCCCGATGATGTCGCGCTGCCCCTCGGACACGCCGCCGGTGGTCAGCACCAGGTCGGCGCGCACCAGCTGCTCGTTGAGCACACGCTTGAACTCCGCCTCGTCGTCACCGATGGCACCGACCCTGTAGGCGATGGCACCGGCGGTGCGGATCGCGGCGGCCAGCATGTAGCTGTTGCCGTCGAAAGAGGAGTCGTGTGCCAGATGCGAGGCCGGTCCCGGCTCGCGCAGCTCCGATCCCATCGAGATGACCACGACACGCGGGCGCGGGCGAAGAGCGACGCGCTGAGCACCGAGCGAGGCGAGCATGCCGACCTCGCGCGGCCCCAGCACCGACCCTGCCGAGACCGCCACAGTGCCAGCCGTGACGTCCGAACCCATCGCACGGATGCCCTGGCCGATCTGCGGGGCGACGGTGATCGCCACTCTGCCGGTGACCTGTTCGCGATCCGTATGCGACAGCGGCACGATGCAGTCGGCCCCGCGCGGCACCGGCGAACCGGCCGTGATGCGGGCAGCGCTGCCACGGCTGATCGAGAACGGACGCGACACCCCGGCGCGAATCTCCCCGGCAACCGGCAGGCTCACCGGATGGTCGGCATCGGCGCTTTCGGTGTCACTGACCGCGACGGCATACCCGTCGATGACCGCCTGGTCGAAGCGCGGCAGATCAGCCTTGCTGACGTAGTCGGCGTACAGCGGCAACCCCACCGACTCGACCAGCGGCTGCTCGTACGGAGCCAGCGGTCCGATGCCACGCAGCACGAGTTCGAGGTGGTCCTCCACGGTCAGCACGTCGTCGGGAACGCTCACCGGACGCGGACGCGGACGCGGACCCATCACGGCATGCTTGGCACGCCCCGGAGCCTGCGGCGGTACGTTCCCCTGCTGCTCCACCGGCACGGCGATGTCGCTCTCTCCAGGGACCATGGGCATCAGCCTAACTCGGTGCCTTCGACGATCCTCGCGACCTCACCGCCGGGCGCGTCCTGACCCTCCTCGATGACCACGTCGCCGCAGACGACGACCCGCTCGCCGAAACTCCAATCACCACGCACCGTGAACGACCGCGCACCCACCAGCGACGGCGGATGCGGCAACCGGGCGTCGAAGTCGGCGATGGTGCCGTAGAAGCGCTTGTCGAGATCAATCAGCGGCGGCTCTGCCGTCTCGCGGACCACGAAGTCCTCGCCGATGCCGTAGATATCCGAGCGCAGCAGTAGCAGATCATTGGTGGTTTTGACCGGCAGGAACCGGGAGCGATCAACCTCGATGGCGGTGGCCCCGTCGAAGATCTCAATCGCCGCGCCCATCGCGCATTCGATCTGGATGACCTCCGGCGAGGACGGATCGGTCGGATCGACGGTCTTGCGATTGCGGATCAGCGGCAGGCCGAGGATGCCGCCACGCTCATCGAGGGTCTTCTTGAGAACCCGCAGGTCGAACCACAGATTGTTGGTGTGGAAGTAGCGGTGGCGCGTCAGGTCCGAGGCGGCGGCCACGTCCTCGTCCGGGGTCTGCGCCGTCTCGCGGAGCACGAGCCGGCCGTCGCTGCGCCGAACGACGATGTGGCCGCCCTTGACGTCGGCAGGGGTACGGCGGCAGACCTCGGCGGCGTAGGGGGCGCCGGAGGCGGCGAACCACGCCATCATCTCCGGGTCGGGGGCCGCGCCGAGGTTGTCGGAGTTCGAGACGGTGGCGTAGAGGTAGCCGGCGTTCAGCAGTTCGTCGAGAACGCCCGAGGTCTGCAAGGCGGTGTAGAGGTCGCCGTGGCCCGGCGGGCACCACTCCAATTCGGGGTCGGCCGGCCACTCGACGGGGGCGAGGTCGTCGGCGCGCAACTTCGGTTCGAGGTTCTGCATGAAATCCAGAGGCAGACCGGGAACGGCCAGGTCCGGGTAGGCGGCGAGCGCCGCGAGGGTGTCGTCACGGGTGCGGAAGGAGTTCATCAGCACCAACGGCAGCCGCACGTCGAGCGTGCGCCGGACGTGCTGGACCTGGCCGGCGATGATGTCGAGGAAACTCAGGCCCGGCCGGACCGGGAGCAGTGATTTGGCCTGGTCCATGCCCATCGACGTGCCGAGGCCGCCGTTGAGCTTGATGACCACGGTCGCGTCGGCGGCGGCGCGCGCCTCAGCCTGGCTGACCTCGACCTTCGCGGCCCGGTCGATGCCGGCCAACGGCTCGACGTCGGCCTCCCGGATCATCCCGGTCGCGCCGGCTCGGAGCTGTTCGTAGAAGTGGCTGAACACGTCGATCGCCTGCGGGGCCACACCCGCATCGGTCATGCGCTGGCGCGCTGCAGTCAATCCGTCCATCCGGACACGATAGCGTCGTCGACGTGGACGAGGCGGCGCACGACATGGCTGCGCGCAAGGCTGCGGCACGCCGCGAACTGCTGCTGCGCCGCCGCGCTCGACCCGAGACCGAGGTGCATCAGGCGGGTCTAGCCCTGGCCGCCCACGCCGCCGGGGAACCGGTGTTCACCAGGGCGCGCGCCATCGCGGTCTACCTCTCGATGCGCGGGGAACCGCCCACGGAGGCATTGATCGCCGACCGCCTGGCAGCCCGGACCCGCATCATCGTCCCGGCGGCCCATGACGACGGCTCCCTGGCGTGGCATGCCTACGACCCGGCCGCGGCCACCCGGCGCTCGCGGCTCGGCGTCGACGAGCCGGAGGGCGAACCGCTGCCGGGCGAACCGCTGCCGGCGGTCGATCTGGTGGTGCTGCCAGCGCTGGCCGTCGATCACTGCGGATACCGGCTCGGGCGCGGCGCGGGCTACTACGACCGTGCGCTGGCCGGGCTACCGACCAGCGGGCCGAGGCCGCTGACCTGCGCCGTCGTGTTCGCCGACGAACTACTGCCGGAGGTTCCGCGCGAACCCCATGACGAGGCCGTCGATCTCGTCCTCACCGAATCGGGCCTCTTCCGCCCCGCCGACACGCAATCCGGTAAGCGATTCCGCAGATAGGCCCGCTGGCTGAGGCACGCCCTTCGAGGCTCCGGCCGCAAGCGGCCTACGCACCCCAGGGACCGGTCGTTCCGGTGACTGAGGCGCGACGAGGAGCGAGGAGCCTCCAAGCCACCCGAACCAGCGGAGGTCCCTTCGAGGAGCGCTGCGCTCGCACTTCAGGGGCCGGTCGTTCCGGCGGCTGAGGTGCGACGAGGAACGAGGAGCCTCGAAGCCACCAACCCCGCGCACCGGTCAGCGGGCGCGGTCGGCGTCGCGGATCTCGCCGACCAGCTCTTCGAGCACGTCCTCCAGCATGACCACCCCGGCGACGCGCCCCTCGTGGTCGGCGACTCGCGCCATGTGCGACCCGCGAGCCTGCATCAGCCGCAGCGCGTCGAACAGCCCCGCACCCACCGGCACCGTCACGAGCGGGCGGACCCATTTGTCGGCGATGACCCGGTGCCGCGCGGCCTCATCGGTCTCCAGCGCGTCCTTGAGGTGCAGGTAGCCTGACAGCTCCCCGGCGGCGTCGACCACCGGGAACCGCGAGAAACCGGACCGCGCGCAGGCGACCTCGACGTCGGCCGCCGTGGCCTGCCGGTCGATGGTCACCAGCACCTCCACCGGGAGCAGCACGTCGTCGACCGTCCCGCCCTGGAACTCCAGCGCGCCCTGGACCAGCTCGTACTCGTCGTCGTCGAGGAGGCCCTCGCGGCGCGACTCCTCGACCAGATCGGACACCTCGTCGTGGGTGTAGGTGGAGGCGACCTCGTCCTTCGGCTCGATCCCCAGCAGCCGCAGCGCGGCATTCGCCACCCCATTGAGGATTCTCACGAGCGGCTTGAGCACGGCGACCACCGCGAGCATGAACGGACCGAGCAGCAGCGACGCGCGATCCGGCCCGGCCAGCGCCAGGTTCTTCGGGACCATCTCACCGATCACCACATGCGCGTACACCACCAGCGACAGCGCGAGCGCGAACGCCACCGGATGCACCGCGATGTGCGGCACCCCGAGCGTGTCGAAGACCGGCTCCAGTGCGTGCGCGATGGCCGGCTCGCTCACCGCGCCGAGCAGCAGCGAGCAGATGGTGATGCCCAGCTGAGCCGCAGCCATGACCGACGACAGGTTCTCCATCGCTCTCAGGGCCAGGCGAGCCATACGCGACCCGCCCTGCGCGGCCGGCTCCAACTGCGTGCGGCGCGCCGAGATGAGCGCAAACTCCGAGGCGACGAACAGCGCATTGAGCGCCAGCAGAAGGACCGTGACGGCCAGACCCCACCAGATGTTCATCGCTGCTCGCCTCGCTCGCGACCGGTGTGGACCGCCACCGAGGACGGCGGCGGCAGCGGCGCGGAAACGGTCAGCGTGACCCGGTCGATGCGGCGCCCGTCGACCCGCTCGACACTCAGGGTCACCGTCAGCGGCTCCGGCTCGTCGTCAGTGTCCTCCGGGGTCGGATCGACCAGCAGCGTGACGACGTCGCCGCGCTCGGCCAGCCGGCCCAGTTCCTGCACGATCAGGCCGGCAATCGTCTCGTAATGCGGACTCTCCGGCAGCGCGATACCGGTCTGCTCGAACACCTCGTCGGGGCGCAGCAGGCCCGACAGCGACCAGGTGCCGTCGGTGCGATGGCGGCTGGTCGCCGCGACCCGGTCGTGCTCGTCGGCGATGTCGCCCACGATCTCCTCGATAAGGTCCTCCAGCGTCACGACGCCGTCGGTTCCCCCGTATTCATCGAGGACCACGGCCATCTGCATGCCCTGCTCGCGCAGGAGCGACAGCAGCGGGTCGAGTTCGAGGCTGTCCGGCACGGTGACTGCGGGCACGCAGATGTCCTCGATGCGCGTGGCCCGCCGCCGGTCGACCGGCACCGTGACGGCGTGCTTGACGTGGACGACGCCCAGGATCTCGTCGGGCGTCTTGCCGATGACCGGGAAACGCGAGTGGCCGGTGGTCCGCGCGGCGGCGATCACTGCGGCGGCGCTGTCGCGGCCCTCGACGAACGTCACCCGGACGCGCGGCGTGCGGACGTCGGCGGCGGTCCGGTCGCCGAAGGTGATGCTGCGCGCGACAAGCCGGGCGGTGTCGTCGTCAATGGCACCCTCTTGCGCCGACCGGAGCACGAGCGAGCGCAGTTCGACAGGAGAGCGCGCCGAGCGCAGTTCCTCCTGCGGCTCCACACCCCACGAATGCAGCACCGCGTTCGCCGTGCCGTTGAGCCAGCGGATCGGCCAGGCCATGATCGCGGTGAACCACCGCTGCGGCAGCTGCGTCCAGCGAGCGGTGGCCATCGGGACCGCCAGCGCGATGTTCTTCGGGATCAGCTCGCCGATGAGCATCGTGGCGAAGGTGCTCACCGTCAGGGCCACGAGGTAGGAGGCGAAGCCGAGACTGCCGCCGCTCAGGCCCAGCGATTCCAGCGGCCCGCGCAGCAGCCGCCCGATGGCCGGCTCGGCGAGATAGCCGATAGCGAGATTCGTCATCGTGATGCCGAGCTGGGCCCCGCTGAGTTGCGTCGACAGGGAGCGCAGAGCCTTGAGCGTGCCTGCGGCTCCGGGTCGCCCCTCCGATGCTGCGCGCTCGACCGCCGCGCGGTCGACGGTGACGAAGGAGAACTCCGCAGCGACGAACACGCCGCAGGCGAACATCAGGACAACGGCGACACCGAGCAGGATCCACTCGGTCACCGGCAGATCACCAGGTGGCGCGAGGCGCGTTGAGACGGGACAGGGCCGGTACTCGGAGGCTCGTTCACAGTGCGGCCAATTGTACTCTGGTGTGGTCTTTGTCCACGAGTCACCAGTCCGGAGTCCAGACCAGTGCCCACCTATCAGTACCAATGCATCGAATGCGGCGAAGCGCTCGAGGTCCAGCAGTCGTTCAGCGACGAGGCTCTGACCGAGTGCCCGGCGTGCCGGGGGCGGCTGCGCAAGGTCTTCAACGCGGTCGGTGTGGTGTTCAAGGGATCGGGCTTCTACCGGACCGACAGCCGCAGCTCGAGCAGTTCCTCCGGGGCCTCTTCAACCGCGTCTGCCACGAGCAGCACCGAATCGAGTTCGACCCCCGCCTCCTGAGAGGTACCGTCAGCGCTCAGAGCCGGTGGAAGGTGTTCGGGTCGGGTCCGACGCGATGGCCGCGGTCGAGCGCGTCGATGCGGGCCACCTCCTCGTCGGTCAAGACGATCTCGTGCGCGGCGAAGTTCGACGTGATGCGCTCGGGCGTGACCGACTTCGGGATGACGACGTTGCCGAGCGCCAGGTGCCAGGCGATGACGATCTGGGCGGGCGTCGCGCCGTGGGCCTCGGCGATGGCGGCGATCTCGGGCAGATCGAGCGCCTGACCCTGGGCGAGCGGACTCCACGCCTCGGTGACCATGCCGTGCGTGCGGTGGTAGTCGCGCAGCGCGGCCTGCCCCAGCAGGGGATGGGCCTCGATCTGGTTGATCGCCGGGGTCGGCAGGCCCGCCTCGGCGAGCACCTGCAGCTCCGCGATGCCGAAGTTGGACACGCCGACGGCCCGGACACGACCGTCGGCATGCAACTGCGCGAGGGCGCGCCAGGTCTCGACGTAGCTGCCGTGATCGGGCATCGGCCAGTGGATGAGGTACAGGTCGAGGACGTCCAGGCCGAGCCGTTCCATGCTGCGCTCGAAGGCGGCCAGGGTCGTGTCGTAGCCCTGATCGGCGTTCCACAGCTTGGTGGTGACGAACACCTCGCCGGCGGGCAGCCCGGAGGCCGCCAGCGCCCGGCCGACACCCTCCTCGTTGCCGTAGACCGCAGCGGTGTCGATGTGCCGGTAGCCGGCCTCCAGGGCGGTCTCGACGACCTGCTGGGTGGCGGCCGGATCGACCTTGAACACCCCGAATCCGAGTTGCGGGATCGTGACGGATTCGCTCAGGCGAAGGTGCGGGACGCTCATGTCGCTATCTCATCACGCTCGGCAACCCCGGAGATGCGACGGAGGGCCGGAGCATCGCGCTCCGGCCCTCCGTTCACGGGTGGCTCAGGCGGTGGCCCAGGCGGGGTTCCAGCCCTCGACCTCGTCCGCGCGCCGGGCGGTCGGCCCGGTGTACAGCGACGACGGCCGGATCAGGCGACCGGTGCGCTTCTGCTCCAGGATGTGCGCGCTCCAGCCGGCGGTGCGGGCCGAGGTGAACATCGAGGTGAACATGTGCGGGGGGATCTCGGCGAAGTCGAGCACGATGGCGGCCCAGAACTCCACGTTCGTCTCCAGCACGCGGTCGGGACGGCGCTCGCGCAGCTCGGCCAGGGCGGCCTGCTCCAGCGCCTCGGCGACCTCCGCGCGGGGTGCCTTGAGTTCCTTGGCCGTGCGGCGCAGCGTGCGGGCGCGGGGGTCCTCGGCGCGGTACACCCGGTGGCCGAAACCCATGAGCCGTTCACCGGAGTCGAGCAACTCCTTGACGTAAGCGCGCGCATCGCCGCGCTGCTCGACCTCCTCGATCATCGTCAGCACACGCGCGGGCGCTCCGCCGTGCAGCGGGCCGGACATCGCGCCAACCGCGCCAGACAAGGCCGCAGCGGCGTCCGCGCCGGTGGAGGCGATGACCCGCGCGGTGAAGGTCGAGGCATTCATGCCGTGCTCGGCGGCCGAGACCCAGTAGGCGTCGATGGCCTTGGCGTGGGCGGGATTGACCTCACCGCGCCAGCGGGTCAGGAACCGTTCGGTGATGGTCGAGCACTTGTTGATCTCGGCCTGCGGAACGAACGGCTGACCGACACCGCGCGCGGCCTGGGCAACGTACGACAGCACCATGACCGCAGTACGGGCCAGGTCGTCGCGCGCCTGCTCGTCGCTGATGTCGTAGAGCTGGCCCATGCCCCACGCGGGGGCGGTCAGCGCGATGGCGCTCTGGACGTCGGCGCGGATGTCGCCGGAGTGGACGGGGATGGGGAACGGCTCGGCCGGCGGCAGGCCCGGTTCGTACGTGCCGTCGACCAGCAGCCCCCAGATCTTCTCGAAGGGCACACGGCCCACGAGGTCGTCGATGTCGACACCGCGATAGCGCAGCGCCGAGCCTTCCTTATCGGGTTCGGCGATCTGGCTTTCAAAGGCGATGACGCCCTCGAGTCCGTGGTGTACCTCAGTCATGGTCTTCATCGTGCCACTGCGGTTAGGTTGAGCGCATGGTCACCCCCGAACTGTCCGCGATGCGACACGAATACGGCGAAACCGGGCTCTCCCAGAAGCAGGCCGGTGACGACCCTCTGGCGCTGTTCGAGCGGTGGCTCGCCGACGCAGTCGCAGCGGGGATCGGCGAGCCGAACGCGATGGCGCTGGCCACGGCCACCCCCAGCGCAGTGCCCTCGGTGCGGATCGTGCTGTTGAAGTCATTGGACGCCGCAGGTGCGGTGTTCCACACCAACTACGACTCGCGCAAGGGACGCGAGTTGGAGGCCAATCCGCAAGCCGCAGCAGTCCTGCTGTGGCACGATCTGGCGCGTCAGGTGCGGCTGGAGGGGACGGTGGCGCGGATCAGTGCCGCCGAGTCCGACGCCTACTTCGCCTCGCGGCCCGAGGGCGGGCGGATCAGCGCGGCGGCGTCCCCGCAGTCGCAGGTGGTCGCCGACCGGGCCGAGTTGGAGCGCCGCTGGGCCGAGGCGGCCGCATCGCCGCAAGCAGGTATCCGCCCGGATCACTGGGGCGGTTTCCGACTCACGGTGGAGTCCTTCGAGTTCTGGCAGGGGCGCCCGAATCGCCTTCACGACCGCATCTGTTTCCGCCGCACCGCCACCGGCTCCTGGGACCGCACCCGCCTCGCCCCTTGACGTGCGGTGATCGCAATCGGGTCCCTGAGGCGCGCTTGCAGATGCAGGTGAGGGTCGACTCACCCGGCTCGTGGAACAATGGCGACCGTGAGCGACCTGATCGACACCACCGAGATGTATCTGCGCACCATCTTCGAGCTCGAAGAGGAGGGCATCGTCCCGCTGCGCGCGCGCATCGCCGAGCGCCTGCACCAGTCGGGACCGACGGTAAGCCAGACCGTCGCCCGCATGGAGCGCGACGGCCTGCTGACCGTCGAGGGCGACCGGCATCTGGAGCTGTCCGAGAAGGGCCGCCAACTGGCCACTCGGGTGATGCGCAAGCACCGCCTGGCCGAGCGCCTGCTGACCGATGTCATCGGCCTGGAGTTCGAATACGTCCACGAGGAGGCGTGTCGTTGGGAGCACGTCATCTCCGAGCAGGTGGAGCGGCGCCTCATCGAGCTGCTGGAGCACCCCACCGAGTCGCCGTACGGCAACCCGATCCCTGGCCTGTCGGAGTTGGGCGAGCAGGTCGACGAGAGCAGTTTCCTCGACGGCGTGCAGGCGTTGCCGCGCGCCGTGGCCGACAGCGACGAGCCGCGCCGCCTGGTGGTGCGCCGCATCGCCGAAGAGGTCCAGAAGGACACCCAGGTCATGTCGGTGCTGCGCCGCGTCGGTGCCCTGCCCGGCAATGACGTGCTGGTGAGCCGCGGCCACGACGGCGTCGTAGTGGCACGTCAGGGCGAATCGGCCGAGATCGACAACGACGCCGCGATCCACATCTTCGTCTCGGTGTAAAAGATTCCGCAGGTGGTCGGAATCCCTGAGGTGCGAGCTTGCGAGCCGGGTCCTGAGGTGGCGCGAGGAACGAGCGCCCTCGAAGGGCGAAGGGACCCCACTTTCGCAGGCTTCGCCCTTCGAGGCTCGGCCGCAGGCGGCCTCACACCTCAGGGTCCGCTCCTCGCACCCCCGATCCGTCGCGCACCGTTCGGCGGCATGTGGATCCAGATGGCATGCTTGGCCGCATGAACGGGGAGGGCCGGCCGGACATCGGGCGACACACCTGGGCTGACCGCCTACGCCAATGGGCCGACCACACCGGGACCGAGATCCTCGGCTGGATTCTCGTGCCGCTCGGCATCGTGCTGATGCCCGCGCCGGGGCCGGGCACGCTGGTGCTGGTCGGTGGCATCGCCTTGCTGTCGCGGCATCACTCCTGGGCCAGGCGCATCCGAGATCCGCTGCAGCGCCGCGCTATCGAGGCCGCCAAGTACGGCGTGGCGACGCTGCCGCGTATCGCGGTGAGCGTCCTCGGCGGCGTCTGGCTGTTCGCGCTGGGGGTCGTCTGGATCATCGGCCCGGCGATTCCGGAGTTCGAGATCCTCGACGTGGGCTTCGGTCCGGCGCTGCCGGCCCAGGGCTGGGCGACCGGTCTGGGTCTCATCGCCTCGGCCTGTGCTGCCTGGGGTCTGCTGGCGTATAGCATCGTGCGCTGGCATCACCCCGAGCCGGACTGAACCGGTGACGGGCGCATGGCAAGATGAAGTCGGCGCCCCCGTAGCTCAGGGGATAGAGCAACGGTTTCCTAAACCGCAGGTCGGAGGTTCGAATCCTCTCGGGGGCACCATGTTCTGCATCTGGGGCCGTTGGTGAGAGGGGAAGCCCGTGGCTGATCCGAAGGACACCCGTGCCGAGCGCCTGCGACGCGCCGCCGAACTGCTCGGCGACCTCGAACCCCAGGCGACCCGCGACGACACCGACGAGGGTTGGGGAGAGCGATCTGGAGGAAGCCGTGACGAGGAGTTGCGCGGCAACGTCCCCCCGCACCACGGCTGACGGCGGCGGACATGCCAGGAGGGGTCGGCCTGCAGGCCGACCCCTCCTGAATGTGCCTGGTTCAGCCGTCCTTGCGGGCCTGCAGGGCGTCGCGGATCTCGCGCAGCAGTGCAATGTCCTCAGACACGACCTCCGGCTCGGGTGCCTGGCCGGACTTGCGCAGTTCGTTGAGTTTCGTCATCGGCACGACAACGATGAAGTACACGACCGCAGCAGTCAGGACGAAGGTGATGACCGCGTTGATGAAAGCGCCGTAGGTGAACACCTGCTCGCTGATCGTAAAGGTGCCGCCATCGGTACCGCCACCACCGACCAGGGCGATGAGCGGATTGATGAACGACTCGGTGAACTTGGTCACCAGCGCGGTGAAGGCCGTGCCAATGACGACAGCGACCGCAAGGTCGACGATATTGCCGCGCAACAGAAAGTCCTTGAAGCCCTGGATCATGGCGCTTCTCTCTTTCGTAGGGGATCGGATGAGTCACCACGGTAGACGAAACTCCTTCATTCCCGGCACGTTGGACACGCCGAACCGCCGTTGTGTACCAAATCGCGGGACCTCGTAACCGTCAGGCGGCAATCAGGGTCAGGGCGCTGGTCAACCCAGCCGAGGCGATGGCTGCAGCGACGTCCTGCGGCGCGACGAGACCCACGATCTCCGGGTCCCCCTTTCCCGGCGTCGGCACCGCCGCCACCGCAACGTCCTGAGCGAGCATGACCGGCGCAGCCTCCCCTTGCGGGTCGGCCGTGATGACGTCGACCCGGTCGCCGACGCGCAGACCGCTCAGCGCAGCCGGGTCGGCGACCCGCACCGTCGCCAGAGCCGGGTCCTCAATGCCGTATCCGGACAGATTCTGGGCATCGAAGATGCGTCGGTCAGTGACGATCTCCCCGGCGCGCACCGGACCGGCGAGCGCGCGACCGACGGCCCCTTTGATCTGCTGCAACGCCCCATCGGGGGCCGAGTCGACGGGCACCTCGATGACCCGTAGGTCTTCGGTGGCCAGCGTGGCACCTGCGGGAAGATCATCGCTGACGATGACGACCCGCCGGGTCTGGCCGCCATTGTCGAGGGCGGCCAGGGCGAACAGCACAGCCAGGCCCGCGCAGAGGGCGGCGAGGATGCGGCGGTGGGCGAAAACGAAGCGGTCGAGACGTTCCATGCCCGCAGCCTCGCCCGCCCCACGCCTTCCCGCAAACTCGTTATCCACAGGCACGAACAGCGTCCTTCACCGGCGGGAGGTACCCACCCGTGCGGCCGAGGAACGCGGGCAGCGCGGGAGTAGGTTGCGGCCATGACCACCCGCGAGTTCTGGCGCAGCGTCGAGGCGATCCACGATGTCGTCTATTTCGCCCCCGACGCCACCGCCAGGTACGAGGCGCTCGGGCTGCGCGGCTTCTGGATGGGCTACATGGCCTCCCGGTCCGCAGCGCTCGGCACACCCGGCCCGGAGCTGGTCACGGCCCTGTTCCACGGCTTCGCCCCGCAGCGGGTGGCGCGAGCGCTACCGGACGCCTGGGCGCGCGCCGACCGTGAGCAGATCCTGACGGCCCGCCTCGACCTGGCCCGTGAGCAGATCACTGCGGCCGTCGGCGGCCTCGACGTCACCGCCACCGCCGAGGCCGCCCAGCGTCTCGCCGGGCAGCTGGACTTCGCCGGCCGGCCGCTCGCTGCGGCACATCGTTCGCTCCCGGTACCGAGCGATCCGGTCGGCCGGTTGTGGCACGCCGCGACCGTGCTGCGCGAGTACCGTGGCGACTGCCACGTCGCGGTCCTGACCGCCGCAGGATTGGGCGGCGTCGAGGCCAACGCCCTCGCGGCGGCGACCGGCCTGGTGCCGCCGTCGCAGCATGAGAGCCGGGGTTGGACGCAGGACGAATGGATCGCCGCCTTCGGCCGGCTCCAGCAGTTCGGCTGGGTCGACGGCACCACGGCGACCGACACCGGGCACGCCGCGCGCGAACGACTGGAGGACGCGACCGACCGCTCCTGCGGTGCCGGACTCGACCAGGAGGCCACCGCCCGCGCCTACGCCCTGACGAACGACCTGCTGCCCATCGCCAGGGCCGTCGAAGCGTCCGGCGCGGTCGCCTACCCCAACCCCACGGGGGTCCCCCGGCCGTAGATGCGGGAGGCACCGGCCTGATGCGACTCGGCTGAGGGAGTGCTGATTTATAGGTCGGTGCCGCTCGTTGTCCCCCGCAAGCGGGAGGTACCCCCAGTGCGAGCGCAGCACACCTCGAAATGACCCACCCACGGCAGGCTTCGCCCTTCGAGGTTGGGGTCACCTCCCTGAACGGAGCGCAGCGGAGTTCTCGGGGGACTCCTTCGTCGGGGCACCTCAGGACCCGGCTCGCTCGTTCCTCGCTCCGCACCTCGGCCAGCGGTGCCTATCTGCGGGGACCCGACATCTGCCGCGCATCCCGCGTAGACTTGTACGCATGGTCAACGCGGAAATTCTCGCGTCTGTGGACGCACTTGATGACGCCGAGCGCTTCGAGTTGCTCGCCTACATCGAGGACTCCTTGGGTGCCGTGCCCACGACCGAGCAGCAAACGATCGCCGAGCACCGTCTCGCCGAGTTGAGGTCCGACCCCTTCCTCGGCCGCACGATCGAGGAGACCATCGCCGCCGGTCAGGCGTACCTTGAGGGTCGTCGTCGGCCGTCATGAGCAAGCGTGTCCTTCGCTCTCACCCCAAACTCTCCGACGACCTCAACGAAGCCCTGGCCTACTACGATGACGTCTCACCCGCATTGGCGGACCGTCTTCTCGACTCCTTCGCGGAGGGCCTGCACCGCATCGAAGCCCACCCTGCCACCGGTGTCGAATACCTGCCGGGCTGGCGGCGCGTGGTCCTGCGCACCTTCCCGTACCTGGTGATCTACGCCGTGGACGAGGAGATGATCCACGTCGTAGCCATGTTCCACACCCGTCGTGATCCTGATCTGATACGGCGGACCTTGGAAGGCAGGAACACCGCCTAGGCTCAGGCAATGAGGTTCGCAGGGTTTCCCGAGGCGGCGCTGGACTTCTACGACGACCTCGAGGCCGACAACTCCACGACGTTCTGGGCCGCGAACAAGCACCGCTACGACGAGCATGTGGCCGCGCCGATGCGGGCCTTTTTATAGGTCGGTGCCGCTCATTGAGGTGCGGAGCGAGGAACGAGCGGAGCCTCGAAATGAGTTGCGGTTGGAGTCCCTTCGAGGTGTGCTGCGCTCGCACCTCAGGGACCCGTCGGCGGCGCACAACCCCAATAAACCAGCAGTTCCCTAGACCGTCCCCTTCGCCGAAGGACGCATCAGCAGGCAGTAGCCGCCGGGAGGCAGCAGAAGCGGCGCGTGAACGGCGGTCCGAGGTCGGTGCCGACCCGCCCACCACGTCGCCGCGCTCGCAGGTCGCGCCACTGCCGAGCACCGGCAAACGCCGTTGCGGCAAGATTCGACTACCGCAACCGTGGAGAGGACCCACCTGCAATGACCGACTCGACCTGGGTGTCTCCCGGCAGCCACATCCTCCTGACCTGCGGCGACGCGCGCGCGGCTGCCCGGATCGAGGTGCTGCTGAGCCACGGGGCCGTGGTCACCGTCGCCGCTCCCGAGGTCTGCGGCACGGTCGAGGACTGGCATCAGCGCGGCCTGCTGACCTGGCTGCGCCGCGAGGCCACCGGCGAAGACTTTCTCGCGGCCGACCTCGTGCTCAACCCCGGAGCATTGCAGGGTTCTCCCGAGTCCACCCGCAGCGCCGAGGGCGGAACGGTCACTCTGGTCGGCGGCGGGCCGGCCGACCCCGGGCTGCTGACCGTCGCCGGGCAGGCCGCACTCGCCGAGGCAGACGTCGTCGTCACCGACCGGCTCGCGCCTCTGGCCGCGCTCGACAGCCTCCCGCCGCATGTCGAGATCATCGATGTCGCCAAGATCCCGCACGGCCGCTCGACGTCCCAGGAGACGATCAACGCGCTGCTCGTGGAGCACGCCCGCGCCGGACGCCGCGTGGTACGGCTCAAGGGCGGGGACTCCTTCGTCTTCGGACGCGGACACGAGGAGGTCGAGGCGTGCCGCGAGGCCGGCGTGCCGACGCGGGTCATCCCCGGCGTCACCTCGGCGATCTCCGCGCCCGAGCTGGCCGGTATCCCGGTCACGCATCGCGGCGTCAGCCAGGGATTCACCGTCGTCTCCGGGCACGTGCCGCCGGGCCATCCAGACTCCACCGTCGACTGGGCGGCGCTGGCCCGCTCCGGCACCACCCTCGTCGTGCTGATGGGAATACGCACCCTGGCGGCGATCACGGCGGCCCTCGTCGATGCCGGCCTCGACCCGGCGACCCCAGCAGCGGTCGTCGCCGACGCGGCCCGGCCGAGTCAGCGCACGGTGCGCGCCACGGTGGGCGACCTCGCGGCGCGAGTCGTCGCCGAGCAGATCGGCGCACCTGCGGTCGTCGTCATCGGCCCCGTCGCCGCCCTCTGACCGCCTCCCGCGCACTACGGTGGATCCCATGACGTTGGCCGACGAACTGCGCATCGCCCTCGACGGCAAGTGGCGGCACGTCCGCGACGACGCCCGCCACACACTCCCCGGTCTGGACCTGGCCTTCGACCACGACCTCGACCTGGAGGCGGCGCGGCAGCGCACCTTCGACCAGCTCCGCCTGCTCATCCCCACCGGCATCCCGGCGGCGGGCTTTCGCACCGCGCAGGGCGGCACCGGCGACCCCGGCATGGCAGTCACCGGCATCGAGATGCTCGCCCAGTTCGACCTGTCGCTCATGGTCAAGGCCGGCGTCCAGTGGGGGCTGTTCGGCGGGGCGGTCGCCAACCTCGGCACGGCCCGCCACGACGCGCTGATCCCGCGCATTATCGACCTCAGCCTCGTCGGCTGCTTCGCCATGACCGAGACCGGCCACGGCAGCGACGTGCAGAGCCTGGAGACGACGGCCACCTACGATCCGGCCACGCAGGAGTTCGTCGTCCATTCCCCGACACCGAGCGCCCGAAAGCAGTACATCGGCAACGCCGCGCGGCACGCGACGATGGCGGCGGTGTTCGCCCAACTCGTCACGCGAGGCCAGTCGCACGGCGTTCACTGCTTCCTCGTGCCGATCCGCGACGAGAACGGCGACGACCTGCCCGGCGTCACCACCTCCGACGACGGCTACAAGGGCGGCCTGCGGGGCGTCGACAACGGCCGGCTCGTCTTCGATCAGGTGCGCATCCCGCGCGAGAACCTGCTCAACCGCTACGGCAGCGTCGACGAGGGCGGGGCGTATTCCTCGCCCATCGAGAACGTCAACAAGCGCTTCTTCACGATGCTCGGCACCCTGATCCGCGGCCGGGTCAGCGTCGGCGGGTCGGCGGCGGCCGCAGCCGAGGTCGCACTGTCCATCGCCGGACGATACGCCCTGAAGCGCCGTCAGTTCACCGGCGGAGACGGCTCGGAGGTGCTGCTCGCCGACTACCGGGTCCACCAGCGACGCCTGCTGCCGCTCATCGCGCGCGCCTACGCCTACCGCTTCGCGCAGAACCAGCTGGTCGCCCGCATGGACCGGATGCAGACCACCGACGACCCCGATCCGCTGCAGCAGCGCGAGTTGGAGAGCCGGGCCGCCGGCCTCAAGGCGGTCCTCACCTGGCATGCGTCGCAGGCGATCCAGGAGGCGCGCGAACTGTGCGGCGGCGCGGGCTATCTCGCCGAGAACCGCATCAGCACCCTGCGCGGCGACATCGACGTGTTCACGACCTTCGAGGGCGACAACCACGTGCTGCTGCAGCTCGTCGCCAAGGAGTTGCTGACCGCGTACGCGCACGAGGTCGGCGGGCTGAATCCGCTCGGCATGGTCCGGTTCGTGGCGACGACGGTCGCCGACGAGGTGCGCGAGCGCACGGCCGCCTCCCAACTCATCCAACGGCTCATCGACGCCCGCCCCGGCGACCACGACCTACTGGACCGCGGCACGCAGCTGGAGCTGTTCGAGGACCGCGAGCAGCACGTCATCGAGACGGCGGCCCGGCGGCTGCAGAAGGCGGCGAAGGCCGACGCCGCCGAGGCGTTCCGCGTCTTCAACAACGCCCAGGACCACGTGATCCGTTGCGGGCGGGTCCACATCGACCGGATCGTGCTGGAGGCGTTCACCGCCGGTATCGCCCGCTGCGAGGACGCCGACGCCGCCGACCTGCTGCGCCAGGTGTGCCACCTGTACGCGCTCAGCGTGATCGAGGAGGACCTGGCCTGGTTCATGGGCCATAACCGGCTCTCCGATCAGCGCGCCAAGGCGGTCACGTCGCTGGTCAACCGCCAGTTGGAGGTGCTGCGGCCGCACCTGCTGACGCTGATCGAGGGCTTCGGCATCCCCGAGTCCACCCTCGGTGCCCAGATCCTCCTCGACTGAGAGCGCGTGCCCTCAGAAGGACTCGCCCGTCAGCCTTTCGTAGGCCTCGACATAGCGGGCGCGGGTCTTTTCGACGATCTCGTCCGGCAGATTCGGTGGTGGAACATCGCCGGACCTGTCCCAACCCGATTCGGCCGAGAGTAGCCAGTTGCGGACGAACTGCTTGTCGAAGGACGGCTGGGGGCCGCCGGGACGGAGGTCGTCGGCGGGCCAGAAGCGCGAGGAGTCGGGGGTCAGCACCTCGTCGGCGAGCACGATCTGCCCGTCGGGGCGAGCGCCGAACTCGAACTTGGTGTCGGCCAAGACGATCCCGCGCTCGCGGGCGATCCGTTCGGCGCGGGCGTAGACCGCGAGCGTCAGATCACGCAACCGGTCAGCAACCTCGGTGCCGACTGCGGTGACAACATGGTCGAAGTCGACGTTCTCGTCGTGCTCGCCGAGGTCGGCCTTCGTGGCAGGGGTGAAGATCGGCTCGGGCAGCCGCGAGCCGTCGGTCAGCCCGGCCGGCAGCCGGACGCCGCAGACCTCGCCGGTCTCGGTGTAGTCGATCAGGCCCGAGCCGGTCAGGTAGCCGCGGGCGACGCACTCGACGGGGAACATGTCCAGGTTCTCGACCACGAGCGCGCGACCGACGACCTCGGCGGGGACATCGGTGGAGACCACGTGATTCGGGACGAGGTCGGCGAGCTGGTCGAACCACCACAGCGACATGCGCGTGAGGATTTCGCCCTTGTCGGGGATGCCCGGGCTGAGCACGTGGTCGAAGGCGCTGATGCGGTCCGAGGCGACCATGAGGAGGTGGCCGTCGGGCAGCGTGTAGAGGTCGCGCACCTTGCCCGAATGCAGGTGGATCGCGCCGGGGATCTCGAGAACAGTCACCCCCCCAGGCTACCGAGCACCGGCTTCGAGACTCACTTCGCTCGCACCGCAACGCGCGTTGTCCACAGACGCCGGGACCCACTTTGCACAAGTGCCAGAAGCGTCCTGGCTTGTCGGCCGCGCCGTCACTTTCCTTGATTCATGACGACCGAGGAGACCTATAGTGAGCACCATGACCAGCG
Organism: Aeromicrobium sp.; assembly: GCF_047607065.1. GTDB lineage: Bacteria > Actinomycetota > Actinomycetes > Propionibacteriales > Nocardioidaceae > Aeromicrobium. Next base: position 20,384 of record NZ_JASGDU010000025.1, read on the forward strand.
AGCCGTTGACCTTGCCGCAACGCCGGCACTGGACGCGCGACGCGTTGGAACGGCTGCCCGATGACGGCAACCGCTACGAACTCATCGACGGGACCCTCATCGTGAGTCCCGCGCCCGCTCGCGTCCACCAGCGAGCGTCCAAGCAACTGTTCCTGCTGCTGCATGCGGGGGCCTCGGCGGGCCTTGAGGTCTTCTACGCGCCCTTCGACGTGGCGATGGCCGACGACACCGTGATGCAGCCCGACCTCCTGGTAGCGCCGTCGGGGGCCTTCACCGACCGCAACCTCCCCACGGCACCACTGCTGGCCGTGGAAATACTCTCGCCGAGCACTCGCGGCGTCGACCTGCTGCTCAAGAAGGAGCGACTGCAGCGCGGCGGCTGCCCGCACTACTGGGTCGTCGACCCCGATGCCCCGTCGATCACCGCCTGGACCCTGATCGATGGCACCTACGTCGAGGCGGGTGCGGCCACCGGCGACGAGACGCTGACGCTCACGGCACCGTTCGACGTCAGCATCGTCCCCGCCGACCTCATCAAGCCGTAGCGCGTCAGAGGATCGCGGCCGGGGCGTAGGCGGCGGCCTGCGGATCGGCCGCGGCGACCTCCTCGATACGCGCCACGACCGCACCCACCTGGTGCAACGCGGCACCCGTGAACTCGATCGGCGCGGCCACGAGCGAGTCGAGATCGGCCTGGGTCAGGCCCAGACGGGGATCGGCGGCGAGCCGGGCGAACAGGTCGTTGTCGGCCGTCCCCCGCTCGCGCATCTCCAGCGCCACGGCGACCGCATGCTCCTTGATCGCCTCGTGCGCGCTCTCGCGGCCGACCCCGGCGCGCACAGCGGCCATGAGCACCTTGGTCGTGGCGAGGAACGGCAGGTACCGGTCGAGCTCACGCTGCACAACGGCCGGGAAGGCACCGAACTCGTCGAGCACGGTCAGGAAGGTCTCGAACAGCCCGTCGGTCGCGTAGAAAGCGTCGGGCAGGGCCACGCGGCGCACGACCGAACAGGACACGTCGCCCTCGTTCCATTGGTCGCCGGCCAGTTCGCCGATCATCGACACGTAACCGCGCACGATGACCGACAGGCCGTTGACCCGCTCGCACGAGCGGGTGTTCATCTTGTGCGGCATGGCGCTGGAGCCGACCTGGCCGGGCTTGAAGCCCTCGGTCACGAGCTCGTTACCGGCCATGAGCCGGATCGTCGTGGCGAGATTGCTCGGCCCCGCCACGATCTGCGCGAGCGCAGTAACGACGTCGTAGTCGAGCGAGCGCGGATAAACCTGGCCGACACTCGTCAGCACGCGCGAAAAGCCCAGGTGCTCGGCGACCCGGCTCTCCAGTTCGGCCAGCTTCGCGGTGTCGCCCCCCAGCAGGTCGAGCATGTCCTGGCCGGTGCCGACCGGACCCTTGATGCCGCGCAGCGGGTAACGCTCCGCCAGCGCGTCGAGCCGGTCGAGGGCGACCAGAAGCTCGTCGGCCACCGTGGCGAAACGCTTGCCGAGGGTCGTGGCCTGCGCAGCGACATTGTGGCTGCGGCCGGCCATCACGAGGTCGGCGTGCTCGGCGGCGAGACGGCCCAGGCGTGCCAGCGCGGCGACAATCTTGCCGCGCACGAGGTGCAGCGACGCGCGGACCTGCAACTGTTCGACGTTCTCGGTCAAGTCGCGCGAGGTCATGCCCTTGTGGATGTGCTCGGTGCCGGCGAGGGCACAGAACTCCTCGATGCGGGCCTTGACGTCGTGGCGGGTGACCCGCTCGCGTTCGGCAATGGAGGCCAAGTCAACCTGATCCACGACCGCCTCGTAGGCCTCGATGACGCCATCAGGCGTCTCGATGCCGAGGTCGCGCTGGGCCTTGAGGACGGCGATCCAGAGTTGGCGCTCCAGCACGATCTTGTGCTCGGGCGACCAGAGGCGGGCCAGGTCGGCGGAGGCGTAGCGCGAGGCGAGGACGTTCGGTGCAGTCACCGGCCCATTCTCGCAGCCGGGCCGGCGCGCTCAGACCTTGACGTAGTAGTCGACGCCCTGGAGCAGGATGCGGCGGCCGAGGTCGCCGTCCCATCGGGCGGTGATGCCGTGCCGTTCGAGCACCGGGAACACCTCGTCGATCATCAGGGCGGTCACGATGCGCGTGTAGGCGGCGTCCTTGGCGTCGTCATCGAGGTCGTTCCACTCGTCCGGCCCCTGAGGTGCCCCGAGGGACGAGGGGCCTCGAAGGGCGGGCAGCCAGGCGTCGAGGAAGGCCCCGTAGCTGAGGTACGTCTCGCCGTCGGCGATGAGCGAGTCGGTGTCCTGCTGATCGTAGAAGACGTACCCGCGCCACGTCCGCGAGTCGTCGCGCTCGTCCCCGATCTCGGCCGCCCCGCACGTGCCACAGCAGCTGAAGTTCTCCCGCGCGACCACGCCGATCTCGGCCAGCGCCGCGAAGGCCCGTGTCAGCGTCGTGGCGGTCTCGGCGTCGTTCCACTGCGCCTGCTGGGCGCGCCGGGCCTCGACGACGGAGTCGAAGATCGCCTCGGCGTCGGCCACGATCTCTGCGAAAGTCTCGGCGTCGGTGTCGCCGCGCACGATCTGCTCCCAGGCCCGCTCGCGCAACAGGGCCTCGGCCTCGTCAGCGAGGTCGAACGGCAGCCGGAAACCCTCGGGCTGCTCGTTGTGGTGGCTCACACCTCGCCCCGGCTCGCCGTGAGCGCGATGTCGGTGCGGTGCTGACCGCCCTCGATGGCGATGGCGGCCACGGCGGCGTAGGCGCGGTCTCGGGCAACGGCGAGGTCGTCGCCGACTGCGGTCACCGCGAGCACGCGACCGCCGGCGGTGACGAGGTTGCCGTCGGCGTCACGCGCCGTGCCGGCGTGGATGACATCGACGCCCTCCAGCGCATCGGCCTGGTCGACCCCTGTGATGAGATCGCCCGAACTGCTCGTGGCCGGGTAACCGGCGGAGGCCATGACCACCGTGACGGCCGAGCCGTCGGCCCACTGCGGCAGACCGACCTCGGCGAGCGTCCCGTTCGCCGCCCCCCGCAGGAGCGCCGACAGCGGCGTCCGCAACAGGGCGAGCAGGGCCTGGGTCTCCGGATCGCCGAAGCGCGCGTTGAACTCCACGACCCGCACCCCGCGACTCGTCAGCGCGAGACCGGCGTACAGCAGCCCGCTGAACGGCGTGCCGCAGCGGGCCATCTCCTCGACCGTCGGCACGAGCACCCGGCGGGTGACGTCCGCGACGAGGTCGTCCGGTGCCCACGGCAGCGGCGTGTAGGCGCCCATGCCGCCGGTGTTCGGCCCCTCGTCGCCGTCGAGGGCGCGCTTGAAGTCCTGCGCCGGCTGCAACGGCAGGACGGTCTGCCCGTCAGTGATGGCGAACAGCGAAACTTCGGGGCCGTCGAGGAACTCCTCGATCACCACCTGGTCACACGACAGCGCGTGGTCGAGCGCCACCTGCCGGTCGTCGGTGACCACGACGCCCTTGCCCGCCGCGAGGGCATCGTCCTTGACGACGTAGGGAGCGCCGAAGGCGTCCAGCGCGGCCTCGATCTCCTCGCGGGTGCGGCACACGTGCGCGAGCGCGGTCGGCACCTCGGCGGCGGCCATGACCTCCTTGGCGAAGGCTTTCGAGCCTTCGAGTTGCGCGGCGGCGGCCGACGGGCCGAAGCAGTCGATCCCGGCCGCGCGTACGGCGTCGGCGACCCCGGCGACCAGGGGGGCTTCGGGGCCGACGACGACCAGATCGACGCCCAGCTCGGTGGCGAGAGCCGCAACGGCCGCACCGTCGAGCGGATCGACCTCATGGAGGGCGGCGACCGCAGCGATACCGGGGTTGCCGGGCGCGGCGTGGACCTCGGTGACACCGGGATCGCGGGACAGGGCGAGGGCGAGGGCGTGCTCACGGCCGCCGGTGCCGATGACGAGCGTCTTCACGGTCAGTCAGCCTACTCGACGCCCCAGCCCCGGTCGGGTCCCTTCGAGGCCACTCCTCCCCCGCAGCACCTCAGGGACCGCAGAACGCCGGTCCCTGAGGTGTGAGGCCGCCTGCGGCCGAGCCTCGAAGGGACCCGAACAGTGAGAGGGACCCCGGGATCAGTCCCGGGGTCCCTCACATCAGGTACCTACGTCAGGCGGTGGCACCCGCCCGGCGGCGGAAGCGGAGGACCAGAGTGCCGCCGACCGCCGACAGGGCTGCAACCCACAGCAGGCTCTGCGTGAAGCTCGAACCGGTCGACGGCAGGTCCGCCACGGAAACGGGCGTGGTGACCGTCGTCACCGAGTCCTCGGCAGCGATCTCAATATCGCCGACCTCGGTCGTGCCCGAGGCTGTCGCGGTGTTGAGCACCGAGCCGGAGGCAACATCGGCGGCAGTCACCGTGTAGGGATCGGCCGTAAAGGTGACCGAGTCGCCCGGTGCCAACTCGGCGACCGTTTCCGGGTCCAGGCCGGTCACCTGGGGATCGGTGACCGTCACGTCGCGCACGGTCTGGTTACCCGTGTTCGACACGAGGAAGGAGTAGTCGATCTCCTCGCCGACATCGGCGGTGCCATTGCCGTTGTCGTCGTGCAACGTGGCCGACTTGTCGAGCGTCAATTCCGGGTTGGCCGCGTTCACCAGGGAAATCGGGTAGTCCTCGACCTCACCGGAGGTCGACAAGCCGGTCGGCGAGTCGAGCTGGTCGACGTCGTCGGTGGCCACCAGACGCACCCGCAAGAAGGACGCAGCCGTCTCCTCGTCAATGAGATTCGTCGGCGCATCGGCCGGGATCGTCCAGGTCAACGCCGCAGTGCCGTCCGTACAGGAGACCGGGTCTGAGGCATCGCTCGCGTCGTCGAAACCATTCGACACATTCCAGTCGAGCCAGCCGCGCACGACACCCGAACCCGAACACGCCACGTTGACCGTGTACGTCTGGCCGACTTCGACCGTCGCCGTCAAACCTCCGGCGGGCACCGTCACACCGTCGTCACCGACAGCGTCGGCGTCCGCAGCCGTCGATGCCTGATAGTCGCTATCGGCCTCGATCTCTTCACCAAGACGCAGCTCGGTGGCCTGAGAGGCATAGTCAGCCGTATGCGGGCTGAGGGAAAGATCCGCGCCATCGTCCAGAGTTTCACCGCCGGAGAACGTCGGCGAGTAGAGCGCGCCAGCCTCACCGTAAGCCTCCGGCGCGTCACCGAAGTCAACCGGCAACACCACACCCAACGCGATCGCCGATGCACCGCCACCGAGCACCGAGAACGTAGCCGAGTCCGTACCTTCCATGAACGCAACGAAGCCGGGGCCATCAGTACACGCGCCGCCCCCGGTAATACGCAGGGTGTCGCTGGTGCGCGACAGGGACTGAGTGCTCGTGCAGTCATCGGTGGCATAACCATCGATGAGGGACCACCCAGTGAAACTCCCCGTCGGAGACGCCTCCACATACTCAGTGCTGTTTCCGCTCTGCTCGGCATCGGCGAACACCAAACCGCTCAACGGAACGGTCTCGCCGTCAAGGGTTGCGCCGCAGGTGAAACTGCTCGTGACCGGGCCGCCCTGGGCTCGCAAACCAGCAACCAGATTGTTGTTGCTACCCAAACCGTCAGTGCCGTCGTTCGGAATGTTGTACATGTTGTCGAAGGCCGTCGGCCAGAACCCGGAGCCAGGATTCCAGGCGACCAGCGTGCCGCCGGTGATCGGGTCGGTCAGCTCGCAACCGACCTCCAACGTCTGCCCGTCCACCACCCGGCTACTCGGAATCGACTCGGTGCCGTCACCGACCTCCGTGCCGTGAACCCCCCACTCGATCCAATCGATTTCCCCGACATAGCGGCCCTCGGATGTCGTCGGATCGGCATATCTCGCCTCAGCGCCGGAGAACGCGATGAGCCCAAGGCTGGCACCCAGAATCAGAGCAACCACGACAGCCAGAATCTTCTTCATCATGATTCCTTCATTCACACGACGGAAGTCCCGCGAAGATATACCACATCTAAGGTCCAGCGCTGAACTTTATGAAGAAAACCCAAGGCACCTAGGTGCCGTCCTTGACTTGAGCGTCCCGCATCCTGCGAAAGGTCAGATGAGGTCGTGCAGGACCACTGTCTCCTCGCGGCCCGGCCCCACGCCGACCGCCGAGATCCGGGCACCGCTCATGGACTCCAGCTCGCGCACATAGGCCTGCGCGTTGGCGGGCAAGTCGGCCAGCTCGCGGGCAGCGGAGATGTCCTCGCTCCAGCCGGGGAAGAACTCGTAGACGGGCTTCGCGTGATGGAAACCGGTCTGCGTCATCGGCATCTCGTCGACCCGCTCACCGTCGACCTCGTAGGCCACGCACACCGGGATCTGCTCCCAGCCGGTCAGCACGTCGAGCTTGGTCAGGACGAAGTCGGTGACCCCGTTGATGCGCGCGGCGTAGCGCGCGATGGGCGCGTCGTACCAGCCGCAGCGGCGCGGCCGCCCCGTGGTCGTGCCGAACTCGCCGCCGTTGGTGCGCAGGCGCTCGCCGTCGGCGTCGAAGAGTTCGGTCGGGAACGGCCCCTCCCCCACGCGCGTCGCATACGCCTTGACGATGCCGATGACCCGCGAGATCTGCGTGGGCGCGATGCCCGAGCCGGTGCAGGCACCGCCGGTCGTGGCCGACGACGACGTGACGAACGGGTAGGTGCCGTGGTCGACGTCGAGCAGCGTGGCCTGGCCAGCCTCCAGCAGCACGTTCTCACCGCGAGACAACGCCTCGTGCAGCACCAGCGCAGTGTCGGCGACCATCGGCCGCAGCCGGTCGGCGTGGGCCAGCAGCTGCTCGACGATCTCGTCGGCCCGGACCGCGCGGCGGTTGTAGACCTTGGCGAGGATCTGGTTCTTCAGTTCGAGCGCGCCGTCGACCTTCTCCCGGAGGATCTTCTCGTCGAAGATGTCCTGGATGCGGATGCCCAGGCGGTTCATCTTGTCGGCGTACGTGGGTCCGATGCCGCGGCCGGTCGTGCCGATCTTGCGGCTGCCGAGGAAGCGCTCGGTGACCTTGTCGACGGTGCGGTTGTAGTCGGCGATGACGTGGGCGTTGGCGCTGACCAGCAGGGCGCTGGTGTCGATGCCGCGGGCTTCCAGGCCGTCAATCTCGCTGAACAGCACGTCGAGGTCGACCACGACGCCGTTGCCGATGACCGGCACGCAGCCCGGGGTGAGGATGCCGCTGGGCAGCAAGTGCAGGGCGTACTTCTCCTCGCCGATGACGACGGTGTGTCCGGCGTTGTTGCCGCCGTTGAACTTGACCACGTAGTCGACTCGGCTGCCGAGCAGGTCGGTGGCCTTGCCTTTACCTTCGTCGCCCCACTGGGCGCCCACGATCACGATTGCGGGCATGCGCGCCCACCCCTCACCACAGGTGACAAGCCCCGCTCACGGGGCTATTACGGCCGCAGTCTAGCCCGACGCCGCCCCGTCTTCGCTAGGGCTGCGCGCCAATGGACCCGCTGGCTGAGGCGCGAGCGAGGAACGAGCGAGCCTCAAAGCCTGCGGTGGGCGGGTCCGCCTACTGGCGCATCCTCTAGGGCCGCGCCACGACGGTGTGGCGGCGCAGCCCTCAGCCGACGAGGACGTCGAACGCCTCGCGGCTCGATTCGCGCAGGAACTCGCGGCAGCGGTGCGCCTCGGCCTCGTCGCCGAGGCGTTCGGAGGCCTCGGCGAGCGCGGCGAGGGAACGCAGGAACCCCCGGTTCGGCTCGTGCGACCACGGCACGGGGCCGTGGCCCTTCCATCCGCTGCGCCGCAGCGCGTCGAGCGAGCGATGGTAGGCGGTGCGGGCGAAGGCGTAGCCCTCCAGATCGCGCCCGTCGGCCAGGGCCTCGGCCGCCAGCAGCGCCCAGGCGAGCGTCGAATCCGGATGGCGCGCGGCCATCTCGGCCGCCGATTCGCCCGCCGCCAGCCCCGCAGCACCCGAATCCTCCGCCAACAGCGTCTCCGGCGGCTCTCCCAGCAGATTGCTCATCTGCTCAGAGCTTGGTGCCGACCGAGCGGAGTTCGGTGCAGGCCTGGACGATGCGGGCGGACATAGAGGCCTCGGCGGCCTTGCCCCAGGCACGCGGATCGTAGGTCTTCTTGTTGCCGACCTCGCCGTCGACCTTGAGCACGCCGTCGTAGTTGGTGAACATGTGCGCGGCGACCGGGCGGGTGAAGGCGTACTGGGTGTCGGTGTCGATATTCATCTTGACCACGCCGTAGTCGACCGCCGCCGAGATCTCCTCGGGCAGCGAACCCGAACCGCCGTGGAAGACGAAGTCGAAGGCGCGCTCGGTGCCGAACTTCTCCTGCACAGCCTCCTGCGCGGCCTGGAGCACCTCAGGGCGGAGCTTGACGTTGCCCGGCTTGTAGACGCCGTGGACATTGCCGAACGTCAGCGCCGTCAGGTAACGGCCCTTCTCGCCCAGGCCCAGGGCCTCGACCGTGGCCAGCGCATCCTCGGGCGAGGTGTAGAGCTTGTCGTTGATCTCGGCCTCCACGCCGTCCTCCTCGCCGCCGACGACACCGATCTCGACCTCGAGGATGATGTTCGCCGCCGACGCGCGGGCGAGCAAATCCTGCGCGATCTCCAGGTTCTCCGCCAGCGGCACGGCCGAGCCGTCCCACATGTGCGACTGGAAGTACGGCAGCCCGCCGCCCTTGACGCGCTCCTCGGACGCCGCCAGTAGCGGGCGCACGAAGCCGTCGAGCTTGTCCTTCGGGCAGTGGTCGGTGTGCAGCGCCACGTTGACCGGGTACTTCTTGGCGACCTCCTGGGCGAACGCGGCGAAGGCCAGCGAACCGGAAACCATGTCCTTGACCGTCGGACCGGACAGGTACTCGGCACCACCGGTCGAGATCTGGATGATGCCGTCGGACTCGGCCTCGGCGAACCCGGCGAGGGCGGCGTTCAGCGTCTGCGAGCTGGAGACGTTGATGGCCGGGTAGGCGAAGGACTCGCGCTTGGCCTTGTCGAGCATCTCGGCGTAGATCTCGGGAGTGGCGACGGGCATGGGTGCTCCTAGGTCACGAACGACGGTCGCGGGCCAGTATTCCAGTCCACCGGGGCGGTTCGGTCACGAGGCGGATCAGACCGCGTGCTCGCGTACCCAAGCGTGCATGGCGATCGCCGCAGCGGCTCCGACGTTGATCGACCGGGTCGAACCGAACTGGCTGATCGCCAGGCTCCTGCCGCACGCCGCCAGCAGGCCCGGAGACAGCCCCGGCCCCTCCTGGCCGAAGACCAGCGCGACCGACTCCGGCAGTGAAGCCGTCTCCAACGACTCAGCACCCGGCCCGTTCTCGACGGCCACCAGCGGCACGTTCGCCTCGGCCGACCAGCGCACGAGGTCGGCGACGTCGGGGTGGTGGCGGATGTGCTGATAGCGGTCGGTGACCATCGCACCGCGCCGGTTCCAGCGCCGTCGCCCCACGATGTGTACCTCGGCGACGCAGAACGCATTGGCGGTGCGCACGATGGAGCCGATGTTGAAATCGTGCTGCAGGTTCTCGATCACCACATGCAACCCGTGGCGGCGCGTGTCGAGGTCGGCCACAATGGCCTCATGGTGCCAATAGCGGTACCGGTCGACGACATTGCGCCGGTCACCGGCGGCCAGCAGCTCGGGGTCGAAGTGGTCACCCTCGGGCCACGGCCCCTCCCACGGACCGACGCCGACCTCGTGCTCCGGCTGGCTCATACCCCGTATTCGGCGCGGTAGGCGCGCACGGCCGCCAGGTGCTCGGCGTGCCGGCCCGTCTCGGCGAGATAGTCGATGAGCCGGTCGAGGTTGACGATGGCGTCCACGGCGATACCCAGATCGCGCTCGACCTCGCCGATGGCCGACAACTCACCCCGGCCCCGCTCGGCCCGGTCGAGCGCCACGGTCACCCCGACCAGGTCGGCACCGGCCGCCGCGACGATGCCGGCGACCTCGCGGATCGCGGTGCCCGCAGTGATGACGTCGTCGATCACCATGACCCGGCCTTCCAACGGCGCGCCGACGATGGTGCCGCCCTCGCCGTGGTCCTTGGCCTCCTTGCGGTTGAAGCACCAGGGGACGTCGCGGCCGTGGCGCTCGGCCAGTTGCACGGCGGTCGCGGCGGCGATGGGGATGCCCTTGTAGGCCGGACCCATCAGCACGTCGAACTCACGCCCGGCGGCCATGATCGCGTCGGCGTAGAAGCGCCCCAGACCGGCCAGCGCGGCACCGGTACGAAAGCCGCCGGCGTTGAAGAAGTACGGCGACGTGCGCCCGGACTTGAGCGTGAACTCACCGAAAGACAACACCCCGAGGTCGAGTGCGAACTCGACGAAGGCCCGCTCGTAGTCGCGCATCGCCCCGGCAGCGCCCACCGGATCGCCGCTCACTGCGCCGCAGCGGCCTGCTCGGCCGACTTCTCCTTGACGTCCACCAACTCGCCGATCACCACCCGGCGGTCATTGGTATGGAACATCTCCGCACAGGTAATCATCGTCAGCAGCGGCTCGGTCGGGGTCTTGCCACGAGCGTTCGGGTCGGGCACCGGGAACAGCGGCCAGCCCTGCTCGTAGTTGAGACGGATCTCGTCGCCGTCGATGCGCAACTTGTAGGTGAACAGTTGGGTGCGCGTCTCGATCTCGATGAGGTCCCCGGCCTTGAGTTCGGGCAGGCGCTTGAAGACCGCCCCGCGACCGCTGCGGTGACCGGCGATAACGAAGTTACCGATCTCACCCGGACCGACACCCTTCTCGTACCAGGCCACACCACTGGCCAGAGCCGCTCGCCCCTTGCTGTCGAGCAGATCGCTGCCGGGGATGATCGGCATCTCGTAGTCGCTGCCCCAGGCCGGCACCCGCAGAAGGCCGATAGCGTTGCTGTCGATGTTGTTGGCCCAGTCCTCGGCGATCTGTTTCTTGACCTCTTCCTGCTTACGCCCGGCGACAATGTTCGTGCCGTACAGCTCCCAGGCGACATAGGCGATAGAGGTCAGGCCGGCCAGGATGAGTACGAGGCCGAGAATGGTCAGCAGGCGACTGCGACGACGGCGGGCGCGGCGACGCGGACCCGAACGACGTGGCGAGGGGGAATCGGAGGTCGGCTGCTCAGGAGCATCGATGACGGCCATAATGCCTCCTAGTGTCCCATACGGCACCCGTAGCATGCGGCCCGAATCCCGACGCCCTGGGCGGCGCACCGCCAACCGGGGTTGACGACACCACCGATAACGTGTGTAGACTAGGCGAAGGCCCTGCGGTTTCACCCCCCGAGATACCGCAGGGCCTTCGCAATGCCCGATCATGGCGAGCCATCCTCCTATGCTCGGTGCCGTGACCCACAGCACCGCACGTCGGCTCGACGGCTTCGGCACCACGATCTTCGCCGAGATGAGCGCACTTGCGGCACGCACCGGCGCGATCAACCTCGGTCAGGGCTTCCCCGACACCGGCGGACCGGCCGCACTGCTGGAACGCGCGCGCACGGCCATCGCGGGCGGCGACAACCAGTACGCGCCGGGGCAGGGTGTCTCGCCCCTGCGCGAGGCAATCGCCCGGCATCAGCAGCGTCACTACGGCATCGCCCTCGATCCGGACCGGCAGGTCGTCGTCACCACGGGGGCGACCGAAGCCATCGCGGCGGCCGTGCTCGGCCTGGTCGATCCCGGTGACGAGGTGATCGTGTTCGAACCGTTCTTCGACTCCTACGTCGCGATGGTCCAGATGGCCGGGGCCGTGCCGAAGCCGGTCACTCTGCGGGTGCCGGACTTCCGGCTGCCGGTCGAGGAATTGCGGGCCGCCGTCGGGCCGCGCACTCGCGCGATCCTCGTCAACAGCCCGCACAATCCGACCGGCGCGTTGCTGACCGACGGCGAGTTGGCGGTGCTTGCCGAGGTGGCCTGCGAGCACGATCTAGTAGTCATCAGCGACGAGGTATACGAGCATCTGACCTTCGACGGAGTGCGGCATCGCTCGCTCGGCTCGGTGCCGGGCCTGGCCGACCGCACGGTCGTCGTCTCCAGCGCGGGAAAGACATTCTCGGTCACCGGCTGGAAGGTCGGGTGGGCCACCGGGCCGGCCGACCTGGTCGGCGCGGTGCTGTCCGCGAAGCAGTGGCTCAGCTACTCCTCGGGGACCCCGTTCCAGGGGGCCGTGGCCTGGGCGCTGGAGCACGTCGGCGACTTCGTCGCGGGACTACGTGCCGACCTCCAGTCACAGCGCGACTTACTGTGCGACGGTCTCGGCGAGGTCGGGTTCACGGTGTACCGCCCCCAGGGCACCTATTTCGCCACGACCGACATCCGCCCGCTGGGCTTCGCCGACGGCCTCGACTTCTGTCGGCGTCTACCCGATCTGGCCGGGGTCGTGGCAATCCCCCAACAGGTGTTGCACCTCGACCCCGAGCGTGGCCGCCCCTTCGTGCGCTGGGCGTTCTGCAAGCGGTCCGACGTCATCAAGGAAGCGCTGGAGCGACTGGGGAAGTTGCGGGGGTGAGGAGGCCGGGCCGGGGGCCGGCCTCCGGCCGGAGAGCCGCTTGTCGGATCCCCCAAGCACTCCGCTCGTTCCTCGCTGCGAGCAGGGGGCACTCCCACTCGATTCCTGCGAGTTGAATATCGACATGAGTGCGGCCCCCACAAAGAACGCGGGGGCCACACTCATGTCGAGAGCCGCTTGTCGGAATCGAACCGACGACCTTTTCATTACGAGTGAAACGCTCTGCCGACTGAGCTAAAGCGGCGGAGTCCGCCAGGGATCGCCCGTCGGACCGGAGCACGATGTTACCCACGGCCGGGCGGCAGGGCCAATCCGGGTGCGGCCTAGCCCTAGGATCTCGGTGTGAGCGACGACAGCGTGACTGACGAACTCGGCCGAATCCGCGCCAGCATCGACAACATCGACGCGGCGCTCGTGCACCTGCTGGCCGAACGGTTCAAGCACACCCAGCGCGTCGGCCGGCTCAAAGCCGATCACGACTTGCCGCCGTCCGACCCGGCCCGCGAAGCCCAGCAGATCGCCCGGCTGCGCGCCCTCGCCCTCGAAGCCGACCTCGACCCGACGTTCGCCGAGAAGTTCCTCAGCTTCGTCATCGACGAGGTCATCCGGCACCACGAGGAAGCCCGCCGCTAAGCGCGCGGATAGGCGGAACCCGGTCCCTGAGGTGCGAGGCCGCCTGCGGCCGAGCCTCGAAGGGCAAAGCCTGCCGCGAGTCGGTCATTTCGAGGCTCGTTCGTTCCTCACTCGCACCTCAATAACCGGGCGGCGGGTCAGCATTCCGGGTCCTTCTCGGGGACCGTGCCGTCGACGAGGTAGTCGTTGACGGTGTCCACGATGCACTTGTTGCCCGAAGCGTAGGCCGTGTGCCCGTCGCCGTCACGGGTCACGAGCACCCCAGAGTCGAGGAGGTCGGCCAGCTCAACGGCCTGCTCGTACGGCGTCGCCGGATCGCGGGTCGTGCCGAGCACCAGGATCGGAGGCGCACCCTCGGCCGCATAGTCCACCTTCTCGGCGTCGGACTCGAACGGCCACACCGCACACGCCCCCGCGCCGAGGCCCAGCGCACGGCCGAAGACCGGGGAGACCGAGGTGAACTCCGCCAGACGCTCGTCGACCTCGGCCTGCGAGGGGCGGTCGATGGTGTCCAGGCAGTTGACCGCGCTGATGACCTGACCCTGATTGGAACCGTACGAACCGTCCTTGTCGCGCTCGAAATAGGAGTCCGACAGTTCCTGCAGAGCGGTGCCGTCCCCCTCGTTGAGCGCTGCGGTGAGGGCGTCGGTCAGGTACGTCCAGTACGACTCCGCATACAGCGGCAGCGCGATGCCGAAGAACGCCTGCCCCTCGGTCAGCGGACGGTCCTCGTCGTCGGTCGGCAACGGCTGCGCGTCCACCTGGGCAAGGAAGTCGACCAGCTTCTGCTCGGCGGCCGCAGGATCGGTTCCGAGCGGGCAATCACTGTCGCTCACGCAGTCGTCGATGTAGGACTCCAGCGAGCGCTGGAAACCGGTCGCCTGGCCGAGGGCCGAGTCGATGGCACCCAATTCGGGGTTGATCGCGCCGTCGAGCACCATGCGCCCGACCTGCTCGGGGAACAACGCCGCGTACGTGGCACCGAGGAAGGTGCCGTAGGACGCCCCGAACCAGTTGAGCTTGTCGTCGCCGACGAGGGCACGAGCGATGTCCATGTCGCGGGCCGCCTCCACGGTCGAGACGTGCTCGGCCAGATCACCGGAGTTCTTCTCGCACGCCTCGGCCATGCCCACGTAAAGGTCCTGACCCTCCTGAACCTCCTCGGGCGTGTCCGGCGTCGGATCGGCGTCGACGTAAGCGTCAAACTCCTCGTCGTCATAACACTCCAGCGGGCTACTCTGACCGACGCCGCGCGGATCGACGCCGACGATCGAGTACATGTCGCGCACGTCGGAGTCCAGGTCATACGACAGCGAAACCGCGTAGTCGATGGCTGAAGCGCCCGGTCCGCCCGGGTTGACGAACAGATGCTCGTCGCCGTCGCCCACCACCCGCATCGACAACTCGGTCGTCTCGCCGTCCGGCTCCTCGTAGTCGACAGGGACCTCGAAGGTCGCGCACTCGTCAGTGCCGCAGGAGTCCCAGTCGAGTTCTTGGGTATAGAACTTCTCCAGCGCGTCCGGGGCCTTCGAGGGCGACGGCGACGGCTTCTTCGTGTGGTCGTCACCGGTCAACAACACGGCGGCAGTGACCCCGCCGGCCGCGATCATCGCCACCACCAGCGCGCCGACGATCCACAGTGCCTTCTTCATCGTTCCCCCTCGGGTCGGTTCGGGTCGTGCGGCACGAGGAAGGCCGACATGAGCCGTTCCAGCGCCAGCAGAGGTGCCGCGTTGGCGTCGAGCGCCGCACGGCACTCCACGATGGCATCGATCACCCGCAACGTCTCCTCGGTTGTCCACAGGTGCGCCAACCGGATGACCTCGTCGCTGAGGTCGGCATTGACGAACGGCGCACCCACGGCGATCTGGGCGGCGACGACATCGCGGCACAGCGACAGCAGATCCAACAGGACGCCGTCGATGCTGTCGCGCATGCGCCGTTTGCGGCGGCGCTCCTGATCCTTGGTCAGGCTCGACAGCGCCCCGGCGTAACCGGTGGGGCGGCGACCGCGGTCCTGAACGCCCCAGGACGCCTTGAGGTCGTCGAGTTCGCGGGCGTCGGCGACATCGCACACGGCCGAGGCCCGCGCGGCCGCCTCGGACTCGACCTGCCCCGCGACGGCCAGGGCGTCACCCAGGTGGGCGATGCGCTGGCCGATGGTGAGGATCTGGGTGCGCCAGGCGCGGGCAGCGGGGTCACGGGCCAGGCCGCGGGCGCGCCCGATGTGGCCCTGGGAGGCCGCAGCCATCGCGGCGGCGGTCTCCGGCTCGATGCCGTCTCGGCGCACGAGCAGGTCGGCAATGGCCGAGGCCGGTGGCGTGCGCAGTACCACCGAGCGGCAGCGCGACCGGATCGTGACAATCACGTCCTCGACGGCAGGAGCGCAGAGCATCCACACCGTCTGGGGGGCCGGCTCCTCCAGCGACTTCAGCAGCGCGTTGGCGGCCTGTTCGGTCAGCCGGTCGGCGTCCTCGACGACGAGGATCTGCAGGCGGCCGACCGACGGATGCAGCGCAGCCCTGCGGACAGCATCGCGCGCCCGGTCGACACCGATGGACAGTCCATCGGTGCGCACGACCTGGACATCGGGATGAGAACCGGCCGTGACCATGCGGCAGGACTCACACGTACCGCAGCCGCCAGACTCGCACTGCAGGGCGGCCGCGAAGGCGAGCGCGGCATTGGAGCGGCCCGAGCCGGGCGGGCCGGTGAACAGCCAGGCGTGGGTGGAGCCGCTCGGGCTGGCGACCACCTTGCGCAGCTCCGCGACCACCGGTTCCTGGCCGACGAGTTCGGCCCAGACGCTGTTCACTCGCATTCGCTCGCTCACGTCGCCACCCCCAGGAGCGCCGCCCGGATATCGGCCTGGATCGCCTGCGGATCGCGATCGGCATCGAGCACGAGGTAGTCGGCCGGGCGCTCGGCGGCGAGGTCCAGGAAGTGCCGGCGGACCCGCTGATGGAAGGCCAGCGGCTCGGCCTCGATGCGGTCGTGGCCGGTGCCGCCGGCCCGCAGAAGTCCGACTCGGGGGTCGATGTCGAGCACGACCGTCAGGTGCGGACGCAGCCCGCCGGTCGCCCAGGCCGACACCTGGGCCAACTCGGCGGCGTCGATGGCCCGGCCCGCCCCCTGGTAGGCGAGCGTGGAATCGACGTAACGGTCGCACACGACCACCTCGCCCCGCTCCAGCGCGGGACGGATGACCGTGGCGACGTGCTCGGCCTTGTCGGCGGCGTAGACCAACGATTCGGTGCGCGGATCGAGTACACCCGTGGCCGGGTCCAGCAAGATCTCGCGCAGGCGCGCGCCGACAGCAGTACCGCCGGGCTGGCGAGTCTGGACCACGGTGCGCCCCGCCGCGCGCAGCCACTCGGCCGTCATCCGCGACTGGGTCGACTTGCCGCCGCCCTCGCCACCCTCGAAGACGAGAAACAATGCACGACTCGCCTCCTGCTGACTCATGCCCGCGAGCCTACCGGCGCGGGCTGACATCGGCGGGTGAGGAACGGATGAGGCTCGGCGGCGGCAGCCGCAGCAGAGGCGTCAGGGACGTGCTGATGTATTCGGGCCGTGTGCTGCCTGCCGGTCCCTGAGGTGCGAGGAGCTTGCGACGAGCCTCGAAGGGCGAAGACTGCTGCGGTTGGGTCATTTCGAGGCTCGCAAGCTCGCACCTCAATGACCGGGTTCCGCCTATCAGCGGATCCTCAGGCGACGGTGAGGTCGATGTCGAGGGAGTCGGCCAGGTCACGCAGGGCATCGGTCGACACGGGCGGCGTCACGAAGGACACCGACACGGCGGGGTGCTCTCGTGTGCCCTCCGGGAGGCTGATCGAGTAGTCCGCCAACTCGCCGACCTGGCGCGCCGCGTCCAGCAGCGCGGCCGGACCCGCCAGGTCGTCGCAACTGTCCGCATCAGCGAACTCCACCCTGCCGGAGGGCCTGGCCTCGTCACTGGAGGAGACCGTCAAATCGGTGTACCCCTCGCCCAGGTCGGCCGCGCACAGCGCCGCCGCGAACTCGGCCGGATCACGCTCAGAGGTCACCTGCCGGGAGAAGGTATCGATCCACATCGTCGTCTCGCCGCGGCCTTGCGCCACGATGGATCGCGCGACAAAGGCTCGTCGCTCGACCTCCTCGCGAGCCTCGTCGGTATCGGGTGCCGGGCGCGATACGCCGAGCCGGAACGCCGCCGTCGCGGCCTGGCCGTCGCCCGAGGCCGCTGGGAACTCCACCACCAGGTCGTACTCGACCCACGGGTCGACGTCCTGGTGGGTGATCTCCCAGACCTCGCGCGCGATCTGCTCGTCGGCCAGACCCGCCACGAGCGTCACCCGCACGTCAGCATCACCGGACCACGGCAAGGTGTTGTAGCCGTCCACCGAGTAGTCCGCGACCTTCTCGCGCCCGTCGAGGACCGACTCGAACTCGTCGGCGAACGCCGTGCCCTCGTCGACCGGACCGCATCCGGCGATGCCGACGATCAGGGCCGCAGCGACCGCCCACACCCTTCCCATAGGCCGAATATAGGCGGTTCCGTCAATAGGTCCGCTGGCTGAGGTGCGCCCTTCGAGGCCGCTCGTTCCTCGCGGCACCTCAGGGACCGGATTCCGCCCACCTGCGGAATCCCCAGGCCGCAGAGCGGAGTCCCTCAGGCAGAGGTCTTCTTCGCGGCGGTCTTCTTGGTTGCCGTCTTCTTCGCCGCCGTCTTCTTCGCGGGGGCCTTCTTCGCCGCCTTCTTGGCGGTCTTCTTCGCCGGGGCCTTGGCACGGCGCTCGGCCAGCAGCTCCTGGGCACGCTCGGGGGTGATCGTTTCCGGATCGTCGGCCTTGCGCAGGCTCGCGTTGTGCTCGCCGTCGGTCACGTACGGACCGAAGCGACCGTCCTTGAGCACGATCGGCTTGCCGCTGACCGGATCGTCGCCGAGCTCCTTGAGGGGCGCGGCGGCGGCGCGGCGGCCGTAGGTCTTCGGCTGGGCGTAGATCGCGCGCGCCTCGGCCTCGGTGATGGTCAGCAGCTGCTCCTCGGACTCGAGGGAACGCGAGTCGCTGCCCTTCTTCAGATAGGGGCCGTAACGGCCGTTCTGCGCGGTGATCTCCTCGCCGTCCTCGCCCGTGCCGACGACGCGCGGCAGCGTCAACAGCCGTGCGGCGTCATCGAGCGTGATCGCCTCCAGGCTCATCGACTTGAACAGGCTCGCGGTGCGCGGCTTGGCCGACTTCGGGGCGTCCTCGGGCAGCTTCTCCTGCACGTACGGGCCGAAACGGCCGTTGCGCGCGATGACGTCGAGACCGGTCTCGGGATGCTGACCGAGCGCCCGCTCCTGCCCCGCCGGGTTCTTCAACAGCTCGCGGGCGGCCTCAAGGGTCAGCTCATCCGGCGGCAGATCTTCGGGGATGTTGGCGCGCGTGGGCACCTCGGTGCCGTCATCGCCGGGAACCATCGGCGGGCCTTCGACATAGGGGCCGTAACGCCCCACCCGGACCGCGACGCCCTCACCGAGGTCGAAGGTCGACAGGCTGCGGGCGTCGATGTCGGGCAGGTTCTCGACCAGCCGCTTCAGGCCCGTGTCCTCGGCACCCTCGCCGGCCCAGAAGCCTTGCAGCACCGCGACTCGCTCCTCGCGGCCGTGGGCGACCTCGTCGAGCACGTCCTCCAGCTGCGCCGTGAACGAATAGTCGACAAGTCGACTGAAGTGCTGCTCCATGAGCCGCACGACGCTGAACGCGATCCAGGCCGGCACCAGCGCGGTGCCCTTCTTGTAGACGTAGCCGCGGTTCTGGATGGTGTTGATGATCGAGGCGTAGGTCGACGGGCGACCGATCTCGCGGTCCTCCAACTCCTTGATGAGGCTCGCCTCGGTGTAGCGCGCCGGCGGCTTGGTCTGGTGGCCGCTCGGCGTCAGCTCGTGGGCCAGCACCGTGTCGCCCTCGGCCAGGTTCGGCAGCTTGGTCTGCTGGTCGTCGCCCTGAGCCTGGGGGTCCTCGTGCGTCTCGACGTACGCCTTGAGGAAGCCGTGGAAGGTGATCGTGCGGCCCGAGGCGGTGAACTCGACGGCCTGGCCGGTGGCGGCCTCGCCGGCCAGCTTGATCGACAGCTGCTCGCCCTGGGCGTCCTTCATCTGCGAGGCGATGGTCCGCTTCCAGACGAGCTCGTACAACTTGGCCTCGTCGCCGGACAGGCCCGCAGCGGCCGGGGTGCGGAACTGCTCGCCCGCCGGACGGATCGCCTCGTGCGCCTCCTGGGCGTTCTTGACCTTGCCGGTGTACACGCGCGGCTTGTCGGGCAGGAAGGCCGCGCCGTACAGCTCGGCGACCTGGGCGCGGGCGGCGGTGATCGCCGTCTGGCTCAGCGTGACCGAGTCGGTACGCATATAGGTGATGAAGCCGCCCTCGTAGAGCCGCTGGGCGACCTGCATCGTGCGGGCCGCGCCCCAGCCGAACTTGCGGGACGCCTCCTGCTGCATCGTCGTGGTGCGGAACGGCGCGTACGGCTTGCGGGTGTACGGCTTGGCCTCCACCGAGCCGACCGTCAGGCTCCGCCCGCGCAGGCCCTCGGCGAGCGCGGTCACCGCAACCTCATCGAGAGCGACGACCTCGGCGTTCTTGAGCTGACCGTCGGGACCGAAGGCCGCACCGGTCGCGATCTTGCGGCCGTCGACGGTCACCAGACGAGCGGGGAAGAACTGCGGATCGTACTTCGCGGTGGCGTCGAAGGTCGCGTCGAGATCCCAGTAGGAGGCCGAGCGGAAGGCCATGCGCTCACGCTCGCGCTCGACCACCAGGCGGGTCGCGACCGACTGCACGCGCCCCGCGGACAGGCCGCTCATCACCTTCTTCCACAGGACCGGGCTGACCTCGTAGCCGTAGAGGCGGTCGAGGATGCGGCGGGTCTCCTGGGCGTCGACGAGGTCCATGTCGACGTCGCGCGGGTTGGCGATCGCGCGCTGGATCGCCTCTTTGGTGATCTCGTTGAAGACGATGCGCTTGACCGGGACGTTCGGCTTCAGCTCGTCGAGCAGGTGCCACGCAATCGCCTCGCCCTCGCGGTCCTCATCGGTCGCGAGGACGAGTTCGTCGGCGTCCTTGAGGAGCTTCTTGAGCTTGGCGATCTGCGACTTCTTATCCGGGGCGACGACGTAGACCGGCTCGAAGCCGTTCTCGATGTCGACGCCCAGGCGCGCCCACGGCTGGCCCTTGTATTTGGCCGGAACCTGGTCGGCACCCTGCGGGAGGTCGCGGATGTGGCCGACGGAGGAGTCCACGACGTAGCCGTCTCCGAGATAGCCCGCAATGCTGCGGACCTTGTTCGGCGACTCGACGATCACGAGGCTGGTCACGGTTGATTCCTCCCTAGACGCCGGACTGAACGCAACCCGGCGGGCACACCGTAGCGCGTCTCGTCAACCACCGGGCAACTTCCGGTCGCCCGGCGTGCCCCAAATCACGGTGCCCACACCATCAGTCAAGAGGTCAAGGAAGCAGGAAGCCGTCGGCGGCGAGGTCGGTGACGGCGGGGGCGTACTGCGCGCGGACGGCGGCGGCATCGAGGTCGAGCAGGTGGGCCAAGGCATCGAGGATCTGCCCGGCGGTCAGATCCCCGTCGCTGGCCGAGAGCAGGCCCGCCTCTACTGTGTCGACGGTGCGCTCGCGCCGCAGGCCCTGAGTCAGGCGCACGCTGATCGTGGCCGGGTCCTCCGCCCCCACCGGGCCGGCCTCAATCTGCACCGCATCGGGCCGGGTGCGCCAGGCCCGGTCCAACGGATCGCCGGCGGACAGGGCATCGACACCCTCGGCCCACGCCTGCACGTCAGCACCGACCGGACCGGCCACCGGGCCGCCGTACTCCTCGATCCGCACCGAGGGAGTCACCCGCTCCGCCCGGCACAGATTGATCCAGCCGAAGCCCATCGAGCCGATGCCCTGCGCGGCGAACCAGCCCAGCCAGCGGTCGTACGCCTCGGCATAGCCCG
The DNA here is from genome assembly GCF_047607065.1 of Aeromicrobium sp. Classification (GTDB taxonomy): domain Bacteria; phylum Actinomycetota; class Actinomycetes; order Propionibacteriales; family Nocardioidaceae; genus Aeromicrobium. The sequence goes on from NZ_JASGDU010000025.1 coordinate 41,428, forward strand.
GCCCGCCGCGATGCCCGGAGTCGGCCAGCCACATCTCGGTATAGGCCGCGAGGTCGACCTCCTCGCGCTCGACGACCCATGCATCCAGACCGGTCGGCTCGATCCACGCGGCCAGCCGCTCCCGCCACGAACCGTCGGCCGGATGAATCCACGCCGCGAGCAGCTGACACAAGCCGCCCTCGGTCAGCTGGCCGGACGCGCCCTCCACCAGCCGCCGCACCACGTCGTCCCCGGCGAATCCGGTCTCGCGGTACACCAGCCGCTCCCCCTCGGGCGGCGACACGACGAAGGGCGGATTGGACGCGATCAGGTCGAACCGCTCACCTGCCACCGGCTCGTACAGGCTCCCCTCGCGCACGTCGACGGCGACACCGTTGAGGGCCGCCGTCAGCCGCGCCATGTCCAGGGCGCGCGCGTTGACGTCGGTAGCGACGACGGCCCCGCTGTGCTGTGCCAGGTGCAGCGCCTGCACCCCGCAGCCGGTACCCAGGTCGAGCGTGCGGCCCGCCGGGCGGCGCACCACCAGCCGCGCCAGGGAGGACGACGCCTCGCTGATGCCGAGCACGTGCTCCGGCCCCACCTCGACCGGTCCGGCGTCCAGGCCCGGGGTCAGATCGCACACGACCCACCAGTCGTGCTCCTCATCGCCGTAGGGACGCAGGTCCACGAGCGCCCGGACCTCCCCGCCGTCGGCGGCCAGCAGGCCGGCGCACGTGAGCGGTTCGACCAAGCCGGGCAGCGCGGAGTCGACGGCGGCACGCGGAACCGGGCGCTGCAGCGTGAACAACCGGATCAGCACCGCCAGGGGTGAATCCGCCTCACGGGTCACGCGGTCTGCAGGCGTGGTCTCGTTGCGGCCGAGGGCGGCGTGCGCTTCGGCACCCAGCAGCGCGTAGACCGCACCAGCGGTGAAGTCGGCCGACCGCAGAGCTGCGGCGAGGCGTCGGACCGTCGCGGCGTCTGTTGTCAGCGCGCTCACGTGTGCGCGGCAACCGCGCCGTCAACGCTGTCGTGTAGGCCGAACACCTTGTCCAGGCCGGTGATCTGGAAGATCTTGAGCAGCCGCTCGTTGGTGCACACGATGTCGAAGGTCCCGTGATCGGCCCGGACCCGCTTGAGCGCCCCGACCAGCACGCCCAGACCGGTCGAGTCGAGGAACTCCACCCGCTCGATATCGACGATCAGGCGCAACTTGCCCGCGTCGATGGCGGTCACGATGGCCTCGCGCAGACGCGGCGCGGTGTAGACGTCGACCTCGCCCTCGACCTGCACCACCTCGAACGGCGGCAGCGACCGGGTCTCGACCGTGAGTTCCATTTATTCCCCTCCTGTTCGCGCCATTCTGGCACGCTTCGGTCCGCCCCACTGGGGAAGACGAACAGGTCCCACAGTCTGGGAAAATCCCTCCGTGCACCCCGACGACCTCCTGGCGCGCTACGGCGAACGGCTCACGCACCTCGAGCGCCAGCCGGCCCGCGAGGCGGTCGTCGAGCCGTGGCCCGACTGGGTTCCGCCCGGCGTGCGGGCCGCCTTCGCGGGGCAGGGGGCCACCCACCTGTGGGCGCATCAGCGCGAGGCACTCGATCACGTCCACGCCCGCCGGAACGTCATCGTCACGACCGGGACCGCCTCGGGCAAGTCGCTGGCGTTCCAGGTGCCGGCACTCACCGCACTCGACGCCGGTCGCGGCGGAGCGGCGCTGCAGGGCGGCCGGATGCCGTCGGTGCTCTACCTCGCGCCGACCAAGGCACTCGCCGCCGACCAGCTGCGCCGGGTCCGCGAACTCGATCCCGGCGTCCGCGCAGCCACCGTCGACGGCGACAACAGCCGCGAGGAGCGCCAGTGGGCGCGCGAGCACGCCTCCTGGGTCCTCACCAACCCCGACACCCTCCACCACGCGATCCTGCCGGGACATCAGCGCTGGTCACGACTGCTGCGCGGGCTGAACCTGATCGTCATCGACGAGTGTCACCACTATCGCGGCGTCTTCGGTGCCCACGTCGCGCTCATCCTGCGCCGGTTGCTGCGCCTGTGCGAACACGTCGGGGCCGACCCGGTGGTGATCTGTTCCTCGGCGACCGTGGCCGACCCGGAGGCGTTCGCCCGGCGGCTCACCGGCCTGGACGCGATCGCCGTCACCGAAGACGCCTCGCCCTGCGGGGAGCGCACCGTCGCCCTGTGGGAGCCGCCGCCTCTGACCTCCGACCAGCCGGCCGCCTCGGGTGCCCGCCGCTCGGCCTCGCACGAGGCCGCCGACCTGATCGCCGATCTCGCCGTGGCCGGCGTGCAGAGCGTCTGCTTCGTGCGCTCCCGGCGCGGTGCCGAGCACGTGACCGAGCGCGCCCAGTGTCGCCTGCACGAAATCGACCCGGAGTTGTCGGGCCGCGTCGCCACCTACCGTGGTGGCTACCTGCCCGAGGAGCGCCGGGCGCTGGAGGTCCGGCTGCGCTCCCGAGACCTGCTCGCGCTGACCTCGACCTCGGCGCTCGAACTCGGCATCGACGTCTCCGGCCTGGACGCCGTCGTCACCGTGGGCTTTCCCGGCACACGGGCCTCGCTCGTCCAGCAGTGGGGACGTGCCGGGCGCGGCCGCGAGTCGACGGCGCTCGGCGTCCTCATCGCCCGGCCCGATCCGATCGACACCTATCTCGTCCACCATCCGGAAGCCGTCTTCGACGCCCCCGTCGAGACGAGCGTCTTCACGACCGACAACCCCTACGTGCTCGGACCCCATCTGGCTGCTGCCGCGCAGGAGTTACCGCTGACCGAGGCCGAACTAGAACCCCGCTTCGGACCGCGCGCCCGCAGCGGCGTCGAGGCCCTGACCGAAGCCGGCTGGCTGCGGCGGCGGCCCGCGGGCTGGTTCTGGACACGCCGCGAGCAGGCGGCCGACCTCGCCGACCTGCGCGGCGGAAGCGGACGGCAGGTGCAGATCGTCGACAGCACGACGGGACGGCTCGTCGGCACCGCCGACGCCGGATCGGCCGACGCCACCGTTCACGAAGACGCCGTATACGTCCACCAGGGCAACGCCTACGTCGTCGAGGAGTACCGGCCCGACGAGGCCATCGCCCTCGTACGGCGCGACGATCCGGGATGGAGCACCCAGGCCCGTTCCTCGACGCGGGTCGACATCGTCGACGTCGCCCGCAGCAGCGACTGGGGCGAGGCCGCCGTCTCGACCGGCATCGTCGACGTGACGACCCAGGTGACCTCCTACCTGCGCCGCGACAATCACGGCGGCGGAACCCTCGGCGAGGAGCCGCTGGACCTGCCCGAACGGAGCCTGCGCACCAGCGCCGTCTGGTGGACGCTGCCGCCGGAGCAGGTCCGCGAACACCTCGCCGAGGGGGTCGACGTGCCCGGTGCCGCCCATGCGGCCGAGCACGCCTCCATCGGACTGCTGCCGCTGTTGGCGACCTGCGACCGATGGGACCTCGGGGGCCTGTCGACCTCCCTGCACGCCGACACCGGGCACCTGACCGTCTTCGTCCACGATGCTCATCCCGGCGGGGCGGGATTCGCCGAGCACGGGTACACGGTGGCGGCGACCTGGCTGCGTTTCACCCGCGACACCATCGCCGCCTGCCCCTGCACGGGCGGCTGCCCGGCCTGCGTGCAGTCGCCGAAGTGCGGCAACGGCAACGAACCCCTCGACAAGGCCGGCGCGGTCGGCCTGCTCGACCTGGTGCTGCGCGAGGCTCACGATCCGGGGTCCACGTAACTCGACGGGGCGGCTCGCGCGCTCTGCCGCGAACGCCACCCCCACGACCACCACCGGGGCGCGCGCACCTCGGCCGTGACCGTCGCCACTGCGGCGTCGAGGCGACACGTGACGACCTCGGCACCATTGCGACGGGCGACCTCGCGGGCCGCTGCGCAGCCGTCCTCGCCGGCCTCGACCGCCCGCGACGCGGCCAGTGCCGCGAGATCGGCGGCCGCCGCCGCAGCGTGCTTGCCCCGAACCGCGGCACCGACCTCGATGAGCGCGACCGTCGCCATGACCAGCACCAGGGCCACCGCAACGGCCAGCACCGAGACCGCACCGTCGCTGGGGCGACGCCGGCTGGTCACGGTGCCTCCGCAGCCGCCACCGCCGAAGCGGTCAGCTCGCGGTCGAGCGGTCCGTCGAACCAGTCTCCCGGCAGCGATGAGGTCACCGAGATCGTCACCTCGACCAGGCCGTCGTCGGAGTCGATCTCGACGACCGCATCGGCCGGTGCCTGCTCACGGGCGACCCGCTCGGCGGCGGCTACCGAGTCACCACGCGCCACCATGCGCGCCGCCTCTCGGGCCGCGTCGGTTAGCCGGATCTGCGTGTAGCCGAGCGAGACCGCCCACAGCAGGAGCACCGCCAGCGCGACACCCACCGGGGCGATGGTCGCCAGTTCCGCCGTGGCCATGCCGCACTCGCGGCGGCGACGCGAGGCCATCACAGAGGCCACCGATCGGTCCACGTGGCCGGGTCGATCCCGAAGCCGAGGCCGATCCTGAAAAAGGTTCGCAGCAACTCGTCGAAGACCCCGAGATCGGTCAGCCAGGTCAGCAGACCGCCGATGCCGATGACACCCACGGTGCCGACGGCGAACTCGGTGGTTGCCATACCGCGCTCACTGCGGGCCGTCTCGGGGACATCTTGTTCGTGCATGTTCATAGAAAGGCTCCTTTGCCTTGCAGGAATGGGTGGGGCCGGGACGCGCGAGGCGCCCCGGCCCCGAAGGGATGACCGTTCGCGCCACGCTCAGAACAGGTTGAGCGACGGGATCTTCTCGAAGATGTCGCGGAGGAGGTTGCCGAACCACTCGCTCTGGGCGATCTGCACGAGCAGGCCGCCGATGCCGCACGCACCGACGGTGCCGACGGCGTACTCGGAGGTGCTCATACCGCGCTCGTCACGGGAGCGGCGGCTGCGGGAGGGGAGATGCATCATCATCGTTGTCCTTTCGGAGAGGGGATGTAACACCGAGAAGATGTGATTTTCTGCGGCCGATTTGCTCTCGATCTGCGGGCCTGTGGAAAGCCCGGTCCGCGCCTTGTGGACAACGCCAGGGGTGCCTCGACAGGGGCACTCGAAGATTGCGCGGAAGGTCCGCAGGGTGAGGCGCATAGGCCGCTTGCAACCGGAGCCGCGAAGCCTACGGTGGGGCCATTTCGAGGCTCGCAAGCTCGCACCTCAATGACCGGAGGCACGTATCTGCCGGTGCGGCGCTCAGCCGAAGAAGACCTCGCGGACCAGGCCCAGCAGGGTCGGCACGATGCCGATGAGGAAAAAGGCGGGCAGGAAGCACAGGCCGAGTGGCGCGGCAGTGGCCACCCCGCCGGAGCGCCCCCGGCGGGTCAGCACGGCCTGTCGGCGCTGCCGCAGGTCATCGGCCACCTGGGCGACCACGGCCGCCGGAGCGGCCCCCGATCTGCCCGCACGCACGACCGCGCGGCCGAGCGGTGCCAGTTCCGGGTGACTCGACGCCTCACGCCACACCTGCGCGGGATCGGCAGCCGTCGCCAACCGGGCCGCCATCGCCTGCAGCGCCTCGCCCACCGAACCGGAGACCGCACGCCCGGCGGCCGCCACCGCCAGTCCAGGCGGCCTGCCCGCTTCCAGCGCTGCGGCCACCAGGTCGAGCGCCAGCGGCACCTGGGGTCCGATCTCGCCCGCGCGGCGGCCGCCACCGGCATTGACCCGCTCGCGGACGAACGGTGCCGCCACCCCCGCCGCCACCGTCCCCCACGGCCAGCCGATGACGAGGGTGCCCGCCAGGACCAGTCCGCCGGCCACCAACAAGCCGCAGTCCGCCTCGGAACGCTCCGCGCGCGCTGGACCGAACAGCCGGCGCGCCCGCCGCGCCGGGGAGGGCCGCAGCCAGATCGCCACGGCCAGCCCGGCGAACAGGGCCGCGAACGTGGCACTCACGACGCCTCCGCCCGGTCGGCGGTCGCATCGATCCACCGCACTCCGAGGCAGGCCAGGAGCGCCCCGGCGGCGAGGCATAGTGCCCCCGGCAGCGTCGTCGTCACGACCCGCACCGGATCGGATCCCAGGCCGGCACCGAGCAGCAGCCCGAACACCGGGAGAACCGCCAGCAGCCTGCCCGTGGCGCGAGCCGGTTCGAGCGAGGCGCTGACCTCGTCGGACAGCTCGGTCTCGAATCGCTGGGCGCGCGCCACCCGGTCGAGCACCGCTGATAGCGGAGCACCGCACTCCTCGCTCACCTGCCAGGCGGCGGCCACCGCAGCCAGTCCCGCACAACCGGGTGCCCGTGCGACCGACCTCAGCACCTCGGGCACGTCGCCTCCGGCCGCCGCCGCGCGGGCCGCCGGAACCACCAGGTCGAGGTCGGCCGCGACGGTGGCCAGGCCCTGATGGGGCAGCACCCCCGCGCGCAACTCGGCCGCCAGCACGTCGACAATCTCGGCCACCTCGCGGTGACAGCGCCGCGCCTGGGTCCGGCGGTGCGACCGGCGCACCTGGCTGACGGAGAAGGCCGCCACGGCCGCTCCCGTGGCCACCACGATCAACGCGGCGACGCCCTCGACCAGGCGCAAGGCCACCGGCAGCACCGGAGCAACGGCCAGCGCGACGACCAGCAGGGGCCAGCGGATCGTGCCGCAGGGGCCGCCGAGCCGGTGCCTCACGAGCCAGGCCGGCTCCGGGCGGAGCAGCGTCACCCAGCATCCTGCGGCGAGCGACGCCCACGCCGCCCACGGCACCGCCGCGAGCATCAGACGGCCCTTCTACGGCCGAGCACCGCCCGCAGGACCTCGTGTCCCGGACCAGAGCGAACACCCCGCAGGCCATCGAAGGTCACCGCCGGGACGCACTCGACCACCCCCGACGGCCCCACCCGCAGCACACCCAGGTGATCGACCGCCCGGCGACCATCCGGGCCACGACCGAGGTGGATCACTGCGTCGAGGCCGGCGGCGAGCTGGGCGTGGACGGCCTCGCGCGGCAGCCCCGCCGACAGCGCCAGGGCCTCGAAACGCGCGGGCACGTCGGCGGCGGAGTTCGCGTGAATCGTGCCGCAGCCGCCCTCGTGACCGGTGTTGAGCGCCGCCAGCAGGTCGACCACCTCCGCACCGCGCACCTCCCCGACCACCAGCCGGTCCGGACGCATGCGCAACGCCTGGCGGACCAGGTCGCGCAGTGTCACCTCGCCGCGTCCCTCGACATTGGCCGGCCGCGACTCCAGCGCGACGACGTGCGCATGATCGGGCCGCAACTCGGCGGCGTCCTCGACCACGACCAGCCGCTCGTCGACGGGCACCTCGGCCAGCAGCGCCGACAGCAGCGTGGTCTTGCCCGTCCCGGTGCCGCCGGAGATGACGAACGCGGCGCGCGAGGCGAGCAGGCCGCGCAGCACCTCGGCCCCGTCCGGCCCGAGCGCCCCGGCCGCGATCAGGTCGTCCAGGCTGAAGGAGCGCCGCGACGGCACTCGCAGGCTGATGACCGTACCGGGATGCGCGATGGGTGCCAGTACGGCGTGCAGCCGGGTGCCGTCGGGCAGCCGCGCGTCGACCCACGGACTCGCGTCGTCCAGGCGCCGACCGGCCAGCGAAGCCAGCCGCTGCGCGAGCCGCCGCACCTCGTCATCGCCGCCGAAGCCCACCGGCACCGGCTCCAGGCCCTGCCCTCGGTCGACATAGACGCCTCGCGTGCCGTTGACGAGGACATCGGTCACACCCGGTTCGACCAGCAGCGGCTCCAACGGACCGGCACCGGCAGTGTCCCGGCGCACCTGATCGACCACGGCGAGCACGGTCTCCGGCCCGAAGACCCCCGGTTCGGCACGCATCACCCGTGCCACGTTGTCGGCCGTGGGCGCGGCGGCCTCCGCAGCGAGCCGGCGGCGCACCCGGTCCACGAGGTCGGAGGCGACGGCCTGTGCCGGAATCACCGGGCACCGTCCAGGCCGAGCAGCCGCAACACCGGCGTCGCGGCCCGGCGTACCTCGCGCAAGCTGCCCATACCGCGTCCCAGCCCCAGGTCACGCCGCAGGCCGGGCCGGTGCCGCAGCCGCCCGACGACCGGAACCGGCAGATGCGTGGCGATCGACGTCCGTCCCAGGCCGCCCGGCACGCCGCGCGCCAAGGCGACGACCGTGCCGGTGACCCCGCGCAGGTGCGCCACCATCTGCTGCCCCGCGGCAATCCCTCGGACATCCTCGGGCACGACGACCACCGTGACCTCCGCACGCGCCGCAGCAGCCAGCGCCACCGGATCGCGGGGCACGTCGAGGACCACCAGGTCGCTCGCCCGGCGCATGACCGGTACGACCGCATCGGCGTCACGGCAACTCATCGGCGCGGACCTCTCTCCAGTCAGGAAGCGCACGCCGTCATGGCTCGGCAGCACCTCGGCCAGCGCGCCCGCAGGCAACCGGCCGCCGCCGAGGTCGAGGGTGTCCCAGCGCGCCCCTTCGGCCTGCTCGGCACCCAGCACCAGATCGAGGCCGCCGATCGGATCGAGGTCGCAGACGACCGTCCGCCATCGGCGATGCGCCGCCGCGCGGGCGATGCCGGTCGCCAGGGTCGTGGCACCGACGCCGCCGACCGCACCCACGACGGCCACGACACACGCTTCGTCACGGCCGTCCTGCGCCCGGGCCAGCACCTCCATGACCTCGCGTTGCGCCTGCTCGTCATGCGGTCGGCACACCAGCTCGGCCCCCAGCGCCACGGCCACCCGCCAGGCGTCGTCGGCGGCCTCGCCCAGTCCCAGGCCGGGGTCGAGGAGCAGCACATGGGGCCGACGCGGCACCCCGACGTCGACCAGGAGCCGTGCCATCGCGGTGTCGACCACCACGACCGGAGCGTCGGGCCACCGGCGCCGGACCTCGGCCAGCGAATCGGCCGGCTCGGCGGCCGCGCCCAGCGCCGCCGCCCATCGGGTCACTGATTCTCTCGTCTCGGCGGCCGAGGCCGCCACGACCACTGCGGTATGCATACCCCCCAGCCGACCGCAGAGGCACCGGTCCGCGCCAGGGCAGTTCCGCAGCCTGTGGACAACGACCGGCGGCATCCGCGCGAATCTGTGGACAACCCGATCCGGTCCCTGCGGTGCGGCGAGGTTCGCGAACCCTATGCTGGACGGCATGGACCGGACGGCCGGTTGCCGCGAGGCGGCATTCTTCGACCTCGACAAGACGATCATCGCCAAGTCGAGCACGCTGGCCTTCAGCCGCCCGTTCTTCGCCGAGGGCCTACTGAGCCGCCGCGCCGTGCTGCGCAGCGCGTACGCGCAGTTCATGTTCGCCGTCAGCGGTGCCGATCACGACCAGCTCGAGAAGATGCGCGCCTACCTGACTCGCATGGTCACCGGCTGGGACGTCGCCACGGTGCGCCAGGCGGTCGCCGAGACGCTGCACGCGATCATCGACCCGCTCGTGTACGACGAGGCGGTCGAGCTCATCGCCGAGCACCGGGCAGCCGGGCGCGACATCGTCATCGTGTCGGCCTCGGGGTCGGAGGTGGTCGAACCCATCGGAGCACTCCTCGGCGCGGACGTCGTCATCGCCACGACCCTCGCCATCGAAGACGGCCGCTACACCGGCGAGATCGAGCGGTACGCCTACGGCCCGCACAAGGCCGAGGCCATGTCCGAGCTGGCCGCCGAGCGCGGCTACGACCTGGCCGCGAGTTACGCCTACTCCGACTCGGCCACGGACCTGCCGATGCTGGAGGTCGTCGGGCATCCCTTCTGCGTCAACCCCGACAAGGCCCTGCGCAAGGCGGCCGAGGAGAAGGACTGGCCGGTGCTGAACTTCCACCGCCCCGTCGCGCTGGCCTCACCGCTGCGGCTCGATACCCCGGTGGGCAAGGTAGTGCTCGCGGCTGCGGTGGCGGGTGCCGTCGCTGGAGCCGCCGCTGCGGCGCTGTACGTCACCGGCCGCCGGGTCCGTTCTGCCTCGCTCTGAAAACCGGTGAACTTTCTTCTCCCAACCCCTTGTGTGAGGCAGGTCACCGGGTGCATGGTGAGAGCAACAACTTCACAGACGGCCCAGCATCCGGTACCCACGCGGCGATCACCCGTCCCACAGGGCAGTTGCTCTCGGATGATCTGCGAGATCCTATGACTCGCGGACCGAGACGACAACGACGACGAAGTGCACGCTTGGTAGCCAGACACGCTGGACCCCGACGGCACCACCGCTCCGGCGGTGGTGCCGTCCCTTCGTTCGGGACCGCACACCACCTGTGAATTCGTCATCTCCGGGTGATCGGGGAGGCTTCGGCACCACGAGCGAAGGACTCGGCCGCGTACAACAGCCACTGGTGGACTCCGGCCGCATCGCCGCGCGCATAACCGTCGAGCGCCTGGCGATAGGCGCGCGGGGCTGCGGCGTGGCCGGCCTCCGGCACCGTCACGGAGGCCGGATCGACGCCGGTGGCAACGAGCACGAGCCGTTCGGCAGCCCGCGCCACGATACCGTTGTGGGAGGCGAAGGCACCCGCAGCGACGATCTCGGCATGGACGAGGGCGGCCACGACCAGACCGGGTGCCTCGGTCGGCAGGGCCAGCAGCCGCGCCAACTCACGCAGCCGGGCGACACCTGCGGGATGCGCGGGTCGGCCGAGATCGTCATCGGGCACCGACCCCGCAGCAGCGAGCGCGTGTAGCCGGGCGAGGACCTGGACAGGGGTCCGTTTCCACTCCGGTAGCAACCCCAATACCTCACCGGACAGCCGCAGAGCGCCGCGCGCGGTGGATCCTCCCCCGCCGGCGGCGAGGTCGTCGGGGTCGATCTCGTCACCGTCGAGGGCAGCGCTCGCCGCAGCGCCGAGGAGTAAGGCGCGGGCGGTGTCCTCCGGCGTGGTCTTGCGCAGGCCGCGGTCGCGCAGCAGAGCGTCGATGCCGTCGCGGGTTCCGGCAAAGGCCGACGGCACCCCCTCCATCGAGGCGGCGGCGATGAAGGGATCGGCAGGGGCGGACACGCGCCACAGCGTACCGACCCCCGGCGTGCCAGCCGGTACCCTCCGAAGAGTGAACGACGCGGTGGAACGCTCGGCGAAATGGCTGGTCGGCGACCGGCTCGCCTGCGTGCTCCACGTCGGCGACGGGGCGCTGGCCTACCGACTCGTCGAGCAGGGCCACGAGGTCATCGTGGCCGGGACCGATGTGGTGCGCCGCCGCCATCCGGAGATCGCCTATGTGCGCACCGGCGGTGAACGGCTGCCGTTCGCCGCGCGGGCCTTCGACGCGGTCGTGGTGCCCGAGTTGCGCGAGTCACCCTCCGCGCTGGCCGAATACGCGCGGGTGCTGCGGCCGGGCGGACTGGTCTCCACGATGACCCGCCGCCATGACGAGTCGGTCCCCTGGGTGCGCAAGCTGCGCCAGATCGTCGGCGTGCGCGGGGGGACCTCCCCGGCCGCGGCGACGGACACCTTCGGCGCGTCGGGCCTGTTCGCCGCCCCGGAGACGCACGAGTTCGCCGTGTGGGAGGAGCTGGACAGCGGGGGTTTCGTGCAGTTCGCCCGCGACACCGGCCGGTACACCGACGACGCCACGCTGGCGCGAGTGCATCAACTGTTCCTCGACTCGGCCTCGGGCGCCGGCTTCCTCCGGCTGCGCCACGAGACCCTGTGCGTGCGGGCGCGGGTCGACAAGTCCGCCCTCACCGAGGACCCCGCTCCCCCGGACACCCTGCTCATCGACCTGTCCTGACCGGGCACCACAGGCACCGGTCGCCGCCCGGCTCGCGGGGAGCCGACGTGACTGAATCCGGCCTAGACTCGGCGCGTGGAATTTCTCAACGGACTGCAGCCGTCGCACGACCTGACCTACAACGACGTCTTCATGGTGCCGCGACGCTCGGAGGTCACCAGCCGTTTCGACGTGGACCTGTCGACGGCCGACGGCACGGGAACCACCTTGCCGCTCGTCGTCGCGAACATGACGGCCATCTCGGGCCGCCGCATGGCCGAGACGATCGCCCGCCGCGGCGGCATCGCGATCGTTCCGCAGGACATCCCGCTCGATGTCGTCGCGCGGACCGTCACCCGTGTCAAGGCCGCCCACACGATCTACGACACCCCGGTCACCGTGCCGCCGTCGATGACCGTCGGCGAGGCGCTGAGCCTGATCCCCAAGCGGGCGCACGGCGCGGCGGTCGTGGTCGACGACGGCGCGCCGCTCGGCATCGTCACCGAGCGCGACGGTGCCGAGGTCGACCGCTTCGCCCAGGTCCACGAGGTGATGAACGCCGACCTGTTCACCGTCGAGGCCGGCTTGTCGCCGCGCGACTATTTCGACGCGCTCGCCACGTCCCACGTGCCGCTGGCACCGGTGCTGGACGGCGGCACCCTCGCCGGCGTCATCACCCGTAAGGGTGCCCTGCGCTCGACGATCTACACCCCCGCTGTCGATCCCGGTGGACGGCTGGTGATCGGCGCGGCCGTCGGCATCAACGGCGACGTGCGCGCGAAGGCCGGGGCGCTGCTGGATGCGGGCATCGACGTGCTCGTGGTCGACACCGCCCACGGCCACCAGATCAAGATGCTCAGCGCCCTCCCCCTGGTCAGGGAGGCGCGCGACGCCTTCGCCGAGCGCACCGGCCGGCGTATCCCTATCGCTGCGGGCAACATCGTCTCGGCCGACGGCACCGGCGAGCTGGTCGAGGCCGGAGCCGACATCGTCAAGGTCGGCGTGGGTCCGGGTGCCATGTGCACGACCCGCATGATGACCGGCGTCGGCCGCCCCCAGTTCTCCGCGGTGCTGGAATGCGCTGCGGCGGCCCGTGACGCAGGTGCCCACGTGTGGGCCGACGGCGGCGTACGCTATCCCCGCGACGTCGCGCTCGCGCTGGCCGCAGGGGCTGCGAGCGTGATGATCGGCTCCTGGTTCGCCGGCACCCACGAGAGTCCGGGCGACCTGCGGTTCGGTCCCGACGGACGCCCGTACAAGGAGTCCTTCGGCATGGCCTCCTCCCGCGCGGTCGCCAACCGCACCCGCGACGCCGCCGGCTTCGAGAAGGCCCGCATGGCGCTGTTCGAGGAGGGCATCTCGACCTCGCGCATGTTCCTCGACCCGGACCGGCCGGGCGTCGAGGATCTCGTCGACGCGATCACTGCGGGCGTGCGTTCATCATTCACCTACGCGGGCGCTCGCACGCTCGCCGAGTTCGCCGACCGGGCCGTGGTCGGCCTGCAGAGTTCGGCCGGCTACGACGAAGGCCGCCCCCTGCACGCCTCCTGGTAATCGCGCGACCCTCACGCACGACAGATGATGGCCAGGCCGCGGGCGAAGGAGGCGTCGAGGTCCGGGTCGAGGGCGATGGCGCCGACCGCTGCGGCCTGGCGATGCAGCTGGGTCGCCTGGGTGTGCCCGACGACGTAGATCATCAGCGTGCGGGCCACGTCGCGGCCCACGCGCTCGGCCAGCGCGGCCTCGATGGGCGAGTCGGTCAGCCCGAAGGCGGCGGCCGTGGCGACGACCTCGGCACCGTCGCGGACGGCGAGCATGGCCGCGCGGAACCTGCCCATCGAGGCGGCGACGTCGGCGTCGATCTCCACCCCGTCCACGAGCCGCGCGGCCATGAGCGACAACAGCGTCTGCTTGTTCTCGACGTGGTGGTACAGCGCGCTCGGCTGCACGCCCAGCGCACCGGCGACGCGCCGCATGGAGCAGAACTCCAGGCCGTACTCGTCGAGCACGCCCAGCGCCGCGGTGACGACGTCATCGAGGCTGTTGGCCATGCGCTCAGCCTATCCAGTAGCCTGAACACTGTTCACCTGAACACCGTTCACTCAAGGATTCCCATGACCGCCACCTCCCCCACGCGCCGCCGCTCCTCGGCGACCGACCTCGCCCTCGTCACGACCTTCGCCGCCGTCATCGGTGTCTGTGCCGTGCTGCCGGCCGTCAACGGCGTCGCCAACGTCCCGTTCACGCTGCAAATGTTTGGCGTGTTCCTCGCCGGAGCCGTGCTCGGCGGACCGCGTGGCTTCGCCGCTGTCGCCCTCTACCTGGCCGTCGCCACCGCCGGCGTGCCGATCTTTACCCAGGGCCAGGCCGGCCCCGGCGTCTGGGGCGGTGCCACTGGCGGCTACCTGCTCGCCTTCCCCTTCGCCGCGCTACTCGTCGGCTTCGTCGCCAGCGCGGTCGCGCGCCGCAACGAAGCGGTGTTCGTCGGCGTGGTCTCGGTGGCCGCCGCCCTCGTGACCGTCGCCGTCGTCGGCACACTCGGCACGCTCGGCATGGCCCGCGCCCTCGACGTCTCGCTCGGCGTCGCCTGGGGCTATGCGACCCCCTTCTTCCTGGCCGACATCGCCAAGGGCGTCATCGCCGCCCTCGTCGCCGCCGCCGTACACCGCGCCTTCCCGCAACTGCTGCGCCACTGACACCCGGCAGACTGAGCCCGTGATCGAACTGCGCGAGGCGAGTGTCGTCGTCGACTCCCCCCAGGGGCACGTCACGCTGCTGGAACCGACCACGCTGAGGCTCGACGAGTCCCGCGTCGGAATCGTCGGCGCGAACGGCTCGGGCAAATCGACCCTCGTCCGCCTGTTCAACGGGCTGAGTCTTCCGGCGTCCGGCCAGGTCCTGGTCGACGGTCTCGACGTCGCCGAGCAGGGGCGCGAGGTACGCCGCAAGGTCGGTTTCGTGTTCACCCACCCGGACGCGCAACTGGTGATGTCCACGCCGTTGGAGGACGTTTCCCTGTCGCTGCGGCGCACCGTCGCGGACAAGCGGGAGCGGCGCGAGCGAGCACGGGCGGTGTTGGACGAGATCGGCCTCGGTGAGCGCGCCGACGTCTCGGTCCACTCGCTGTCGGGCGGGCAGAAGCAGCTGCTCGCGCTAGCCGGGGTGCTCGCCACCGAGCCGGAGGTCGTCGTCGCCGACGAGCCGACCACGCTGCTCGACCTGCGCAACGCCCGGCTCGTCGCCGAGCGGCTGTTCGGACTGCGTCAGCAAGTCGTCGTGGTGACCCATGACCTCGACCTCGCCCGACGCTGCGACCGGGTACTGGTGGTCGACCAGGCCCGTGTCGTCTTCGACGGGGCCGCCGCCGAGGCGGTCGACCACTATGTCGCGCTGGTCGAGGACTCGGCCCTGTGAGCGACCTGCTCGGCGTCTACCGCCCCGGCACGACCTGGCTGCACCGACGGCCGGCGGGGCAGAAACTGGCCGCGGTGGCGCTGTGGTCGATCGCGGTGGTGGCGCTGCGCGGGCCGGCCTACTCGCCGATCTTCGCGGGTATCGCGCTCCTCCTGGCCGTGTGGGCGGGGCTGCCGCTGCGCCGGACTCTGCGGACGATGCGCGGCTTCCTGCTCATGCTCGCCCTCGTCGCGGCCTTCCAGACCTGGCAGCGCGGCCCCGACATCGCGGTGGCGGTCGTGACGAACCTGCTCGCATTGTTCCTCGTCGGCCTGGTCTTTACCTCGACCACTGCCGTCGACGACCTGCTCAGCACGGTCGAGCGCATCGCGTCGCCGCTGCGGTTCGTCGGCGGACGACCGGAACGGATCGCCTTGGCCTTCGCCCTCGTGCTGCGCGCCCTCCCGGCGGTCATGGAGGTCGCCCAGGAGACTCGCGCGGCGGCGAAGGCACGGGGGCTGGAACGCAACCCCCGTGCCCTGCTCACACCCTTCGCCATCCGTGTAGTCGCCCACGCCTACGCCACCGGCGACGCCCTCGCCGCCCGCGGACTCGACGACTGACAACACGCGCGGTTAGTCCCGCCGGCTGAGGTGCGAGGAGCTTGCGACGAGCCTCGAAGCCTGCGGTGGTAGGTCATTTCGAGGCTCGCTCGTTCCTCGCTCGTACCTCAATGACCAGCTTCGCTCCTCCCACCTCGGGGGGAGCGTCAGCCGAGGGTGGCGAGGGTCTCGTTGAGCGTGGCGGACGGGCGCATGACAGCCGAGGCCTTGGCGACGTCGGGCTGGTAGTAGCCGCCGATGTCGGCCGGCGACCCCTGCACCGCGATCAACTCGGCGACGATGGTCTCCTCCTTGGCCGCGAGCGCCTCGGCGAGCGGGCCGAAGGCCGCGGCCAGCTCGGCGTCCTCGGACTGCGCCGCCAGCTCCTGTGCCCAGTACAGCGCGAGGTAGAAGTGACTGCCCCGGTTGTCGATGGTCCCGAGCTTGCGGCCCGGCGAACGGTCGTGGTCGAGGAAGGAACCGGTCGCCCGGTCGAGCGTGTCGGCCAGCACCTGCGCACGGGGGTTGTGCGTGGTCTGGGCCAGGTGCTCCAGGCTCACCGCGAGCGCGAGGAACTCGCCGAGGGAGTCCCAGCGCAGGTAGTTCTCCTCGACCAGCTGCTGCACGTGCTTGGGCGCCGAGCCGCCCGCGCCGGTCTCGAACAGGCCGCCGCCGTTGATGAGCGGCACGACCGAGAGCATCTTGGCGCTCGTGCCCAACTCGAGGATCGGGAACAGGTCGGTGTTGTAGTCGCGCAGCACGTTGCCGGTGACGCTGATCGTGTTGAGGCCCTCGCGGATGCGCTCGACCGACAGCTTCGTGGCCTCCTCCGGCGAGAGGATGCGGATGTCGAGGCCGTCGGTGTCCCCTCCCACAACAGCAGGGTCGGGCAGGTAGGCCTCGACCTTGGCGATGAGGTTGCGGTCGTGAGCGCGCGACGGATCGAGCCAGAACACCGCCGGGTCGCCGGTGGCGCGGGCGCGCGTGACGGCCAACTTGACCCAGTCGCGGATCGGCACGTCCTTGGTCTGGCAGGCGCGCCAGATGTCACCGGCCTTGACCGCGTGCTCGATCAGCACGTCACCGGCGGCGTTGACGACGCGCACCGTGCCGTCGGCCGGCACCTCGAAGGTCTTGTCGTGGCTGCCGTACTCCTCGGCCTTCTGGGCCATGAGGCCGACGTTGGGGACGGTGCCCATCGTGGCCGGGTCGTAGGCGCCGTGGGCCTTGCAGTCGTCGATGACGACCTGGTAGACACCCGCGTAGGAGGAGTCGGGGATGACCGCCAGCGTGTCGGCCTCCTGCCCGTCCGGACCCCACATGTGGCCCGAGGTGCGGATCATCGCCGGCATCGACGCATCGACGATGACATCGCTGGGCACGTGCAGGTTGGTGATGCCCTTGTCGGAGTTGACCATCGCCAGCTCCGGGCCGTCGGCCAGCTCGGCGTCGAAGGAGGCCTTGATCTCCGCACCGTTCGGCAGCTCGGCCAGGCCCGCGAGGATCGCACCGAGGCCGTCGTTGGGGCTGAGGCCGGCGGCGTCGAGGTCGGCTCCGAAGGTCTCGAAGGTCTTCGGGAAGAAGGCCCGCACGACGTGGCCGAAGATGATCGGGTCGGAGACCTTCATCATCGTGGCCTTGAGGTGAACGCTGAACAGCACGCCCTCGGCCTTGGCGCGGGCGATCTGCTCGGCGAGGAAGGCGCGCAGCGCGGCGACGTCGAGGAAGGTGCCGTCGATGACCTCACCGGCGATGACCGGCAGCGACTCCAGCAGCACTGTGGTCGTGCCGTCAGTGCCGGCCAGTTCGATGCGCAGCGTGTCGTCGGCCTCGATCACCACCGACTTCTCGTTGGCGCGGAAGTCGTTGACGCCCATCGTGGCCACGGCGGTCTTCGAGTCGGCCGTCCAGGCGCCCATGCGGTGCGGGTGAGCCTTGGCGTAGTTCTTGACCGAGGCGGGCGCGCGGCGGTCGGAGTTGCCCTCGCGCAGCACCGGGTTGACCGCCGACCCCTTGACCTTGTCGTAGCGGGCGCGGATGTCGCGGTCGGTGTCGCTCTGCGGGTCCTCGGGGTAGTCCGGCAGCGCGTAGCCCTGCGCCTGCAGTTCGGCGACGGCGGCCTTGAGCTGCGGCACCGACGCGGAGATGTTCGGCAGCTTGATGATGTTGGCCTCGGGGCGCAGCGCGAGCGCACCGAGTTCGGCGAGCGCGTCACCGACCCGCTGTCCCTCGGTGAGGAACTCGGGGAACTGGCTGAGAATACGGCCCGCGAGCGAGATGTCGCGCGTCTCGACCTCGACACCCGCAGTCTTCGCGTAGGCCTGGATGATCGGCAGGAACGAGTGCGTCGCCAGTGCGGGGGCCTCGTCGGTGTGGGTGTAGATGATCGTCGGATCGGCCACGGTAACTCCGTTTCGCGCGCAAGATTGTTTGATATCAAGATATCTCATGAAGGAGACACGCCACGGTGTCACCTCGGCGGCCCCGTTGTCGAGACCTTTCCCTGGCGGGAGTCCCTTCGAGGCTCGGCCGCGAACGGCCTCGCACCTCAGGGACCCGCCTGTCAGGTGCGGCGGCGGATGAGGAGTCCGCCCGCCACGGCCAGGAGCAACCCAAACCCGACCGCCATCCACGAGAGTCCCGACCCCGTACCCGGCAACACCCCGGCCACCGTCGTCACATCTCCAGCAGCAGCCTCGATCACCACCGGCCCGTCACCGGCGGCCTCGCCGACCGCCGTGACCGTGATCGTCGCCGCATACGTACGACCATCCCCACCATCGACCAGATACGTCACCGGATCGGGCGTACCCACGAAACCCGCCACCGGAGTAAACGTCACCTCACCAGTCAACGGATTCACACTCCACGTGCCCTCATCCGTGGTCAAGGTCGTCACCTCACCACCAGTCACCGGATCCACCAACCGCACCGACGTCGGATCCAACGACTCACCCGGAACCGAATCATTCGCCAACGGATCGAACACCGCCGAACCACCCGGCACCGTGTAAACAACATCATCCGTGACCGCACCGATCACCTCAACAGACACCTCAGCGGTATAGGTCACACCATCGTCACCATCAACCACATACGAGATCGCCGGAACCTCACCCACATACCCCGCCACCGGAGTAAACGTCACCTCACCCGTCGTCGCATCCACCGACCACGTGCCCTCATCGGTCGTCACCGACGACTTCGGCTGACCGTCGACCGGATCCACCAACTTCACCGACGTGGCATCCAACGTCACACCCGACGGCAACCCCGAGACGTCATTGGCCAGCACATCCACCGTCACACTCGCCTCACCCGGCTGCAACGTCGCCGAGTCATCGACCACCGCCACCGGATCAACCACACTCAACTGCGTCCCCGTCGGCACACTCGGCACAATATTCGCCACCGTCGACGACAGATTGTCATTCGTGTTCGCGTACGTCCCCGCAGCCTGCGCCACCACCGACACCGTCACCACACAACTCGTACCCAAATCCACATCAAGATTCTCGAACGTCAACGTGCCCGCACCCACGGTCACATTGCTCGACGCATTCTCACCACAATCCGTGAACGTCACCTCATCACTCGCCGCCACCAGACCCGACTGCAGCGCGTCCGTGAAATCCATCCCCACCAGGTCGACACGACCCGAACCCGACGGATTAGCCACCGTGAACGTCAAATCCACCGCCTGACCCGGAATCACCCGAGACGACGAGAACACCTTCGTCAAATCCGCACCCGGATACGAAAACGTCGCCCACACGGAATCCCTGGTGGACGTGGTGAGGTTGTGCGCCTCCAGGGTGAAGTTCTGCACCTTCGTCTGGCCGGCGGCCGTCGGACTCACCAGGAACGACCCACAACGGCCGTTGCCGTTGGTGCCCGCATCCGACGCGCAGCCGCTATTGCTGGTCGTCGTGGTGGTGAGGTTGGTGGTGGTCGAGTCCGACGTCATCGCGGAGTTGCTGCTCAGCTTCGTGATCTGGACGCCGCCACCGAAGACGAACTGCGACTCGTCCTGGTTCAGCACATGGAAGATCAGACCCTGAACCGGCTTACTGAACGCCACGTCGAGCACGCGACTAGCCGCCGCATTGCACTCGAAGCGGGGGATGTAGCCGTACTGATTCGGCGGAGTCGGCGTGTACGCGGCGGCCGCGTTCGTCTGGGTGGAGAGATTGATGCTCTGCGTCACGTTGTAGCACCAGCCGGTCGCGGCCGTCGTGGTCATCGTGCCCGTCACGCCGGTCGGGAAGATGAGCTGGACCACCGTCGTGGCATTGGTCGTCGTCGCGTGGCTCAACCAGACGTGGTCCGGATCGGCGGCCGCTGTGGCGGGAGCCGCCGTGCCCAACACCGCCATCGTGCCAGCGGCCAGCACGGCGCTCAGACCCAGCGCGCAACGACGAAAAGAACCAAAGACAGGCGACATACCCTCCATTCTCGCAGCAACCGGGTTCTCCAGATTGAGTTTCGAGGACCCTTCGTCATGCCCGCAGCCTTCCCCGCCGGAACCCGTGTTCACCGGGGCCACCGGTCTCGGCCAACCACGAAGGTCACAATGTGAGGTAGAACACGCATACATCTCGTTCCCGCCTCACCAGCGGGGACAGGAAACGGTCCCTAGGAGAAACCCGTGACTGACGAGACCATCAGCAATCTGGCCCACGAGGACCGCATCTTCGAGCCTCCGGCCGACCTGGCCGCGCAGGCCAACTTCACCGCCGAGACCTATCAGCAGGCCTCCGCCGACCGGCTGGCCTTCTGGGCCGAACAGGCCGGCCGACTGACCTGGGACACCCCGTTCGGCGAGGTCCTGGACTGGTCCGATCCACCCTTCGCGAAGTGGTTCGTGGGCGGCAAGCTCAACGTCGCCTACAACTGCGTCGACCGGCACGTCGAGAACGGCCTCGGCGACAAGGTGGCCTTCCACTTCGTCGGCGAGCCGGGCGACACCCGCACGATCACCTACGCCGACCTCAAAGACGAGGTCTGCCGCGCGGCCAACGCGATCACCGAACTCGGCATCGTGGCCGGCGACCGGGTCGCGATCTACCTGCCGATGATCCCCGAGGCGGTCATCGCCATGCTCGCCTGCGCCCGCCTGGGCGCCCCGCACACCGTCGTCTTCGGCGGCTTCAGCTCCGACGCCCTGGCCAGCCGCATCGCCGACTGCGGCGCGAAGCTCGTCATCACCGCCGACGGCGGCTATCGGCGCGGCGCGCCCTCGGCGCTCAAGCCGGCCGTCGACGAGGCGCTGGTCAAGCTCGGCGAGGCCAGCCCGGTCGGGAACGTCCTCATCGTCCGGCGGACCGGGCAGGAGGTCGCCTGGAACGGCGATCTCGACCTCTGGTGGCACGATCTGGTCGACGAGGCCTCGACCGACCACACGCCCGAGGCCTTCGACGCCGAGCATCCGCTGTACGTCATGTACACCTCCGGCACGACCGGCAAGCCCAAGGGCATCCTGCACACGACCGGCGGCTACCTCACCCAGGCGGTGACGACCTTCTTCGGCACGTTCGACCACAAGCGCGACACCGACGTCTACTGGTGCACCGCCGACATCGGCTGGGTCACCGGGCACTCCTACATCGTCTACGGGCCGACTGCCGACGCAGCGACGCAGGTGCTCTACGAGGGCACTCCGGACACCCCGCACAAGGGCCGCTGGTGGGAGATCGTGCAGACCTACGGCGTGACCCTCTTCCATACCGCCCCGACGGCCGTGCGCACGTTCATGAAGTGGGGCCGGCAGATCCCGGCCGAGTACGACCTGTCGAGCCTACGGGTGCTCGGTTCGGTCGGCGAGCCGATCAACCCCGAGGCGTACGTCTGGTACCGCGAGAACATCGGCGGCAACCGAGCACCCATCGTCGACACCTGGTGGCAGACCGAGACCGGCGCGCACATGATTACGCCGCTGCCGGGCGTCACGGCAGCCAAGCCCGGCTCGGCAATGACCCCGTTCCCGGGGATCAGCGTCGATGTGGTCGACGACGCGGGCCACTCCGTGCCGAACGGCTCGGGCGGCTACCTCGTGGTGACCGAGCCGTGGCCGTCGATGCTGCGCACGATCTGGGGCGACCGGCAGCGCTACATCGACACCTACTGGTCGCGCTGGCCGGGCATGTACTTCGCCGGCGACGGGGCCAAGAAGGACTCAGACGGTTCGATCTGGCTGCTGGGGCGCGTCGATGACGTAATGAACGTGTCGGGGCACCGGTTGTCGACCACCGAGATCGAGTCGGCGCTGGTCTCGCACCCGAGCGTCGCCGAGGCGGCGGTGGTCGGCGCGAGCGATGACACGACCGGGCAGGCGGTGGTGGCCTTCGTCATCTTGCGCGATAGCGCCGACGGGCAGGATGTCCAGGCCGAGCTGCGCAGCCACGTCGCCAAGGAGATCGGTGCCATCGCCAAGCCGCGGCAGATCATGGTCGTGCCGGAGCTGCCCAAGACCCGTTCGGGCAAGATCATGCGCCGCCTGCTGCGCGACGTGGCCGAGAACCGCGAGGTCGGCGACGCGACGACCCTGGCGGACTCGTCGGTCATGGATCTCATCACCGCCGGCCTCGCCAAGCCGTCCGCCGACGAGGACTGACGTCCGGGCCGGCCGCCGCCGCATTCGCATGACGCGCTCGCGGCGGACTTGTAGGCTGCGAATATGACCGTCAGTCGAAGCGAACTCCACGATCTTGTGGACGAGCTGCCCGATGGCGAACTCGCTCGGGCCGCCGCCGACCTCCGCCGCCATCTCACCGCAGTCGACAGTCCTGTCTCTCCGCCCTTCTCATGGATCGGCACGGTCGACAACCCCGATGTCCCCGAAGACCTGACCGAGAACCTCGACGCCTACATGACGGACTTCGGTCGCCACCCACGATGATCGTCTTCGACACCGGACCACTGGTCGCGGCGGCCATACCGAACCAACGCCGCCACCATGCCTGTGTCGAACTACTGACCGGGTCCCGCTTGGCCGGACGGCGGCTGATCCTGCCACCCACCGTCACTGCGGAGGTGGGCTACTTCCTCAACCGATACGGCAGCCCCGCCGTTGAGGCCGCATTCCTCGGCTCGGTCGCCGCAGGGGATTTCGAGACCGTTGACCTGACACCTGCGGACTACCGGCGCATGAGCGAACTCGTCAGCCGATATGCGGACCTCCCGCTGGGCACCACCGATGCCTCGGTGATCGCCGTCGCCGAACGTCTGGGCGCTACCGAGGTCGCCACGCTCGATCTCCGGCACTTCTCCGTCGTCCGGCCCAGGCACATCGCCTCGCTCGCCCTGGTGCCGTCCGCCGACGAGGACTAAGGATCCGCTGGTTTATTCGGGTTGCGTGCTGTTGGCCGGTCCCTGAGGTGCGAGCTTGCGAGCCTCGAAGGGACTCCAACCGCAACTCATTTCGAGGCTCCGCTCGTACCTCGCTACACACTGGGGGTACCTCCCGCTTGCGGGGGACAATGAGCGGCATCGACCTATAAGTCAGCACTTCCCTCACGCCCGCCCGGCCGCAGCACTCCGAACCACGGGGCGGCACCATCGGCCGGGGGCGTGACGTGGAGCACGGGGCGCTTGTAGGCTCCGGACATGGCACAGTCCGACAACCTCGCGCCCGCGTCGACCGACGAACCCACCATCGGACGGCTGGTCGCCGACGCCAGCCGCGACCTGTCCTCCCTGGTACAGCACGAGATCGCCCTGGCCAAGGCCGAGATGCGCTTCAGCGTCAAGGCCGGCGTACTCGGCTCGCTGCTGTTCCTCGTCGCGGGCTTCCTCGGCCTGCTCATCATCATCTTGCTGTCATTCGCCTTCGCGTACTTCCTCACGATGACCGGCCTGCATGCCGCCTGGGCGTTCCTCATCGTGTCGGGCGTCTACGCACTGCTCGCGGTCGTGCTGGTCCTCGTCGGGGTGAGCCGGCTCAAGAAGATCAAGGCACCGGAGAAGACCATCGCCACCGCCTCGCAGATCCCGGCAGCGCTCAAAGGGCAGCGTCCTGGCCGCGACGCCGCCTGAGCATTCCGGCCGCCGCCCACGCGGCACCGACCACCACCACGACCAGCGTGCCGACGCCCACGTCGAGCAGCATGCGGTCGTAGGACGACTGCGCCACGTCGAGCACGACCGACGCGACCCGGTCGCCGAGTCCTGAGGCATCCGACACCTCGAACGAGCCGACCGCCAGGTGGGCCAGGACGTACTCCATGCCGACGACGATGAGGCCCGCGATACTCAGCACCAACAGGGCGTTGCCGCGACGCTTGGCGATGGCCACGCTCGCCAAGCCCAGCACCACTGCGGCACCAAGGGCGACCGTGGCCTGACCGGGGGTGTTGTCGACGAGGGCGATGGCATCGCGCGTGGCCGAGTCGTCGGCGACGACCGGCAGGCTCGACGGCACCTCGACATCGACATCGGCTGCCTCGGCCGCCGCCGCGACCAGCGGGGCGAGTTCCACGACGAAGCCCTGGTCCTGACCGTCAAACATCTGCTGATGTGCCTGGCGCTGTGCCTGCGCCCAGGCATCCACGACCGCCTCGCGCGCTAGCCCTTCGGCGGCGGCCCGGCCGATCTCGGTGAGCGTCTGATCGATCATGCTCTGCGGGACGCCCATCTCGGTGAGCCGCGTGCTCGCCTGCGACTCCAGCTCGTCCACGACCGACGCGACGACCTCGTTGCGCGTGTCCGAATCGTCCAGGGCGCTGCGGCTCAGCGCGACGTAGCCGTCCTCGTCGGCGATGTTCATCCCGACCCACAGCAGCGGCAGCGCCACCGCGAAGGCGGCGAGGCACAGCAGCCCGACGACAAACGATCCGAAGGTCCTCATGCACACTCCTTGGCCGGCACGTGATCGCCCCCGAGACTACGCGGCACATCCCTAGCCACTCAGACCGGCGGACGTCGGTCATGGAGAACGCGCGCGGAGAGGCGCGAACTCGGTCATTGAAGCGCGAGCGCAGCACGCCGGTCCCTGAGGTGCGAGCCTGCGAGCCTCGAAGGGACCAGGACCGTGGCGGGTCTCTTCGAGGCTCGGGCGCGGGGTGCCCTCACACCTCAGGGACCGGGCCGGGCGAAGGTCCTACCGGCGGGGTCGGTCAGGAGCAGTCGCCGGTGGAGACGGCCTTGGTCGAGGCGACCCCCTCCTCGGCCGCGTCCTGCACCTGATCGGCCGTCAGCGCATAACCGGTGTTCGCGTCGCTGATGGAGGCCGCGAAGATCACGCCCAGCACCCGCCCGTCGGTCGAGACCAGCGGCCCTCCGGAGTTGCCCGACCGCACCAGGCCGCGAATCGAGAATGACTCGCGCACATGCTCGCCCTGGTTGTAGATGTCGGGACTCTTGAGCCGGATCTGCTCGCGAATGCGCGCCGCCTGCGCGTCGAACGGCCCGTTGCCCGGATAGCCGAGCACCGCCGAGTCCTGACCGGCCTCGCCGCCGGTGTCGAACTCCAGCGCCGGCAGGTCGAGGTCGACCGCGAGCACCGCGATGTCGAGCGCCGGATCGAAGACGACGACCTTGGCCGAGAACGACCCCTCCGTCGTGATCACCGACGGCTTCTCGACCCCGGCGACCACGTGCGCATTGGTCATCACCCGGTCCTCGGCATACACGAAACCCGACCCCTCGATCCCCCGGTCGCAGGACGCCTGCCCGAGGATCTTCACCACCGACGCCGACGCCTGGGCCACCCCCGGCAGGTTCAGCGTTGCCGGGTCCGGCGGACCGACCTTGACGATGTCCTCGCTGTCGAAGGGGTCCAGGTAGCGCGGGAAGATATTGGCGTCGATGGCGTTGCTGAACGCATGCAGCAGCCGGTCGGCCTGCGACGGCATCACCGAGTCGACCCCGTCCAAGATGGCCGACTCGCGGGCGGCCTTCGACAGATACGGCACCGAAGTGCCGCTGAGCGCATAGCCGAGCGCCCACGACACCACGAGCACCGACACGACGCTGAGCACCCCGCCGCCGGCCGCGTCGAAGAATCTCCCGCGCGGCGTCCGGACACCGGCGCGCAGATCACTGCCGATCACCGTGCCGAGGACCTGTCCGCCCACCGCCGCCACCACCACGAGCGCCAGCGCCACGAGGGAAGCGGTCAAGTTCGGCTCGTCCGGCGAGATCACCAGGGGCACGAGAACCACCGCGACGGCCCCGCCGATCAGCAGGCCCACCGTGGCCGCGAGGTTCGCCCGGAACCCCTGAAGCGCTCCCGAGACCGCGAAGGCCAGGGCGATGACGACGATGATGAGATCCAGGGAGTTCATGGCAGCGGCGGCAACTCTCGCTCGTCGGAGACATCCCAGGGACGCTCCCAGCCGACGACCTCAAACAGCCGCGCGATGACCCCCGCAGTGAAGCCCCACAGCGGGATCGGCGTGCCGACGTCGAACGCCGGCCCGCGCCAGCCTGCGGGATGGACCACCGTGAACCGGCGCGCCGGGTCGAGCAGGTCCTCGATCCTCTGGTGCAAGACGGTGCGCACCTCCTCGGCCGACACCGGCGACAGCACCGTGGGCTCGCGCCAGTACGCGAGGACGGGGGCGACGGCGAAGTTGCTCGGCGGCAGCCACAGCGTCGGCAGCACTCCGAACACGTCGACGCCGGACGGGTCGAGGCCGACCTCCTCGGATGCCTCGCGCAGAGCGGCCGCCACGAACCCGTCCCGGCCCTCGCCGTCACCGGGATCGACCCGGCCGCCGGGGAAGGACACCTGCCCGGCGTGCTGGCGCATCGTCGGTGCCCGCTCGGTAAGCAGCAGCTCGGGACCGCCCTCGCCGTCGGCGAACAGCATCAGCACGGCCGCCGGATGGGCACCCTCGGGCGGATGCGGGAAGCGCGGCGAGAGCCGTTCGGCCTCGATCGATCCGGCCAGCTCGGCCAGCGGGCGCAGCCATTCGGGCACCGGGGGCACGGCGACGCTCACGGCTCGACCTCCAGGTGCTCGGCGATATCGTCGACGAGCACACCGTAGTCGTCGTAGGGCGTGAGCTGCGATCCGGCGACCTTTCCGTCGCGCAGGAAGACCGTGGTCGGCAGTCCGCGCAACGACAGCGGGACGCGCAGGGCGCTGCCCGGATCGGCCACCTGGGGATAGGTGACGCCGGCAGTGCGCGCCAGGTCGACGGCCGCCTGCGGGTCCTCGTCGGCGAACACGACACCGACGAAGCTCACCTGCCCGGCGTACTCGCGCGCCGCTTGTGCCAGCAGCGGCAGCTCCCGGCGGCACGGCTCGCACCAGTGCGCCCACACGTTGACCACCACGAGGCCGTCGAAGGCGGCCAGGTCGGCCGGCTCCCCCGTGGCGACGCAGACGAGGACCGCCTCGGCCAGCGGGCCGTCGCCGCCTGCGGCCGGGCACGCGGCGATGCCCGCTTCCTGCGCGGCCGCCTGCACCGCAGCGTCGATGGGGGCACCCTCGGTCTTCACCTCCGCCGAGCGATCCGGGGCACAGCCGACCAGCGCGAGCGTCAGAAGGAGCACGGCGACCACGGCCCGCTGCGGTGCCCGCCGGAATCCCTGCGGGGACTGAGAACCGGTCCCTGAGGTGCGAGCTTGCGAGCCTCGAAGGGACCAGAACCGCATCTCGGTGACCGGATGCGGCCTCATGCGCGGCCTTGGGTCGTCACCAGGGCTTCGGCCTCGACCGGGTCGGTCGGCCCGAGACCGTAGGACGGGCACCAGCGGGCCACCGGGCAGGCCCCGCACGCCGGGGTGCGCGCGTGGCAGCGGCGACGGCCGTGCCAGATCAGCCGGTGGCTCAGCATCGTCCAGTCGCGGCGCGGAAACAGCTCGCCCAGGGCGTTCTCGGTGCGCACCGGATCGGCGACCGTGTGCGCGTCGACCCAGGCGAATCGCTCCACAAGCCGCAGGACGTGCGTGTCGACGGGCAGACCGGGCACGTCGAAGGCGTTGCCGAGGACGACGTTGGCGGTCTTGCGGCCGACCCCCGGCAGCGTCGTCAGATCGGCCATGCGCGGCGGCACCTGCGCGTCGAACCGCTCCACCAGCGCCGCCGACAACCCGAGCAGGTGGCCGGCCTTCGCCCGGAAGAACCCCGTCGGCCGAATCACCTCCTCCAGCTCGGCCCGGCCCGCGCCGGCCATCGCCGTCGCGTCGGGCCAGCGGGCGAACAACAGCGGGGTGATCGCGTTGACCCGCCGGTCGGTGGTCTGCGCCGACAGGACGGTCGCCACCAGCAGCTCGAAGGGCGTGCCGAAATCCAGTTCGCAGCGCGCTTCCGGATAGGTCTCGGCGAGCACCCGGTGCATGCGGCGGGCGCGCCGCACCAGCGCCGTGCGCGAGACGTCGCGCGACGACGGAACCACTGCCGGATCGCGCGTCGCCGGAGTTCTCGCCACCGCATCAGCCTAGAGGTTCCGCCCGTCGAGGAGCCTGGTCCCTGAGGTGCGAGCGCAGCACACCTCGAAGGGACCCACCAAGGCAGGCTTCGAGGCTCACTCGTTCCTCGCTTGCAGCTCAGCCAGCGGGACCTGCTGGCGAAATCTCCTAGTTCGCGGCACCCACCAGTCGTTTGCCGCCGCCGACCTGGCCACATAGTGACCGCCAATCGCCCCGCGAGACCGCAAGATGTGCCAGACTTCCACTGGACGTGTGACGCACTTGACATGAGAGAAGGCCCACGTGAGCGAGGAAGTACTGCGCCAAGCCCCGTTGTTCGCCGGTCTCGACGAGGACGCCGCCGCGACGCTGGAAGCATCGATGGCATCGGTGAGCCTGCGGCGCGGCGAAGTCCTGTTCAAGGAAGGCGACGAAGGCGACCAGTTGTACGTCGTCACCGACGGCAAGATCAAGCTCGGCCGCACCTCCCCGGACGGCCGCGAGAACCTGCTCGCCATCCTCGGTCCCGGACAGATGTTCGGCGAACTGTCCTTCTTCGATCCCGGCCCGCGCTCGGCCACCGCCACCGCCGTCACCGATGTCGACATGCGCAGCCTTGGCCACGATGCCCTCAGCCCGGTGCTCGACAGCCACCCCGGCGTTGCCAACGCGCTGCTGCACCAGCTGGCCGGGCGCCTGCGCCGCACGAACGAGGTCGTCGGCGACCTGGTGTTCTCCGACGTTCCGGGCCGCGTCGCCAAGGCGCTGCTGGATCTCGCCAGCCGCTTCGGTCGCGGTGCCGACGACGGTATCCACGTCAATCACGACCTCACGCAAGAAGAACTGGCCCAGTTGGTCGGTGCCTCGCGCGAGACCGTCAACAAGGCGCTGGCCGACTTCGCCCAGCGCAGTTGGCTGCGCCTGGAACCACGCTCGGTCATCATCCTCGACATCGAACGCCTCCAGCGCCGCGCCCGCTGAGCGGAAGAACCGGTCCCAGCGACCTGAGCTCATTTCGAGGCTCGCAAGCTCGCACCTCAATGAGCGACCGGTCCCTGAGGTGTGAGGCCGCCTGCGGCCGAGCCTCGAAGGGTTCTACCGCCGGCTACTGACCAGCCAGGTAGGCGAGCTGAGCCTCGACGGAGCGCTCGGCGGCGGGCCACAGCGAGCGGTCGACTGCGGCGTACACCCGCTCGACGACCTCGGCTGCGGTCGACGCCCCCGCTGCCACCGCAGCCCGTACCTGGTCGAGCCTCTCCAGCCGGTGCCTCCGGTAGAAGTCGACCGCCGCGCCGGCCTCGTCCAGCACCGGCCCGTGCGCCGGGTACAGGCGCGCCACACGGCCCGCGCCGATGAGTGCGGCGATCCGCTCCAGCGAGTCCAGGTACGGGCCCAG
The DNA here is from genome assembly GCF_047607065.1 of Aeromicrobium sp. Lineage (GTDB taxonomy): Bacteria > Actinomycetota > Actinomycetes > Propionibacteriales > Nocardioidaceae > Aeromicrobium. The sequence continues at coordinate 70,817 of NZ_JASGDU010000025.1, forward strand.
CGCGCCGTCGGGGTGGGCGATGATCGTCGTCCCACGCCCCAGGATCGTGTCGCCGGTCAGCAGCGCCGCATCGTCTTCGACCAGCAGGCAGACCGAATCGGCGGTGTGCCCGGGCGTGAACACCACCTCGATCCGCAGCCCGTCGACCTCGATCACCTCTCCGTCGGCCAGCGGCTCCGCGTCCCGGCACCAGGCGGCCTCGCGTGCCCTCGCCGGAGCGCCCGTGCGAGCGGCCATCACGTCGATGGCGTCGGTGTGGTCTGGATGCCAATGGGTATAGAGCACGAGCGCGACGGCCCCGGCCCGCGCGAGCACGACATCGAGGTGAACCGGATCGTCCGGCCCCGGATCGACCACGACCGCGCGGCCGCCGCCGGGTGCCCGCAGGATCCAGGTGTTGGTGCCGTCGAGGGTCATCACGGTCGAGTTGTCGGCGCGCACGACGCACGCCCACCGGCTGACCTCCACCGGCACGTCCGTCGGTGCCTCAGTGATCGGCTCGGTCATCGCTGTACCTCGTTCGTCACCGGCTCGTCCTCCAACGGATTCTCGATGTACCAGGCACCGCCTCGGCGCACGAGCCGCGGCTCGATGCACTCCACGACCCGCGCCCCGGACCGTTCGACCGCCTCCGCCGCCGGCACGCCGCGCAGGTCACGGCACACCGCGATGGTCGGCGGCAGCATGACGACCTCGCCGGCGGCAACATGCGCCAACGCCGCCTCGGGCGACAGCCAGCCGCCGCGGTCGGCCTCGCCGGGCAGCGATCCCACCTGCTGCCCCTCGGGGACGGCGGCGACGAAGAACCGGGTGTCGAAGCGCTTCGGCTCGAAGGCCGGGGTGATCCAGTGCGCCCACGCGCCCAGCAGGTCGGTCCGCACCACCCAGCCGTGCTCGGCCAGCACGTCGGCCAGGCTCCGCCGGCCGGCGTCCAGGTCGAGGCGGACCTGCGTGAACTCCTCGGCGTCCAGGCCGGTTGCCGTACGCTGCGCGTCCGGGCCGGCCAGGAGGATGCCGGACTCCTCGAAGGTCTCCCGGATCGCCGCGACGAGCAGCGACCGCGCGGTCGGGGCGTCGCAGCGCAGCCGCTCGCCCCACTGCTCGGGCGACGGACCGACCCAGCCGGCCAGCGGCTCGTCGTCACCGGCCTGCACCGAGCCGCCGGGGAAGACCGACATGCCCGGCGCGAAGGCCATCGTCGGCTGGCGGCGCAGCAGGTAGGTCTGCGAGCCATCGCCGGGCACATCGCGCAGCAGCGCGACCGTCGCGGCGGCACGCGGAGCGGACACCGGCCGGTCGAGGTCCGGTTCCCAGCCGTCGGGCAGGCGGATCCGGCTCACGGTGCCACGGCCACCTGAAGCTCGACCTCCACCGGCGATCCGAGCGGCAGCTCGGCCACGCCGACGGCGCTACGGGCGTGCTGTCCGGCCTCACCGAAGGCGGCGGCGAACAGGTCGCTCGCACCGTTGGCGACCGCCGGCTGGGCGGTGAATCCGGGAGCGCTCGCCACGAACACGCCCACCTTCACCACCTGCACGACCGCGTCGAGGTCGGCCACGCTGCCGATGGCCGCGACGGCGTTGAGCGCCGCGATCCTCGCCAGTTCCACGGCCCGCTCGGGATCGATCTCGGCACCGACCTTGCCGGTAGCCACGAGCGTCCCGTCGACGAAGGGCAGCTGCCCCGACGTGAAGACGATGCCGCCGTGAGCCACTGCGGGCACATAGGACGCCACCGGGGCGGCCACCGGGGGCACTGTCAGCCCGAGCGCCGCCAGCCGATCGGCCACCGCCGACATCTCAGGCCGCCGGCCGCTTGAAGTAGGCCACCAGGTTCTCCGGGTTCAGGCCCGGCACGATCTGCACGAGTTCCCAGCCGTCGCGGCCGAAGTTGTCGAGGATCGCCTTGGTGTTGTGGACGAGCAACGGTGCGGTCAGATATTCCCACTGCGTCATAGCCCGACTGTAACCACTCGGGGCGCGACCGGTCCCCGAGGTGCCGCGAGAGACCGGCGGCCTCGAAGGGACGTCAGCGGGTAAAGGTCCCTTCGAGGCTCGGGCGCGGAGCGCCCTCACACCTCAGGGACCAAATGCCGGTGACTGCGGCGGGACCGCTTATCGGCGAAGGGCCATTTCGAGGCACACCAGCGGTCCCTGAGGTGCCGCGAGGAACGAGCGGACTCGAAGGGACCTCGGTGGGTGAAGCCTGCCGTGGGCGGGTCATTTCGAGGTGTGCTGCGCTCGCACCTCAATGAACGGGTCCGCTTATCGGCGAAGAGCCTGTGCAGCCCCGCCGTCCCACATGCCGGAATCGGTCAGGCGCACCCCTGCGGCGAGCCTAAGCTCGGATGGCACCAGCCCTGTGCGGTGCGGCGGAACCGCCGAGGCAGCACGTCTGGCGGCGACCTACCAGAACGCCGCCGACTACGATGTCCCGACAGCCCTGTTCCGAGAGGCCGAGATGACCGCACCGCACGCCGACTACCGGCTGAGCCAGTTGGACCAGCTCGAAGCGGAGTCCATTCACATCTTCCGGGAGGTGGCTGCGGAGTTCGAGAAGCCCGTCTTGATGTTCTCCGGCGGCAAGGACTCCATCGTCATGCTGCGCCTGGCCGAGAAGGCCTTCCACCCGGCGAAGATCCCCTTCCCGGTGCTGCAGGTCGACACCGGCTACGACTTCCCCGAGGTCATCGCCTGCCGCGACCGCTGGGTCGAGCGCCTGGGCGTCAAGCTCATCGTCGCCAGCGTCGAGGAGGCCATCGCCGGCGGCATCGTCGTCGACGACGGCCGCACCAGCCGCAACCGCCTCCAGATCGGCACGCTGCTGCACGCCATCGAGGAGAACGGCTTCACGGCGGCCTTCGGCGGCGGGCGGCGCGACGAGGAGAAGGCGCGCGCGAAGGAGCGGGTCTACTCCCACCGCGACGAGTTCGGCCAGTGGGACCCCAAGAACCAGCGCCCCGAGCTGTGGAGCCTGTACAACGGGCGCATCCACGCCGGCGAGCACATGCGCATCTTCCCGATCTCGAACTGGACCGAGCTGGACATCTGGTCGTACATCGGCCGCGAGGGCATCGATATCCCCGACATCTACTTCTCTCACCAGCGGCGGGTCTTCGAGCGCGACGGGATGCTGCTGACCGAGTCGCAATTCAATCCGCTGCGCGAGGGCGAGACGGCCGGCGAGCGCACCGTGCGCTTCCGCACGGTCGGCGACCTCACGCTGACCGGATGCGTGGAGTCCGCCGCGTCGACAGTCGACGAGATCATCGAGGAGGTGGCCGTGGCGCGGGTGACCGAGCGCGGTGCCACCCGCGGCGACGACCGGTTCTCCGAGGCCGCCATGGAAGATCGCAAGAAGGAAGGCTACTTCTGATGACGACCGCCACGGGCCACATGGACCTGCTGCGCTTGGCGACCGCCGGTTCGGTCGACGACGGCAAGTCGACGCTGATCGGCCGGCTGCTGCTGGACTCCAAGGCGATCTTCGAGGACCAACTGCAGGCCGTGGAGGCGACCAGCGAGGCCAAGGGCTTCGACTACACCGATCTCGCCCTGCTGACCGACGGGCTGCGCTCGGAGCGCGAGCAGGGCATCACCATCGACGTGGCCTACCGCTACTTCGCGACGCCGAAGCGCAAGTTCATCATCGCCGACACCCCCGGCCACGTGCAGTACACGCGCAACATGGTCACCGGTGCCTCGACGGCCGATCTCGGCCTGGTGCTGGTCGATGCCCGTCAGGGGCTGACCGAGCAGTCGCGCCGGCACGCCGTGCTGCTGTCGCTGCTGCGGGTGCCGCACCTGGTACTCGCGGTGAACAAGATGGACCTGGTCGACTACGCCGAGGACGTCTTCGCGCGCATCCACGACGAGTTCACGCAGTTCGCCACCAAGCTGAACATCCCGGACCTGGAGGTCATCCCGATCTCGGCGCTCCAGGGCGACAACGTGGTGACACGCTCGGCCACGATGGACTGGTACGGCGGCCCGACGCTCATGCACCATCTCGAACACGTCCACGTGGCCTCCGACCGCGATCTCGTCGACGTGCGCTTCCCGGTGCAGTACGTGGTGCGCCCGAAGTCGCAGGAGCATCACGACTACCGCGGCTACGGCGGTCAGGTCGCCGGCGGCGTGCTCAAGCCGGGCGATGAGGTGATCGTGCTGCCGAGCGGCATGACGACGACCATCGAGGGCATCGACCTGTTCGACCGGGAGGTCGCGCAGGCCTTCCCGCCGATGTCGGTGACCATCCGGCTGAGCGACGACCTGGACGTCTCGCGCGGCGACATGATCGCGCGGGTCAACAACGCCCCGACGCCGACGCAGGACGTCGACGCGATGGTCTGCTGGATGACGACCACCCCGCTGACCGTGGGCCGCAAACTCGCTGTCAAGCACACGACGCGAGCGGCGCGGGCGCTGGTCAAGGAGGTGCAGTACCGCCTCGACGTCAACTCGCTGCACCGCGACTCCGAGGCCGGGCAGCTGGGCTTGAACGAGATCGGCCGGGTGCGGCTGCGCACCACCACGCCGCTGCTGGTGGACCCGTACTCGAAGAACCGCACCACCGGGTCGTTCATCCTCATCGACGAGGCCACCGGCGTCACCGTCGGCGCCGGCATGATCAACGGCTGAACCTGCGGTAAACCCCGGTCGTTGAGGCGCGAGGAGCTTGCGACGAGCCTCGAAACGACCCCAACAACGGACCGCTGCTCAGGTCCCTTCGAGGCTCGCTCGTTCCTCGCTCACGCTTCAGGGACCGGGTGCGCCCCGGTCGTTGAGGTGCGAAGGCCGGCCACGGCCGAAGCCTCGAAACGACCCCCACGGCTCCTACCCGTGGCGGGTCCCTGAGGTGCGAGCCTGCCGCGACGGGTCAGGTCAGCACGAGGGCAGCCGCGAAGACGGCTGCGGCGACCAAGCCCGAAGCCAGTTCGATGAGGATCGACAGGCCGACCGCCTTAGTCGCGGCCACCGTTGACGGCCAGGCCTCCGCCTGTCCGACTCGCTGATACTCGGCCAGGTAGACGCCGGCCAGGAAGCCCAGGAACAGGCCGACGACCGGGATCACGAAGAATCCGGCGATGGCGAGCAGTCCACCGATGAGCACCGACGAGTTCGGAACGCCGGAAGCCTTGAGCCGCCGTCCGGGCACCACGTATTTGACGATCTGGCCGACCGCCAGGACCAGCAGCGCGCCGCCGGCCCACAGCCATGCCTGCGTCGTCCCGTCGTCCACGGCCCAGCCGACCAGAGCGGCCGCGATCAGCAGCGCGCCCGGCAGGAACGGCAGCACGATGCCGATAATCCCGACGGCGATGGCCAGGCTCGCCACGATCTCCACGGTAGTCACGGGCACCATTCTGCCCGGTGACCGCACTCGCCTAGGCTCGTGCCTCATGGGCAAGAAGTCGCGCCGCAAGGGCGAGAAGAAAGCACGCATGCCGTACGTCGCGCGGACCTTCGAGGGGCTGCCGGGCGAACTCGATCTGGTCGCTATGCGCGAGTTCGTGCCGTCGGCCACCGGCACGCTGCGGCTCGCCGCCGACGGCCGCGAGATCCGCGTCTGTTCGCTGCTGCCGGGCAACGGCGCGGGGGTGGTGCGACCCGACGGCGAGATCTGGCTCGGCCTGCAGGTGCTGCACAACCACGGTGACATCAGCCGCGACCTCGCGGGCATCGTCGAGACGGCCCTGACGCTGGAGCCTGGCCAGCCGGTGCCGGTCCGCGACCCCGGCGTCGGCCCGCGATTGCAAGACATGGTGGACCCCAGCAGCGACCTGGGCGTCACCGTCCACGCGGGCTTCGACTTCTGGCTGGAGAACGTCGAGGCCGGCGAGCAGGCCGTCGCACTGCTGGAGCAGGCCAACGCGGGGGTCGCGCCGACGGTCAAACTCGACTCGGTGGAGGCGGCCTACTGGACCCAGATGGGCGAACGCCGCTTCCTGCGCTGGGTACAGCCGACCGACGAAGCGCCGCTGCTGGACGCCTTCGCCCGGCTGCATGCCGGGCAGGCCGATCATCTCGGCGAGGGCGTGCGGCTCATCGGCATGTTCCGCGCGCACGGGCTGCTCGTGCCGGTCTGGGAGACCGACGGCGAGGCCGCCGCGCTGGAGGAGCCGGCCGCCGCCCTGCGAGAGCGTCTCGACGAGGCCCTCGCCGACGACACGCCGCTCACCCCCGAACAGCGCGACGCCCGCAACGGTCTGGCCAACCGCCAGCTCACCATCCGCTGACACGCCACGTGTCGTCGGCGTAGGGTGGACGGCATGTGGGGAATCATCATCTTCTTGATCGTCGGCCTCGTCGCCGGACTGCTCGCGCGGGCGCTCGTGCCCGGCAAGGACTCTATGGGCCTCATCGCGACCACCGTGCTCGGTGTCGTCGGGTCCTTCGTCGGCGGTGGCCTGTGGGCCGTCTTCACCGACGCGAAGCTCCTGGACTTCAACACTGCCGGCCTGTTCCTGTCGGTGGTCGGCGCGATCATCGCCCTGGTGGTCTACAACCGCTTCGAGGCCAAACGCTCCTCCGGCACGAAGTGACGCCGCCGCTCCGCATCCACCTCGTCCGCGCCGTCAACGTCGGCGGCACGGCGAAGCTGCCGATGGCCGACTGGCGCGCGCTCGCCGAGGGCCTGGGGGCGACACGGGTGACGACCTACATCGCCTCGGGCAACCTGGTCTGCGTCCCGCCCGACGACGATCACGACGCCTTCGACCGGGCGCTGGAGCACGCCGTCGAGGAGCGGTTCGGCTTCTTCCGCGAGGTCATCAGCCGTTCCCGCGAGGAGGTCGCCAACGCGCTCGCGGCGCACCCGTTCGAGGTGATCGAGCCGAAGTTCTCCTACATCACCTTCCTGACCGCCGCGCCCACTGCGGAGGCCGTCGAGGCGGCCCGCGAGGTGCCCACCGGAGACGACCGGTGGGAGGTCATCGGGCGCGATCTGCACGTGCGCTACGCCCAGGGTGCCGGACGCCCGCAGATGAAGGACGCCACCGTCGGCCGCCGCCTCGCCGTGGCAGGCACCGCCCGCAACCTCAACACCGTGCGGAAGCTACTGGAGCTGTCGGCCTAGGGCGTGTTGATCAAGTGGTTTCGTCTTCGCGTGGGTGAGTCTTGAACGGTGATGCGGCAGGAGATCTCTGACGAGGTGTGGTCGGTGATGGAACCGTTGATGCCGACGGTGACCGGGAGGTCGCGGCCGTGGACGGATCATCGGCTCGC
>NZ_JASGDU010000026.1:0-7386 GCF_047607065.1 Aeromicrobium sp.
CCGACTCACCGACCAGCGGGACTCAGTGATTCCGCAGATAGGCGGAACCCGGTCATTGTGGTGCGAGCTTGCGAGCCGGGTCCTGAGGTGCGAGGAGCTTGCGACGAGCCTCGAAGGGCGAAATGACCCGCCACCGCAGGCTCAGTAGTGGTTCTTGAACTCACCGCCGCGGTCGATGGTCGGCTTCGGCAGGCGGAAGCGACGGATCTGGCTGCTGCGCAGCACCGCGTAGGACGTGGTGCCCTTGTGTGAGGTGTCGGGGAAGCGTTCCTTGAGGTGCTTCTTCAAGCGGCGCACGAGCAGGATCTCGTCGGCCAGCGTGCCGAGGATCATGGCGCTCCAGACCAGCGACATGCTGTTGGCCAGCGCCGCCGCGCTCAGCAGACTCTGCCCGACGAGGTTGGCGATCAGCATGAGGATCAGGATCGGCAGCAGGAACTCCGCCACGGTGTAGCGGCGGTCGACGTAATCGCGTACGAACGCCTTGACCGGACCCTGATCGCGCGGCGGAAGGTAGTCGCCGGTGCCGCTGTTGAGTGCCTCGCGCTGCTTCGAGCGAATCTCCTGACGCTGCTTGCGCTCCCTCTCCAGGCGCTCCTTGCGGGTCATCGCGGGCTTGCGCTGCTCGCGGCGGGCCGCCTCGGCCTCCTTGCGGCTCGGGGTCGGGCGGCCCTTCTTGGCGGTGGTCTCCTCGTTCTCGCTCACGGGCACCCATCCTACCGGCGTGGGTGCAGGCCGTAGGCTGCAGTCATGGGGCTGTGGGACCGAATGCGGCGGATTGCCCGCTCTCGCCGAGATGGCGACGCCGAGGGCTGGCGTGATCGCATCGACGAGACGGTGCGCGATCAGCAGGCGACGCTGGCGCAGTTGCGCCGATCGCTGGCCGACCTGGCCACCAACCGGCGGCGCGTCGAGTTGCAGTTGGGTCGGCTGCGTCAACAGACCGCCGATCTCGACGCGGAGGCGCAGCGGCTCGTGGCCGCCGGGAACGACGACGGCGCGCGCGCGGCGCTGGCCCGCAAGGTCACCCTCGACAAGGCCGTGGCCGACCTCGCCGGGCGGCACGAGAGCCTGCTGGCCGACGAACAACGCCTCACCGCCACCGCCGACCAGGTGCAGACGCAGATCGAGGACTTCCGGATCCGCAAGGACACCCTGATCGCCCGCGAGTCGGCGGCGTCGGCCAAGAGCCAGATGCACCACGCCCAGCGCGACCACGGCGACGTCGCTCGTGAACTGGACGAGGTTGACCGGCGCACCCGCGAGGCCGAGGCCACCGCCTCGGCCTACGACGAGCTGACCGACGTCACCGACAGCACGGCCTGGGATCGCGCCTTCGGCGGGCCGGTTGTCGAGGAGGGGGATGGGCGTGGCCCGCAATCGCTTCCGCAGTGACACCGGGCTGACCTTTCGCATGGGCGGGGTCAGTTTCGCCCTCGGTGCCCTCTATGTGGCCTTCGCCGCAGTGCTGCTGTCCGTCTACGGCGATCAGCCCGGCGGCGCGGTCGTCGTGGTGCTCATCGTCGGCGGCATGGCCTGGAGTCAGTGGTACTTCTCCGACACGCTCGCCTTGAAGTCGATGGGTGCCCGCGAGGTCTCGCCCGAACAGGCCCCCGAACTGCACGCGATGATCGACCGGCTGTGCGCGCTGGCCGACATGCCGAAGCCGCGCGTGGCCGTCGCCGAGACCCACATTCCCAACGCCTTCGCCACCGGGCGCTCGCCGAACCACTCGGCGGTCTGCGTGACGACCGGCATCCTGCAGCGGCTCAACGCCGACGAGCTGGAGGGCGTCCTCGCCCACGAGCTCGCGCACGTCGGCAACCGCGACGTCACGGTGATGACCGTCGCCTCGACGCTCGGCATGCTCGCCGGTCTCATCACCCGCTGGGGCCTGCACCTGGGCGGCGGCAACCGCAATCGCAACGGCGCGCTGGCCTTCATCGTCATCTTCATGGTCAGCATGGTCGTCTATGCGTTGAGTTTCGTGCTGACGCGGGCGCTGTCGCGCTACCGCGAACTCAGCGCCGACCGCTCCGGTGCCTACCTGACCGGCCGCCCGTCGCAGTTGGCCTCGGCGCTGTCGAAGATCACCGGGGAGATGGCCCAGATACCGACTGAGGACCTGCGCGAGACCGGGGCGGTGAGCGCGTTCTTCTTCGCCGGCGGCGTCTCCCAGCTGTTCTCGACCCATCCGCCGCTGGAGAAGCGGCTGGCGCAGTTGTCGCAGATCAGCGCCGAGCTGGGGGAGCACTGACGTGGGATTCTTCGATGCGATCCTCGGTCGCACGACGCCGCCGCAGGCCGACCTGGACGTGTTGTTCCAGGTGCCGCAGGCGGTGCTGTCGCTGGAGGCTCAGGGTTTCTCGTTCACCGGTTCCGGCGCGGTCTGCTACCGCGATGTGGAGGGCACGGCCGACGACGCCGCGGTGGCCGAGGCCGAGCAGCTCGTCGGACTCGACGGCACCGCTACGGTCGAGCGGTCCACGGATTCCTTCGGCTTCGGCTGGCTCAGCGTTACCCGAGTCGGCGACGCGCCGGGCCTGTGTACCGATCTGCACGCGGTCAACTCCGGGCTGGACCAGGCCGGTTTCGGCAGTTCCCTGCTGTGCTCGACGGTCGTGTTCCGCACGCCTGCCGGCGGTCCGTTGGCCTTGGTCTACCTGTTCAAGCGTGGCACCTTCTATCCCTTCGCGCCGGCGGGCGGGCAGCGCCGGGACAACGCCCTCGAACTCCAGGTGCGCGGTATCGTGGCCGCCGACGTCCCGGTCGAGGCCGACCTGTCCAAGTGGCTCGCGCTGTGGGGCGCGCCGCACCTGTCTTGACCCGGCCTGGGGCAGGGGCGGGCTGCCGAGTCCTCTGGGGGATCGGGTGGCGAGAGGGTAGGTTGACCGCGTGAGCCTCACCACCTCCCTGAGTCCCGAAGCCCTGTCCGCCTTCCACGCCGAGACCGAGCGGGCCTATGCGGCGTTGCGCGAGGCCGGGCTGTCCCTCGACATCACCCGCGGCAAGCCGGCCCCCGAGCAGCTCGACCTGTCCGCCGAACTGCTGAGCCTGCCGGGTGCCGACTACCGGGCCGCCGACGGCACCGACACGCGCAACTACGGCGGGCTGCTGGGCCTGCCCGAGTTACGGGCGATCTTCGCCGACCTGCTCGGCCTGCCCGCCGAGCAACTGCTCGCCGCCGACAACGCGAGCCTCGCGCTCATGCACGACACTTTGTCCTTCGCGCTGCTGCACGGCACGCCCGAATCGCCCGAGCCGTGGCGCGATCAGGGCGATATCGCCTTCCTGTGCCCCTCGCCCGGCTACGACCGGCACTTCGCGCTCGCCGAGCACCTGGGGTTCCGGCTGATCCCGGTCGATCTCGGCGACGACGGTCCCGACATGGATCAGGTGCGCGAGCACGTCGCCGACCAGGCGGTCAAGGGCATCTGGATCGTGCCGACCTACGCCAACCCCACCGGAGCGGTCGTCAGCGAGGCGGTGGCCGCCGAACTGGCCGCGATGGAGACGGCCGCACCGGACTTCCGCATCTACTGGGACAACGCCTACGCCGTGCACCACCTGAGCGACGAGCGGGTCAAGAGCGCCGACATCGTCGGCCCGTGTGCAGCCTCGGGCCATCCGAACCGTCCCCTCGTGTTCGCCTCGACCTCGAAGATCACCTTCGCCGGTGCCGGTGTGTCGTTCCTGGGCGGCTCGCCGGAGAACCTGGCCTGGTACACCGGACACGCGGGCTTCCGTGCCATCGGGCCGGACAAGGTCAACCAGCTGCGCCACGCCCGCTACTTCAAGGACGCCGACGGCGTGCTCGCCCTGATGGAGCGGCACCGCGAGATCCTGGCACCCAAGTTCGCCATCGTCGAGCGGGTGCTGACCGACCGGCTCGGCCCGCACGACGTCGCCACGTGGACCCGGCCGAAGGGCGGCTACTTCGTGAGCCTGGACGTCGTCGACGGCACGGCCGCGCACGTCGTCGCTTTGGCCAAGGAGATCGGCCTGGCGCTGACCCCGGCCGGATCGTCGTTCCCGTACAAGTCCGATCCGCGCGACCGCAACATCCGCATCGCCCCGTCCTTCCCGTCGCAGGCGGACCTGGAGCAGGCAATGCAGGCCTTGGCGACCTGCGTGCTGCTGGCTGCGGCCGAGAAGGCACTCGCGGCGTGACATGCGGGTGCTGATCGCGCCCGAGGAGTTCGCCGGAACGTTGAGCGCCGCCGAGGCCGCCTCGGCGATAGCGCGCGGATGGCGTCGCCAGGTGCCCGCCGACACGGTGCGCTGCCTCCCGGTGGCCAGCGCGGGACCCGGATTCGCCGGGGTCCTCGCCGCTGCACTGGGTGGCAGCGTCGATGTCGTCACCGTGGCCGGTCCGTTGGGTACACCGATGCCTGTCGGGCTGGTGCGGGCCGGATCGAGCGTCTACATCGAGTCGGCGCAGGCCTGTGGTCGCGGGCTGGAACCGCAGGAGCATCCGATGCGGGCATCGAGCCTCGGTATCGGTCAGGCGATCACTGCGGCGGCCGAATCGGGCGCTCGGCGGATTGTCGTGGGCCTGGGCGGCGTGTCCACCCTCGACGGGGGAGCGGGCCTGCTCGCCGGCCTCGGCGCTACGGCGGAGGTGACGCTGGATGCCGGCCCCGAGGGCCTGGACGGGATCACCGGCCGTGTCGACCTGTCGGCTGCCCGAGCGCGTCTGGCCGGTATCGACCTGATCGCGGCGGTTGACGAGACCGCGCCCCTGCTGGGCCTGTTCGGTGCCGCACGCACCTCCGGACGGCGCACAGGCCTGAGCGAGGAGCAGCTGTGGCGGGCCGACCGGCTGCTCGACTCCTTCGTCGATGCCGTGTGCGGCCGCCTGCCGTCCGAGCGGCGGATCGCCGACGTGCCCGGTGCGGGGGCGGCGGGCGGTCTGGGATTCGCTTTGGCGGTCCTCGGTGCCGATCTGCGGCCCGGCGTCGAGGTCGTGCTCGATGCCCTGGGCTTCGACAATGCGCTGGCCGGAGCCGACCTGGTGGTGACCGGGGTGGGTGCCTACGACGTCGCCTCCCGCTCCGGCACCGCCGTCTTCGGGGTTGCCCAGGCTGCGGCTCGCCGCGCCCGGCCGTGCATCGTGCTTGCCGGGCGGGTCGACGTGGGCGCGCGCGAGATGCGGGCGATGGGTGTCGAGTCGGCCTATGCCCTGACCGACCTCCTCGGCGAGAGTGCGGCCCTCGCCGATCCGCACGGCTCCCTGGAAGATCTCGCCAGGAGAGTCGCCCGTACCTGGTCGGTATGAGGAAGCCGTACGATGGCGAGGGAACAGATCGTGCCGCAGCACGGTTGACTGAGACAGTCCACCCTTTTATCGCAGGAGATGACATGAGCGTCGACAGCACCACCGATGTCGAAATCCAGTCCAGCGCCCCGGCCGACGGTGTCACGCTGACCGCAGGCGCTGCCGCCAAGGTCAAGAGCCTGCTGGAGCAGGAGGGCCGCGACGATCTCGCCCTGCGCATCGCCGTGCAGCCCGGCGGCTGCTCGGGCCTGCGGTACCAGCTGTTCTTCGACGAGCGCTCGCTCGACGGCGACGAGATCCGCGAGTTCGACGGTGTCAACGTCGTCGTCGACCGCATGAGCCTGCCGTACCTGCACGGTGCCTCCATCGATTTCGTCGACACCATCGAGAAGCAGGGCTTCACCATCGACAACCCGATGGCGACCGGCTCGTGCGCCTGTGGCGACTCCTTCCACTGAGAACCTGCGACGCATCCGTATGGAGCCGTTACACTGTCCCGTAGCGACTCGTCAGGTTTTTGCCTTTTCTTTGAGGATATTCATGTCACGCTCCCATGTGCTCCACGTTCGACAGGTTCTCGCGCTGGCTCTGATCGCTGTGGTGGCGTTCTTCGGCTTGGGGGCCGCTCCGGCTCAGGCGGTGGGGGTCGAGGACAACGTTAGCCCGAACACCACGAATTACGGTGTGGCGTCGGGTAACGTCTACTACATCTGGGTCGACGAGGGCGAGTGGTTCCACTACTGGGCCAATGGCGGTACTGCGATCGTCACCGCACCCGACGGCACGCAATACAGCGGCAGCGTCGCCTCGAGTTCCTCGGCGGTCTCCACGTCGCGTCAGGCGACAGCCGCGACGGCGGGCGTGTGGCGTGTTGTCGCCGGGGGGGGGGCAGAACTGGTCGCTCTCGGCCTACGACGGTGACCCGCAGATTCCTGCGGGCACCAACCCTCGTAGTGTGACTCTGCCCACCGGTGTGAGTGAGATCCCGGGCCGGGCCTGGACCTCGGCCTACTCGATGGAACAGAGTGGTGGCTCGAGTTATCTCAAGACCCTGAACTTCTGGCTGCTCAACGACAGCGGTTATCAGTACGCGCTGACTCTGCGTAACTACAACGGCATCAATTCCACGGTCGAAGCCACGTCGTTGGGTTTGCCCGTAGGCATGGCCTCCGGCACCGACACCGCTGATGCGGACATGTGTACGCCCTCGTACAAATCGCTCCAGGCACCGACTAACCCCGGCAAGCCGACGATCCCCTGTGCGGTGCCCTACCGGGTCTTCTTCGAAGAACCTGCGGCAGATCTCCCCGTGACCGCACCGATCTGGGATACGAGCACCAGCACGGCAGGTACGCAGGTCATCAAGCCGGACCCGGTCGACCCCGAGGACGTGTTGTCGAACATCGGCCTCGCGTACACCCCGACCAGCGCCTCGACTGCGGCCGGCACGTTCACCTATGACCTCGGCGACAACTTCTTTGGCGGCTACTACCTGCAGATCGACGTCAACGGTGATGGTGACTACGACGATTCGGTGGACCGTGACATCCATCTCGGTGCCGCCGGTGAGCCGATCGAGTACGACTTCGATGGCCTTGACGGCGAAGGCAATGAGATTTCCGCGTGCACGGCGATGAACGTGCGGGTCCACCTCGATCGCATTGGTGAGGTGCACGTGGTGCAGACCGATGTCGAGGGCCGCAGCATCGAGTTGATCCGGGAGAACGGCCCGGACAGCCCCGATCCGAATATCTATTGGGATGACACCAACTTCACCAGCGGAACCACCTCCGACACAGGCGGCACGGACAGCACCGGCGGCGTCCACGGATGGTCCTATAGCACCTCCTCGTTCGGCAACAACCGGTATATCGATGACTGGTCCTATGTGGAGGCCGACGACAACTCCGCTGAACTGACCACGCCGGGTAGTTGTCTGGAGGTGGAGAAGGTGTCGTCGGCTGATGGTAATGATGGTGCTGCGGCGGTGGGTGACACGGTGGAGTACACGGTGACGGCGACGAATGTGGGTGAGACGGATTTCACTGTTGGTGATCCGGCGGTGTTGGTGGATGACTTGAGTGGTGTGTTGGATGTGGCTGCGTATA
>NZ_JASGDU010000027.1:0-44823 GCF_047607065.1 Aeromicrobium sp.
AGACGGAAACACCGGCATCATGCCCCGGCCAGCCAGTCCCAGACCAGCCACCACCCACACTTACAGGTCCCTGAGGTGCGACGAGGAACGAGGAGTCTCGAAGGGATACCCGGAGAACCGCGTGTGGCTAGTGCGGGGGAGGGGGGACGTCGGCGGGGTCCATCGGATGCCAGGAGTCGTCCTTCCGCAGGCGGCGGTTCTCCCGGAAGCCGCGCACCAGGTCGCCGAAGCCCGTCAGCGTGCGCTGCACGACGACGAGCCGGAAGACCTCCTTGGCGAAGGTCAGCGCCGTGCCGATGCCGAAGCCGAAGCGGTTCAGCTGTCCGTGCGCGGCAAAGTACTTCGCCACATAGGCGCGGTTGCGCATCATGTGGAAGCGGAACAGCGGACTGCCGTCGTTGAGATGCCGCACGCCCAGGTTGACCTGGCGCTGTTCGCGCTGGCGGTGCAGCACGAAGGCGTCGACGTAGGCGACCTCGGTGTGCCGCGACGCCAGCCAGGCGTAGACCGCGTCGTCCCAGGTGATGAAGAACCGCGGATCGGGCAGGCCGATCAGGCGCACGATGTCGCTGTGGACGACCATGCCCTCGAAGGTGCCGGAGTTGGTCACCGCATAGCCGTGCTCGCGCAGATGTTTGCCCGAATACGGCAGTGGCACGCCGAGGAAGCGGTTGAAGCGCGCTTGCCAGTAGAACGGTTCGCCACTGGCGTCGTAGCGGCGGCCGTGCAACACCGAGAAACGCTCCATCCACGGGCGCAGCAGGGCTAGTGCGTCGCCGATGACCAGTACGTCGTCGTCCATGAGCCACGACCACGACGCGCCCAGCCCGACGGCGACCTCGACCCCGGCGTTGAAGCCGCCCGAGCCGCCGATGTTTTCGGCCATCCGGCGGTGCTCGACCCGCTGATGCGGCGTTCGCGCGCGCCAGGCGGCGACCACCTCGCCGGTGTCGTCGGTGCTGGCGTTGTCGATGAGGATGATCGCCCACGGAGCCGGGTCCATCGCGTCGATGCTGTCGAGGAGGCGGCCCAGCATGTCCGAGCGGTTGTAGGTGACGATCACCAGCGCGACTCGGTCCGCAGGCGGCACGGCCGGCAGTCCGGCTGCGGGGTCAGCGTGGGCCACGTCCGCGTGCCACCTTCCACAGTCCTGGCGTCCCGCCTGGAACGACCTGCGCGATTCTAGCCCGGAGGCCGGGGCAGACCAACCTCACCGGGCACCAGAGGTCGCATGGGAGAATCAGCGGGTGGGCCAGCCTCAAGTCATCGCTGTGGTCGTCACCTACAACCGCCGACGGTTGCTGGAGCGCATCCTCACCGCGCTCGCCGCGTCGACCCGGCTCCCCGACGGCGTGGTCGTGGTCGACAACGCCAGCACCGATGACACCCAGGCCTTCCTGGCCTCCTTCGACAGCCCGTTGTCGCTCCAGATCGAACGGCTGCCGGAGAACCTCGGGGGTGCCGGCGGCTTCGCTGCGGGACTCGACGCGGCCGTGCGCGCCGGTGCCGACTACGTCTGGCTCATGGACGACGACGGCGCACCGGACCCGGCCTGCCTGGAGCAGCTGCTCGCCTTCGCCGAGCCGGACCGGTTCATCGGCCCGGCCGTCGTCGCCGAGTCCGATGCGGCCCTGCTGTGCTTCACGCTGCGGCTGCCCGGCTCGACGCGGCTGCTGAAGACCTACGACGAGCTGGTCGCCGAGGCGAAGGGCGGCCTGGCCGACGGCGTCATCGCGGCGTTCAACGGCGTGCTCATTTCCAGTGACCTCGTGGCGCGGCTCGGGCTGCCGCGCGTCGAATACTTCATCTGGGGTGACGAGACCGAGTACAAGATGCGTGCCGAGGCCGCCGGTGCCCGCATCGCCACCGTCCCTGCGGCCCGTTTCTCTCACCCCAGCGATGCGATGTCGAATCACCCGATGTTCTTCGGGCGTATGACCTTCGTGTGGGCCAGCGGCGCGCTGGCCGACCTGAAGAACTACTGCGGTGCCCGCAACAATGTGGCCACCCTGCGCCGCTATCGCGGGGTGCTGTTCGTCCTGGGGTTCATGGGACGCCTGCTGTGGTTCACGCTGTTCACCCGCCGCGATCTGCACGGAGCGCTCCTGGGGCTGCGCGCGGCCTTCGACGGCTGGCGCGGCGACTTCACCCGCCACCCCCACTATCTCGCCGCCGCTCGCCGCTGACTGATGAGGCGCGTGCCGGTGGGTGCGCCAGGTCCCTGAGGCGCGAAGGCCGCTTGCGGCCGGAGCCTCGAAGGGACCGTGGTCCGACGCTGACTGAGCCTGGCCTTGGCCGGTGCGGGGTCCGGTGCGGGTGTAGCGTCGCGGTGTGTTTCGTCCGGTCATCCCGGCTGCCATCGCGCATCCGGTCCGGCTCCTGCCGCTGAGCTTCCTGGCGTTGATCCTCGTCGGGACGCTGGCACTGCTGCTGCCCGTCGCACGCGCCGGGCAGCACGCCCCGGACTTCATGCCGGCGTTCTTCACCTCGGCCTCGGCGGTCACCGTGACAGGCCTGGCCTCGGTCGACACCTCGACCTACTGGTCGCCGGCCGGTCAGGCGATCATCCTCGTGCTGGTCGAGATCGGCGGCCTCGGGATCGTTGCGCTGGCGACCGTGCTCGGTCTGTTCATCGGCGGCCGCCTCGGTTTGCGCACGCGCCTGGTGGCCCAGGCCGACATGCACGTGGTCAGCCTCGGTGAGGTGCGTCCGCTGTTCCAGCGCGTCGCCGTCGTGATGATGAGCTTCCAGGTGGTCATCGCCGCCATCCTCACGCTGCGCTATCGCGCCGAGTACTTCGACTCGTGGGCCACCGCCCTATGGCACGGCGTCTTCGACGCGATCATGGCGTTCAACAACGCGGGCTTCTCGCTCAATGCCGACAGCCTCACCCGGTACGCCGGAGACGGACTCATCATCATCCCGATCTGCGTCGGAGTGTTCTTCGGGGCCGTGGGTTTCCCGGTGCTGGCCGAGCTGTTCAGCGGCTGGCGCCGTCCGGGCCGCTGGACGATCCACACCCGGCTGACGGTGTGGGGGTCGCTCGGCCTGCTCGTGGTGGGCGCTGCGGGCTTCCTGCTGCTCGAATGGAGCAATCCCGGATCGCTCGGACCGCTGAGCTGGCACGACAAGCTCGTCTCCGGTCTGGAGGGCGGGATCATGCCGCGCTCGGGCGGCTTCAACAGCTTCGACTGGGGCCAGGTGCGCCCTGAGACGCTGAGCTTCGCCACTGTGCTGATGTTCATCGGCGGCGGCAGCGCGAGCACCGCCGGCGGCATCAAGGTGACCACTTTCCTGCTGCTCGCCTACGTCGTCCTGGCCGAACTGCGCGGTGACCCGCAGGTGACCATCGGCTCGCGCTCCATCGGGCCGAGGGTCATCCGCACCGCGCTGACGATCGCCTTGCTCTCGGTCATGCTCGTCACCGGGTCCACCTGGGTCCTCATGCTGCTATCGGACATCCCGTTCGACCATGCGCTGTTCGAGGTCACCTCCGCCTTCGCCACGGTCGGCCTCAGCACCGGGCTGACGGTGCACCTGTCGGTGGCGTCGCAGTTGGTGCTGATCCTCTTGATGTTCATCGGCCGGGTCGGCACCATCACCGCCGCCTCGGCCCTGGTCCTGCGCCGCCGGGCACCGCGCTACACGCTGCCCGAAGAGCAGCCGATTATCGGATAGACGAGGAGTTCGCATGGCGAGGAGCAAGGCGACATCACCCACAGCCCCGGTGATCGTGCTGGGCCTGGGGCGCTTCGGGCTGGCCACCGCGCGTTCGCTGGTGCAGCTCGGGCACGACGTGCTGGCCGTCGACGTGCGGCCCGAGATCGTGCAGAAGCACGCCAGCGACTTCACCCACGTCATCGCCGCCGACACCACCGACACCGAGGCACTGCGCCAGATCGGCGCGGAGCAGTTCGAGGTGGCGGTCGTCGGCATCGGCACCGACATCGAGGCCAGCGTGCTGACGGTGCTGGGCCTGCTCGACCTCGGCATCCCCGAGGTGTGGGCCAAGGCGATCAGCGGCAAGCACGCCGCGATCCTCGAACGGATGGGCGCGACCCACGTGATTCGCCCCGAGTCGCAGATGGGCAAGCGGGTGGCCCACCTGGTGACCGGCACGATGACCGACTTCATCGAGTTCGACGACGGCTTCGCTATCGCCCGGACGCGGGCACCGGAATGCGCCGAACGCCGCACGCTGGCCGAGGCGAACCTGCGCCAGCGCTTCGGCGTGACCATCGTCGGGGTCAAGACTCGCGGCGAGGACTTCACCTACGCCCAGCCCGACACCTACGTGGCGACCGGCGATGAGTTGATCGTCTCCGGGCCGACACCGAAGGTCGAAGCGTTCTGCGCGCTCAGCTGAGCGCTCTCCGGGGCTTGAGGCTGGACCCGCTGGCTGAGGTGCGCTCTCCGAGGCTCCGGCTGCGGACGGCCTACGCACCTCAGGGACCGTGAGGAACGAGCGAGCCGGGTCCTGAGGTGCCCCGACGAAGGAGGGGCCTCGAAGGGCGAGGCCTGCCGTGGGCGGGTCATTTCGAGGCTCCGCTCGTTCCTCGCTCCGCACCTCAATGACCGGGTTCGCGCCTATTGGCATCTTCTGAGCGGCTCCGGGCGCTAGGGTGAAGGCATGGTCATTGATCCGATCCTGGTGGAGACCCTCGTCTGCCCGCAGTGCCGAGATCGACCGTTCGTGGACGTCGACGCCTACGAGTTGGTGTGCCAGAACTGCCAGCTCGCCTATCCGGTCGTCGAGGAGATTCCGGTCATGCTGGCGCGCGAAGCTCGCGCCCTCTGAGGCCCCGATCGCGCCCGGTACGATAGGCCCGTGGATTTCAACGTCGCAGACCTCTCGCTGGCTGAATTCGGACGCAAGGAGATCTCCCTCGCGGAGCACGAGATGCCGGGCCTCATGGCCATGCGCGAGAGGTTCGGGCCGTCCCAGCCGCTTCAGGGTGCCCGGATCGCCGGATCCCTGCATATGACGATCCAGACCGCTGTGCTGATCGAGACACTCACCGCGCTCGGTGCCGACGTCCGCTGGGCCACCTGCAATATTTTCTCCACCCAGGACCACGCCGCCGCTGCGGTCGTCGTCGGCATCGATGGCACCCCCGAGGATCCGCAGGGTACGCCGGTCTTCGCGTGGAAGGGCGAGACGCTCGCCGAGTACTGGGACGAGGCCGAGAAGGTCTTCGCCTTCACCGACGAGAACGGTTTGCCCGTCGGCCCGAACATGCTCCTCGACGACGGCGGCGACATCACGCTGCTGCTGCACAAGGGGGTCGAGTACGAGTCGGCCGGTGTCGTGCCGCCGCAGGACTCCACCGACAACGAGGAGTTCAAGGAGGTGCTGCGCGTTCTCGACCGTTCGCTGAAGGCCGATCCGCAGCGCTGGACACGGATCGCTGCCGGTATCAAGGGCGTCTCGGAGGAGACCACGACCGGTGTGCTGCGCCTCTACGAGCGTTTCAAGGAGGGGTCGCTCCTCTTCCCGGCGATCAACGTCAACGACTCGGTCACCAAGAGCAAGTTCGACAACAAGTACGGCTGCCGTCACTCGCTGATCGACGGTATCAATCGCGCGACCGACGTGATGATCGGCGGCAAGATCGCCGTCGTCTGCGGCTACGGCGACGTCGGCAAGGGCTGCGCGGAGTCGCTGCGCGGCCAGGGTGCCCGTGTCATCGTCACCGAGATCGACCCGATCTGCGCGCTGCAGGCCGCGATGGACGGCTATGAGGTCCGCCGACTGGAGTCGGTCGTGGAGTTCGCCGACATCTTCGTCACCACCACCGGCAACTTCGACATCATCCGCGCCGAGCACTTCGAGAAGATGAAGAACCAGGCCATCGTCGGCAACATCGGCCACTTCGACAACGAGATCGACATGGTGGGTCTGGCCAAGATCCCCGGCATCGTCAAGGACGAGATCAAGCCGCAGGTCCATCAGTGGATCTTCCCCGACGGCAAGAAGATCATCGTGCTGTCGGAGGGCCGTCTGCTCAACCTCGGTAACGCCACGGGCCACCCGTCGTTCGTCATGAGCAACTCCTTCACCAACCAGGTGCTCGCGCAGATCGAGCTGTTCGCGAAGTCCGATTCCTACGAGATCGGCGTCCACGTGCTGCCCAAGCACCTCGACGAGGAGGTCGCCCGGTTGCACCTCGACGCCCTCGGAGTTGAGCTGACCGAGCTGACCAAGGAGCAGGCCGCGTACCTCGGCGTCGATGTCGCCGGGCCGTATAAGCCGGACCACTACCGCTACTGACTTCGGGCGGTGACGACATGAGCGAGCGTCAGCGAGCGGGTTGTGGTGTCATGTCGGCGCTGCCTATCGTTGCCGTTTCTCTGGCGATGCCGTCTCTGGCGGTGCCGACATGACCCGCAGGCGCTCCCACCACGACCGCGTCCTCATTGTCGATGACGACGCTTCGCTCGCGGAGATGCTGTCGATCATGCTCGACGGGGAGGGTCTGACGACGGCGGTGTGCCGGTCCGGTGACAAGGTGGCCCAGGCGCTGCAGGCGTTCCGGCCCGATGTGGTGCTGCTCGACCTCATGCTGCCCGGCAAGGACGGCATGGAGGTCTGCCGTCAGATCCGGGCGACCTCGACGGTGCCGATCATCATGGTGACGGCCCGCTCGGAGACCAGCGATGTCGTGGCGGGCCTGGAGGCCGGTGCCGACGACTACGTTGTTAAGCCGTTCGCCAACTCCGAGTTGATCGCACGCATCCGCGCCCGGCTGCGGCGCACCGATCAACTGCTCGAACCGCTGGTCTTCGGCGACATCGTGCTCGACCCGGTCGGCCACACGGTGACCCGCGCCGGGCAGCCGTTGGATCTGACCCCGCTGGAGTTCGACCTTCTGGCCTGCCTGCTGGGTACGCCCGAGCAGGTCTTCACCCGTGAGGTGTTGCTGCAGAGGGTCTGGGGCTACCACCATCCCGGTGACACCAAACTCGTCAACGTCCATATGACCCGGCTGCGCTCCAAGATCGAAGACGATGCAGAGAATCCCAGCATCATCCGGACTGTGCGCGGGGTCGGCTACCAGGCGATCACCCCGCAGTGACCGCCTTCGGGCGTCTCGCGCGCCACAGACCGGTCCCTGAGGTGCGAGGAGCTTGCGACGAGCCTCGAAGGGACTCACACCGCACCTCAATGACCGGGTTCGGGCCTCTGCGCCGCCACGTTTTATCCACAGGGTGCGCTGCGCCTGCTGGACTCCTGGCGACCTCCGGGGCACCGTGGCCGGGTGCGAGCCTGGGACCGATGGCGTGACGCGGCCGCCGACCTGGTGGTCGGGGCCGCCTGTGCGGGTTGCTCGGCCCCCGGCCCCCTCTGGTGTGCCGCCTGCGCCGAGGCGTGCCGGCCCCGACCGCACCTGGTCGAAGTGATCCGCAGCAGCGCCGCCGTACCGGTCGTCGCCGCCGTCGCCAACACCGGCCCGATGGCGCGCGCCATCGTGGCGTGGAAGGACCGCGGACGCCACCGGCTCACGGGGCCGCTCGCACACCTGCTGGCGTGCAGCTGCGTCCCGTTCTGCGACGGTCCGGGGCCGGTCGGCCTGGTCCCGATGCCCGCCGACCGCCGCCAGGTCCGGCGGCGCGGTGCGGACGTGGCCGCCGACCTGGCGGTCCACGCGGCTCGCCGGCTGATGGCGGTCGGTGTCGAGGCCGAGGCGCTGGCGGTACTCCGCCGCACTCGCGCCACACGAGACCAGGCGGGTCTGAGTGCCCGGCAGCGACGGGCCAACGTCGATGGTGCCTTCGCGGCGGACAGCCGGGCGCTCCAGCGGTGGCGAGCGCGGGGCGAATCGACCCTCCTCGTCGTCGACGACATCGTGACGACCGGTGCCTCTGCGGCCGAGGCGGCCCGCGCCTTGGCCGCCGCGCACGGGCATGTCGCCGGGATCGCGGTGGTGGCGTCCACCCCGAGGGCTTCCGGCTTCCCCAACGCCCGCTGAGAACTCGGCGGAAGTTCGCGTGCGCCCCTTCCCCTGGCGGCCCAAGCGGTCTACGGTCGCGCTATGGCATGAAGCACGCTCGTTTCATCACGCGGGAGGTATCTCATGGAAATCGTCGTCACCGGTCGCAACAGCGAGATCTCGGAGAGGTTCCGCGAACGGGTGCACGAGAAGCTGCACCGCATCGACAAGTTCGACAGCCGCCAGCGCATCAGCCGCATCGACGTCGAGGTGACGCACGAGAAGAACCCCCGCCAGCACGACCGCGCCGCCCGCGTCGAGTTGACCATGCGGTCGCGCGGCCCGGTGGTCCGGGCCGAGGCGTGCGCCACCGATCAGGCTTCCGCGCTCGACGCTGCCGTCGACAAGCTCGAGGCTCGCCTGCGCCGCGTTGTGGACCGCCGCCGCATCCATCGCGGCCAGCACGCGCCGATCTCGCTCGCCCAGGCCACCGCTGACGCGCCCGAAGACCTGCTGCCCGCCGTAGAAGCGGAGCCGGACCCCGCCGCCGCGAGTGCCTCGCCGGTGCAGATCGAGGGAGACGGGCCGATGGTGGTGCGCGAGAAGACGCACAAGGCACCTGCCATGACGCTCGACCAGGCGCTGTACGAGATGGAACTCGTCGGCCACGACTTCTACCTGTTCGTCGAGAAGGACTCGATGCAGCCGAGCGTCGTGTACCGCCGCCGGGGCTACGACTACGGCGTGATCCACCTCGATCCCGATCTCGGCTGACCGTGCGCCGGGCCGTCGCCGAGTCCCGGTGGCGGCCCGGCGCGGTACGTCCTCCACGGCTGGGAGAGTGGTTCCTGTGGGTCTGATATGGGATGATGCGGGGCGTGAGCGAGGTCAGTGAGCGCATTCGAGTCCTGCTCGTTGACGACCAGGAACTGTTCCGTAAGGGTGTGAGCATGGTGCTCGGGTCCGAT
Source organism: Aeromicrobium sp. (assembly GCF_047607065.1). Lineage (GTDB taxonomy): Bacteria > Actinomycetota > Actinomycetes > Propionibacteriales > Nocardioidaceae > Aeromicrobium. The sequence goes on from NZ_JASGDU010000027.1 coordinate 8,900, forward strand.
CCGGGACTTGATCTCGTTGAGGTCACCGGTGGCGAGGAGGCCCTTGCCCAGGTCGCCGATAACCCGCCGGACGTGGTGCTGCTCGATGTCCGCATGCCCGGTCGCAGCGGCGTCGAGATCTGTGCCGCGATCAAGGAGACCTCGCCCAGCACCGGCATCGTCATGCTGACCGCCAGTGACGACGAGAGCGACCTGTACGACTCGATCAAGAGCGGTGCCTCGGGCTACCTGCTCAAGGACGGATCGACCTACGAGGAGGTCGGCCGGGCCGTGCGGCTGGTCGCCTCCGGGCAGTCGCTCATCAGCCCGGCGATGGCGACCAAGCTGCTGGAGGAGTTCGTCCAGATGTCGCAGGCATCGTCCTCGCAGCCGGGCAACCTCACCTCGCGTGAACTGCAGGTGCTGCGGCTCGTGGCCCGCGGCCTGTCGAACAAAGAGATCGCCGTCGAGTTGTACATCAGCGAGAACACCGTCAAGAACCACGTCCGCAACCTGCTGGAGAAACTGCAGATGAAGTCGCGCATGGAGGCGGCCCTGTACGCCATGCGCAGCAAACTCGTCGACGATGTGTGAGACGCCTGCGTGAGTCCGGCCTCGACGCCTCGACGCTACAGCCCCGCGCAGGCCCGGCGGATCGCCCTGGGCGCGCTCGGCTTCGCGCGAGGCCGTCCCGCCGCGACCGTCGGCCCGAGGCATCTGCGGGCCGTGCTCGACCGGCTCGGCCTGTTCCAGATCGATTCGGTCAACGTGCTTCAGCGGGCGCACTATCTGCCGCTGTACTCGCGGCTCGGTCCCTATGACGTCGACCTGCTGCACCGGGCCGCCGGCCGGGCACCGCGCCGGCTGGTCGAGTATTGGGCGCACGAGGCGGCCTATCTCGACGTCCGGCTGTGGCCGGCCCTGGGTTTTCGCCGCGCCGACGAGTCGGGCATGTGGAACGGGCCGCGCCAGGTGGCCCGTGAGAATGCCCGGTTCGTCGACTGGGTTCTGGCCGAGGTGGGCGAGCGCGGGCCGCTCACCGCCCGCCAGATCGAGGCCGACATCCCGCGCGAGCGGAGCCGCTGGGGCTGGAACTGGTCAGAGGGCAAGAAAGCGCTGGAATACCTGTTCTATCGGGGTGAGGTCATGGCGGCGGGCCGCAACGCCCAGTTCGAGCGGATCTACGACCTGCCCGAGCGGGTGCTGCCGGCCGACGTGGCCGAGCGGCCGGACCTGCCCGCAGACGAGGCCCATCGCGTGTTGGTCGGCCACGCGGCCCGCGCCCTCGGCATCGCCACGGCACCGTGCCTGCGCGACTACTTCCGGCTGGCCGCAGAGCCGGTCCGCCGGGCCGTCGCCGACCTCGCCGACGCCGGAGAACTCGTGCCCACGCGGGTCAGCGGGTGGGACCGGCCCGCCTGGCGGCACCGCGACGCCACCGTGCCTCGCGCCGTACACGCCCGCGCGCTCGTCAGCCCCTTCGATCCGCTGATCTTCGAGCGGACACGGCTCAAGGCGCTGTTCGGCATGGACTACCGCATCGAGATCTACGTGCCGGCACCGAAGCGGGTCTACGGCTACTACGTGCTGCCGTTCCTGCTCGGCGACGACCTCGTCGCGCGGGTCGATCTCAAGCACGACCGGGCCGCCGGGCACCTCGTGGTGCAGGCCGCCCACGCCGAGCCGCAGGCACCCGCGCACACCGCCGCCGAACTGGCCGCCGAACTGGCGACGATGGCCCGCTGGATCGGCGCACAGGAGGTGGTGGTCGCCGACCGGGGCGATCTGGCCGCTCTGTTGGCGCGGGCCGTGGCCGGGGCGCTGGGCTGACCGCCTAGACTCGCTGAAGTTCACGGCCCTTCGCCAGGAAGTCCATTCGGTATGCCCAAAATCATCGACAAGATCCTCCGCGCGGGCGAAGGCAAGATCCTTCGTCAGTTGGAGGCGGTCGCCGCCCAGGTCAACGATCTCGCCGACGAGTTCGCCGACATGAGCGACGAGGAGCTGCGCGGCATGACCACGGAGTTCCGTGAGCGGCTGGCCGACGGCGCGAACCTGGACGACCTCATGCCCGAAGCCTTCGCCGTTGTGCGCGAGGCCGCCGACCGGGTGCTCGGCCAGCGGCACTTCGACGTGCAGATCCTCGGCGGCGCGGCGCTGCACCTGGGCAATATCGCCGAGATGAAGACCGGTGAGGGCAAGACCCTCGTCTCGACGCTGCCGGCCTACCTCAATGCGCTGGCCGGCAAGGGCGTCCACGTGGTGACGGTCAACGACTACCTGGCCAAGTACCACGCCGACTGGATGGGCCGCGTTCACCGCTTCCTCGGCCTGAGCGTGGGCACCATTTTGCCGGGCATGAACGCCGCCGAGCGCCGCGAGGCGTACGCCTGCGACATCACCTACGGCACCAACAACGAGATGGGTTTCGACTACCTGCGCGACAACATGGCGACCGAGCTGGCCGCCTGCGTGCAGCGGGGCCATTTCTTCGCCGTGGTCGACGAGGTTGACTCCATCCTCATCGACGAGGCGCGCACGCCGCTCATCATCTCCGGCCCGACACAGGAGCAGGTCCAGTGGTACGGCGAGTTCGCCAAGATCGTCGGCACGATGACCCCCGAGGTCCACTACGAGGTCGACGAGAAGAAGCGCACCATCAGCGTCACCGATGCGGGCATCGACGCGGTCGAGAACGCGCTCGGCATCGACAATCTCTACGACTCGGTCAACACCCCGCTCATCAGCTTCCTCAACAACGCCGTCAAGGCGCGCGAGCTGTTCAAGCGCGACAAGGACTACGTCGTCATGGACGGCAACGTCCTCATCGTCGACGAGCACACCGGCCGCATCCTCGACGGACGCCGCTACAACGAGGGCCTGCATCAGGCCATCGAGGCCAAGGAGGGTGTGCGCATCCGTGAGGAGTACCAGACCCTCGCCACGATCACGCTGCAGAACTACTTCCGCCTCTACGAGAAGTTGTCGGGCATGACCGGCACGGCGATGACCGAGGCCAGCGAGTTCGACAAGATCTACGGCCTCGGCGTGGTGCCGATCCGCACCAACAAGGCGGTGGCCCGCGAGGACCTGCCGGATCTGGTGTACCGCACCGAGGACGCCAAGTTCGCTGCGGTCGTCGAGGACATTGTCGAGCGGCACCAGGCGGGCCAGCCGATTCTTGTCGGCACCACCAGCGTCGAAAAGAGCGAGCGGTTGTCGAAGATGCTGCGCAAGCGCGGTGTCGTCCACGAGGTGCTCAACGCCAAGCAGCATGAGCGCGAGGCCGCCATTGTCGCGCTCGCCGGTCACAAGGGCGCGGTCACCGTGGCCACCAACATGGCCGGACGTGGCACTGACATCATGCTCGGCGGCAACGTGGAGTTCCTGGCCGATCAGGCGCTGCGCAAGCAGGGCATGGATCCGGCCGACCCCGAGAGCGGCTACGAGGCAGCCTGGGCTGCCGCCGTGGCGAAGGCCGAGGCGCAGGTCAAGGCCGAGCACGACGAGGTTGTCGAACTCGGCGGCTTGGCCGTCATCGGCACGGAGCGCCACGAGTCGCGCCGCATCGACAACCAGTTGCGCGGCCGCTCGGGCCGTCAGGGCGACCCCGGCTCGTCGCAGTTCTACCTGTCGCTCCAGGACGATCTGATGCGCCTATTCAAGGCGGACTGGGTCGACTGGGTGCTGCAGCGCATGAATATCCCCGACGATGTGCCGATCGAGAACAAGCGGGTCACCGGTGCCATCGCGTCGGCTCAGGCGCAGGTCGAATCGCAGAACTTCGAGACGCGCAAGAACATCCTCAAGTACGACGACGTGATGAGCCGTCAGCGCGAGGTCGTCTACGCCGAGCGCCGCAAGGTCCTGGAGGGCGAGGACCTGCGTGACTGGGTGCGCTCGATGATCGAGCAGGTCATCACCGCCTACGTCGCCGGTGCCACCGAGGGCTTCGCCGAGGAGTGGGATCTCGAGGCGCTCTGGACGGCCGTCGGCACGCTGTACCCGATCGAGCTGACCATCGAGGACGTCGTTGAGCAGGCCGGCGGCCGGGAGCGGTTGCAGCGCGACAAACTCACTGAGACGCTCGTCGCGGACTGCCTGGCGGCCTACGAGCGCCGCGAGGAGGAGTTGACGCCGCAGGTGGCGCGCGATGCTGAGCGGCTGATCGTGCTGAGCGTGCTCGACCGGCAGTGGCGCGAGCACCTGTACGAGATGGACTACCTGCGCGAGGGCATCGGCCTGCGCGCCTACAGCCAGCGCGATCCGCTCGTGGAGTACCAGCGCGAGGGCTTCGACCTGTTCACCGCGATGATGGAGGCGGTGCAGGAGGAGGCCGTCGGCTACCTGTTCAACGTCAAGATCAACGTGGGCCAGCCGGCCGCTGTCGACGGCGAGGAGGCCGGGGAGGCTGCCAAGCCCGAGGTGAGCGCCAAGGGCGTGGTGCGCCAGCCCGAGCAGAAGCTCGCCTACTCGGCACCCACCGAGACCGGTGAGGCTGAAGTGCACACCGAGTCGGTGTCGCCGCAGGCCAACGCCAAGCGCCAGCAGGACAAGGCCAAGGCGAAGGCGCGGCAGAAGGCCAAGCAGCAGCGCAAGAGCCGCAAGTCCAACCGTTAGGGCGCGCGGCTCGTTCGTCACCGGTCCCTGAGGTGCGACGAGGAACGAGGAGCCTCGAAGGGACCTGCCATCGGAGGTTTCGCCCTTCGAGGCTGGGGGCGACTCCCTGAACGGGGCGCAGCGGAGTTCTCGGGGGGACTCCTTCGTCGGGGCACCTCAGGACCCGGCTCGCTCGTGCCTCAGCTGGCGGAACCGCTCAGGCCCATTCGAGGGCGGTGCAGCGCCACAGGGGCTGGCACCGGTGATCGTGGACGACCTCGAGGCGGACGGCCAGCGCACGGGAGCGCCCGCGATGGACGAAACGGCCTGCGATCTCGGCGATGTCCGGCTCGATGACCGAGACGTGGACCGACACCACACGGGCGTTGCCGGGGCGGCGTCGCGGCGGACGGGCTCCGAGCGTGGTGCGTCGCTCCAACGCCCGGTAGACGTCGGGTGCCAGCCATCCGGCGAGTTGACGGGCGGGCCGGTCGCCGGCGAGGACTTCGACGATGGCCTGCAGGAAGCGCGAGGACCGTTCCTTCAACGGCACACTGGGGCGCGGCCCGCGCTCAATGGGGGCGGGCAGCACCGGACGCTCGGCCGGGATCGGCAGCGGGATCTGCTCTGCCGGTGTCAGGTCGAGGCCGAGTGGCACGACGACAGCCAGTGTGGTCGCGGACCTCATCGCGCGTCCTGACCCGAAGCGGCCGGGGCGAGGAGCACCTGGCCGGGATGGATGAGGTTCGGGTCGGCACCGATCGCGGCGCGGTTGGCCTCGTGCCACGCTGCGGTGGCGGCGGCGATGTCGGCCTGGCTCGCGGCGGGGTCGAGATGCTCGCGCGCGATGGTCCACAGGCAGTCGCCGGAAGTGACGACGACGCTCTCCGGTGGCGTCGGCGGCTGCTCGGGGGCCACGGAGGTCACCGCGCGGTCGGGGAGCGGGAGGCCGTCGAGGTCGTGGGGCGCGGCCTGAGCGGTACTCGTGCCGAGCGTGAGGAGTGCGCCGCCGGTGAGCACTCCCACCAGCCACGCCGGGATCAGGCACCGGGTGAGCCGGTGCCGGTGCATTCCGAGGCCCACCGCGAGTGTGGCGACCAGGAGCCACAGCGACAGCCCCGCCAGGACCGCAGTGGCGAGCGCGGTCAGGGCCTGGTCGAAGTCGGTGCCGCCGAGGCGGTTCGGGGCTTCGGGAAGGCCGGGCACGGATGCCGCGAGGCCGAGGCTTGCGAGGAGCGCGGACGCTCCGATTCGTCGAAGACTGATATCTCGCATGAAAACCCCCGTTTGATAACGTTTGAAGACGTGTAATGACGATTACTAGCTTTCGGTATCCCGTGTCAAGGGGTGTTTCCGGGGTCCTGGGGAAAGCCCCGGCCTGAGCCGGGCGGTCGAGTCCGCGCCTCCGCTGAGACGCGCGCCGGTGGTCCCGCTGGCTGAGGTGCGTAGGCCGCTTGCGGCCGAGCCTCGAAGCCTGCGCTGGGCGGGTCATTTCGAGGCTCGCAAGCTCGCACCTCAATGACCGGTTCCGCCTATCCGCGCATCCGCTTAGGGTGGTGCTATGCGATGGCAGCGGTTGTTCGACGAGCTGGAAGCGTCGGTGGCCGACGAGGAGGCCCTGGAGCGCGAAGCCCTCGTCCACGACCTCGTCGACGAGGAATGGGCGCAGGCCTCCTCGTGCGACCTGATCTGGGGCGGGGTTGCCGTCGAAGCCCAGGGTGCGGGATGGATCGAGGGCCGCGTTCAGCGGGCGTCGCGCGATTTCGTCGTCGTGGAGGCTGCTGCGGGCGGGGAGACGGTGGTGGCCCGCTCGGCGATCCTCGGCTGGCGCGGCGGCGCCGGGCGCGCGCCGCAGCAGGGTCCCGTGACGGCGCGACTGGGATGGACGCAGCTGCTTCGCGCCCTGCGCGACGACGATGTCGCGGTGGTCGTGCGCCGCACGGACGGTTCCGTGGTGAGTGGGCAGATCGAGGCGGTGGCCGCCGACGCCGTGCGCCTCGGCGGCCTGGACGCCACTGCGATGTGGACGCCCTTCGCCGCCATCGCCACCCTTCGCCCCGGACCGCAGTGACGGGATTCGAAGGTGCCTGCCTCCTCAGGAGCCGCGTGTCGAGGCCAATTCCTCGGCGACCTCGCGCGGCCGGGTCGCGGCGGCGTAGCACCAGCCGTAGAAGGCGAACAGGCTCACCCAGATCGACAGCACGACGGCGTAACCGGTGGCCCACAGCCAGGTCGGCACCTCCGGCTTGCGCTCGCGCTGCAGGATCTGCGGCTCGTATGTCAGGTCGGCGATCTGTCCGGACGTCACCAGCACCTGTCGACCGCCCGGACCCTCGATGGCCGGATCGTCGGGCGCCCACAGCATGATGGCGACCATGTCGGTCGGCGGTAGGTGCACTCGCAATACCGTCTTGCCGTTGCCGTAGAAGGGCAGCTCCTGGGCGGAGCGGAACTGACCGGGCGTGCCGGTCGGCTCCATAGCCACGCGCATGATGCCGGGGGTCTTCGTGGCCGGGTCGAGCGGCACGGGGCCGTCGGTGGTGTGCCGCCCCTGCCAGTGCAGCGCGTAGATCCAGACGGCGTCCTCGACGGCCTGCGGATCAGTGAAGGTTGCCGTGACGTAGGCCGAGCAGGCGTCCGTGCCGTCGCAGGGCCGGCTGAGGTCGATCCGCGCCTGCAGATCCGCGTCGGCGCTCGGGGGTGCGTACACGCCCATGAGCGCCAGGAAGGTCAGCGCGCCGGCGGCCGCGAGGCCGTGGCGGCGCAGCCAGGTGGCCGGCCGCTCGCCGAGGGGTGCGTCGTCGCCGCTGGTGCGTTGCAACTGTTCCACGTGCCAGGTGCCGATGAAGGAGCCGGCGAGCGTCGCCATGAGACCGACCGAGAGGAGGAAGGGCAGCGAGTCGGCCGGGAACGGCTGCGGCAGCGGCATGAAGACCTTCGACCAGAGCCATTCGGCGTACAGCCCCACCGTGCCGATGAGCAGGGCCGAGACCGTGGCGAATCGGCGGACACGGGCTGTGCCGAGCGTCAGTGCCACTGCCTCGACGATGACCGCTGCGGGGAGGAAGAGCAGGAAGCGACCGATCAGGACGTGACCCATCGGCAGGTTCGACACCACCAAGAAGCCGTGTGCGACGAGGTACACGGCCCACCCGAGCAGGGCACCGCCCGGTCCGAACCAGAGCCGGCAGGCGACGTAGATCCAGCCGCACAGCAGTCCGGCGATGATGAACTGCGTGACCGCCGGGAACTGCGGCACGCCCATGTCGAACTCCATGAGGAATGCGAACGGGATGCTGCACAGACCAAGGAAGATGGTGGTGATCCAGCGACCGCGTTCACCGCTGGCACCGCGCGCGCCGAGCTGGCGCGATTCGCCGTAGAGCAGGGTGATGCCGAGGCAGCAGGTGACGGCACCGCCGATCATCAGGACGTGCGTCGGCCCCCATTCGGTCACGTCCTGGCCGTAGAGGCGGTGCCACAGGTCGTCGAGCGGGAAACCGACCAGCGACATCAGGCCGCAGGCGGTGACGACCGCCCCGCCGAGGGGCGCGTGCCAACGCGGCGAGATGCGCAAGGTGCGGCGGGGGAGCAGGTCGTCGCGGTAGGTCAGGCTCAGGACGCCCGCAGAGAAGAAGCCGAGGATGCCGAACAGGATGAAGTAGTGCGACGGATTGGCCAGGGGGCCTTCGTCGCGGCCGTCCTGCAGGTGGATCGGCACGTCCCACCAGACGCCGAAGCCGGCGGTGAGCAGGCTGGCGACGGTGAGCACGATGGGCCAGGCCGCCCAGCGGGGCAGCCCGAGCCAGCGCGACATGGCGGTGCCGATGCCGTGTTCGCCGCCGCGTCCCTGGACGCGCTCGCGCCAGATGACCCACAGGAGCGGGCAGGTCGCCGCCACGACGAGGAGGGCGGCGATGGCGATCTCGCCTGTTGCGGCGCCGCCGGCCGGTGGAGTGACGGTCTCGGTGATCGGGGTGGCGAACACGTGACTCTCCTTCAGGTACATCAACAGTGCCAATGTGCCATTGGCGCTGTCATCGTAAGTGGTGGGGGTGTCGGGTGCTATCGCAGGGGCCGTGACGCCAATCACTAGTCTGGATCCCATGACGCAGGCCCCCGCCGTCGACGCCCGGTATGTCGGTGCGATCGACCAAGGCACCACGAGCACTCGTTTCATGGTCTTTGACCACGCCGGTGCCGAGGTGGCGCGGCATCAGGTCGAGCACGAGCAGATCCTTCCGCAGGCAGGCTGGGTCGAGCACGATCCGGACGAGATCTGGCGCAACACCGGACTGTGCATTCGCGAGGCCCTCGCCTCGGCCGGCCTGACCCACGCCGATCTGGCGGCGGTCGGTGTGACGAATCAGCGTGAGACGACCGTCGTGTGGAACCGCCGCACGGGCGAGCCGTACACCAACGCGATCGTCTGGCAGGACACGCGCTCGGCCGACATCGCCGCCGCGGCCGACGCCTCGCACGGCGACCTCATCCGGCACCGCGCCGGGCTGCCGCCCGCAGCCTATTTCTCCGGCGGCAAGATCGCCTGGATCCTGCGGAACATCGACGGGGTGCGCGAGGCCGCCGGGGCCGGGGAGGCGATCTTCGGCACGACCGACACCTGGCTGCTGTGGTGGCTCACCGGCGGTCCCGACGGCGGGCGTCATCTCACCGATGTCACCAACGCCAGCCGCACCATGCTCATGGACCTGGAGACGCTCGACTGGGACGACGAGCTGCTGGCGGTCTTCGGCGTGCCGCGCGCGATGCTGCCGGAGATCCGCTCCTCTTCGGAGGTCTACGGACACACTTGCGCCGACGGTCCGTTCGGCGGCGAGGTGCCGCTGGCCGGGGACCTGGGCGATCAGCATGCGGCGCTCGTCGGCCAGGCGTGCTTCGAGCCGGGACAGCTCAAGAACACCTACGGCACGGGCAACTTCCTCGTGCTCAACACCGGATCTGAGATCGTGCGGTCCTCGCACGGGCTGCTGACGACCCTCGGCTACCAGTTCGGCGACGCTCCGGCGGTCTACGCGCTGGAGGGGTCCATCGCGGTCACCGGGTCGGCGATCCAGTGGCTGCGCGACCAGTTGGGGCTGATCCGCGAGGCTGCCGAGACCGAGGAGTTGGCCGCGAGTGTGGCCGACACCGGCGGCGTCGCCTTCGTGCCGGCCTTCTCCGGCCTGTTCGCGCCGCACTGGCGGGCCGACGCGCGCGGGGTGATCGTCGGCCTGTCGCGTTTCAACACCAAGGCCCATATCGCCCGTGCCGCCTTGGAGGCGATCTGCTTCCAGAGCAAGGATGTTGTCGACGCGATGGTCGTCGATGCCGGCCTCGATCTGTCGATCCTGCGGGTCGACGGCGGCGTGACGGCCAATGATCTGTGCATGCAGATCCAGGCCGACGTACTCGGTGTGACGGTCAGCCGCCCGGTCGTCACCGAGACCACGGCGCTGGGGGCGGCCTATGCTGCGGGCCTGGCGGTCGGCTTCTGGAGCGGCACCGACGAGTTGGTGGCGAACTGGGCCGAGAGCAAGCAGTGGCACCCGCAGTGGGATGCCGCCCAGCGCACTGCCGCGCACGCGCGTTGGACCAAAGCCCTGACCCGCACCCACGACTGGGTGTGAACCCGGTCTCTTCGAGGCTCCTCGTTCCTCGCGCGCACCTCCGGGGGGGGTGCCGGGTCCCTGAGGTGCGAGGAACGAGCCTCGAAGGGACCTACCACGGCAGGCTTCGCCCTTCGAGGCTCGGCCGCGAGCGGCCTCACACCTCAGGGTCCGCTCCTCGCACCTCGGGGACCGGGGCCGCCTACGCGCGAGCCTGTCCACCGGGTGTCGGCGGGGGCTGGTTGACTATGTTCATGCGTTCGGTAGCCCTTTCACCGTCACAGCGTCAGGCTTCCCTCGAGGCCATGTCCGCCCAGCACCTCGACATCCTCGTGATCGGCGGTGGTGTCGTCGGTGCCGGTGCCGCGCTCGATGCCGCCACTCGCGGCCTGTCGGTCGGCCTTGTCGAGGCCCGCGACTACGCCTCCGGTACTTCCAGCCGTTCCAGCAAACTCATCCACGGCGGCCTGCGCTACCTGGAGATGCTCGACTTCCGGCTCGTCGCCGAGGCCCTGGCTGAGCGCAGCCTGCTCATCGAGAAGCTCGCCCCGCACCTGGTCAAGCCGGTGCCCTTCCTGTACCCGCTCAAGCACCGCGTGTGGGAGCGTTTCTACGCCGGCTCCGGCGTGCTGCTGTACGACTCGCTGGCCCGTCTTTCCGGCCGTTCGCGCGGCGTGCCGAGCCACCGGCACCTGACCCGCCGCGGTGCCCGCCGGATCATGCCCGCCCTGCGCAAGGACGCCCTCATCGGTGCCCTGCACTACTACGACGGCCAGGTCGACGACGCCCGCCACACGATGATGATCGCCCGCACGGCTGCGGCCTATGGCGCGCACGTCGCCAGCCGGGCGCGTGTGGTCGACCTGCTGCGCGACGGCGGCCGCGTCGTCGGTGCCAAGGTCGCCGACCTGGAGACCGGCGAAGAGTTCGAGGTCCGCGCCCGTCAGGTGGTCAACTCCACCGGCGTCTGGACCGACGAGACCCAGTCTTTCGCCGGTGAGCGCGGCCAGTTCCATGTGCGCGCCTCCAAGGGCATACACCTGGTCGTCCCGCGCGATCGCATCCGCGGCGAGTCCGGATTGATCCTGCGCACCGAGAAGTCCGTCCTGTTCGTTATTCCGTGGGGCCGCCACTGGATCATCGGCACGACCGACACCGACTGGTCGCTCAGCAAGGACCACCCGGCCGCGAGCCGCAGCGACATCGACTACCTGCTCGATCACGTCAACGAGGTGCTGGTGGAGCCGCTCACCCACGAGGACGTCGAAGGCGTGTTCGCCGGTCTGCGCCCGCTGCTCGCCGGTGAGTCGGACGCGACGAGCCAACTCTCCCGCGAGCATGCGGTCTCGACCAGTACCAAGGGCCTGGTCGTCATCGCCGGCGGCAAGTACACGACCTACCGGGTCATGGCCAAGGACGCCATCGACGCGGCGGTGCATGCCATGAGCGCCGACCTTGACCGGCTGGTCCCGCCGTCGTGCACCGAGGACGTCCCGTTGCTCGGTGCCGACGGCTACGACGCGCTGTGGAACAAGCGCCACCACCTCGCGGAGTCCTCCGGCTTGCGGGTCGGTCGTATCGAGCATCTACTCAACCGTTACGGCTCCCTGGCGCTGGAGGTGCTCGACCTCATCGCCGCCGACGAGAGCCTTGCGCGTCCGCTGACCGGTGCCGACGATTATCTGCGCGCCGAGGTCGTCTACGGCACGACGCACGAGGGTGCCCGCCACCTGGAGGACGTCATCTCGCGGCGTACGCGCATTTCCATCGAGACCTTCGACCGCGGCACCGAAGTCGCCGAGGAGGTCGCCGAGCTGATGGGCGGGACGCTTGGCTGGACGAAGTCGCAGCGCGCGCGCGAAGTGGAGCACTACCTCAAGCGGGTCGAGGCCGAGCGGGAGAGCCAGTCGATGCCCGACGACGAGACCGCAGACGCCGCGCGCAAGGGCGCGCCCGACGTCGTGCCGGTGCAGCAGGTGAAGAAGAAGGCCCCCGCGTCGTGACCGATCCGGCCGGTGAGGACTTCGACGACGAGTTCGATGAGGACGACGAACGGTCGCCGCTGGCACGGACGCTGATCCAGGTCGCGGCGACCATTGTCGCGGTCGGCGTGATCGCGGTGCTCGTGCTCGGGGTGGGGCGGCTGACCCGGTCGGAGTCGACCACCGACCCGGTGTCGTTCTCAGTTGATCCGGCCGTGCCGCTGATCCTTGTGGTCGAGGGGCTGGACGTCTCGGTGGTTCCGGCGGACGGACCCGACATCACGGTGGAGGCGAGCCTCGTCGGAGGCTGGCTGGACACCGGGTTCACCACGGCGCAGGAGCGCGGTGAGATCCGGCTGGCCGCGTCGTGTCAGGCCTGGCTGATCCCGGGCTGCGGCGGCTCGGTGAAGATCGGGATGCCTGTGGGTGCGCAGTTCGAGTTGAGCGCCGATGACGGCGATGTCGACCTGGCCGGTATCGACGGCGTTGCCACGGTCCACACGTCCTCCGGTGACGTCCACGCCGACGATCTGAGCGTCGTCGAGGTGGGGGTGACCACCGGCTCGGGCGATGTGCACCTGGCGTTCGCCGCGCAGCCGTTCGTTGTCAAGGCGACCAGCGAGTCCGGTGATCTGACCGTCGAGCTGCCCTCCGGCGAGGTGGCCTACGACGTCGTCACCGAGAGCGAGTCTGGTGACGTCAGCGGCGATACGGCTTCGGCGGGCGAAGACGCCGAGGGCCTGATCGTGCTGGAGACCCGCAGCGGCGATGTCGACCTGGCCGGCCGGTGACCCGTCCGCTGATCGTCTCGGCCACGCGGGCCGAAGCCGCGCATGTGCCGGCATCGCATCGGTTGCTGGTATGTGGCATCGGCAAGGTCGAGGCTGCCGCAGCGGTCGCTGAGGCCGTCGCGCAGGAGCGGCCGTCGCTGATCGTCAACGTGGGTACCGCCGGCTCGCTCGGCGGCGCGACCGGACTGTTCGTGCCGTCGCGTGTGGTCAACCACGATTTCAGTGCGGCGCTGATTCGCAACCTCGGGGCCGATGCGGTCGACGAGATCGAGGTACCCGGAGGCGACGGTTCGGTGCTGGCCACCGGCGACGTGTTCGTGACCGACCCGGCGGTGCGCGATGTGCTCGCGCGGCGGGCGGGTCTGGTCGACATGGAGGGCTTCGCCGTCGCACGGGTGGCCCAGCGCGCGGGCGTGCCGGTGCGCCTGGTCAAGCACGTCAGCGATCAGGCCGACGAGAGTGCCCTGGATTGGCCGACTGTTGTCGATGCCAGTGCACGGGTGCTCGCGAGCTGGCTCCGCGAACACCTTCCCTGAGCGTCTTCAGCGGGGCAGCAGCGTTAGTACGGCCAACGTGGCGGCCCAGGCGAGGAGAACCAGGACCGTGTCGTGGACACGCCAGCGCTCCTGCACCCGTTCGGTGCGCTGGTGGGCTTCGGCGAACCTACGGGCGTCCATCGCCAGCGCGACACGTTCGGCATGACGCACGTGGCTGGCTGCCAGGGGTACCAGCATCGCAGCGGAGGAACGCCAGCGACCCGGGGTGGTGCCGCGGACTCGCCGGGTCATCCGGATCGTCGCCAGTTCGTGTCTCAGCCGTGGCAGCATGCGCGCCGAGAGCCGCAGGACGTAGCCGTGCCGAGCCGGTAGGCGAGCCTGCTGGACGAGAGCACGGCTGAGCCGATCGACTCCGACGCCGAGGCCGGTCACGGCAGACAGCGAGGTGAGCGCCGTGATGCGCAGTGCGGTCGCGATCGCGTGGGTGGGCACCCCGACTCCCTCGGGGAGCCGACCGGGGTCGGTAACGAGGATGAGGATTCCGGCCATCGTGGGCACCGCCACGAGACAGATCAGGAGGCCTCGTGCTTTAGCGCCGCGCGACAGGCCGGGGCTGAGGGCCAGCACGATCAGCGCGACGCCGGCAAAGGTCGCCGGTCGGGCGATATCTCGGGTCAGGAGCACACCGATGAGGGCGGGCAGCGTCGCCAGCATGACGGCGAGTGGACTGAGGCGGCTCATGGTCGGTCTCCACCGGGGATCTGGGCCAGCGTGGTCACGCTGCGCCACTGCGGCTGGCGCTGCAGGGACGCCGTTGCCGACGCCAGAGCCGGGGGGCGCAGGCCAGAGGCCCGCAGCAGGTCCTGATCGGCCAGGACCGCCGCCGGTGTGCCGTCGGCGGTAATCCGGCCCCGGTCGAGCAGCACGACGCGCGTCGCGTGATCGGCTACCAACTGGAGGTCGTGGGTCACGACGACGATGGCCGTGCCGCCTCGGCGCAACTGTGCGAGGCGATCCATCAACGCGCTGGCGCGGTCGTGATCCTGTCCGTAGGTCGGCTCGTCCAGCAGCAGCACGGAGGGGTCGGTCACGAGTTCGGCGGCTACCGAGAGCCGCCGCTTCTGGCCGCCCGAGAGCGTCAGCGGATGGTCCTCGGCACGCTCACGCAGGCCGGTCTCGTCCAGCACCGCCTCGACTCGTTCGGCGATCTCCTCGGTCCTGGCGCGGGCGATCCGCAAGCCGTGCGCGAGTTCGTCGGCCACACGGGCCGTGACAATCTGGTGCTCGGGATTTTGGAAGACGACGCCGAGATGCCGGCGCAGTTCGCGGGGGCGGCAGCGGGACGGATCCAGTCCGGCGATCTCGACTGTGCCCGCCGCCACCGGGACGAGTCCGGCGAGCGCGTGCAACAGGGTGCTCTTGCCGGCACCGTTGCCGCCGAGCACCGCGACGAACTCACCGGGAGCCACCTCGAGGTCGCAGCCGCTCACGGCAGCGAATTGCTCGCTGCCACGCCCCCGGAACACGTGCAGGCCGCAAGCCCGCAGCACCGGCTCGCGAGCGGCCGGGTTGGCGGCCGCTACGGGCACCGGTTCGGGGAGGTCGGCGGCCTCCAGGGCGACGGCAAGGTCCTCGACGCGCAGTGGATCGGGCGCGAGATCGACTCCGGCTCGACGGAGGCGGCGCGCCACCCGGACGCCGGTCGGCAGCCAGACGCCCAACTGCTCGGCGAGATCGGCCGCCTCACCGCGCAGCACCCGATCCGGGGGGCCGTCGAGGGCGAGCCGACCCTCGTGGTCGAGCACGAGGATGCGGTCCACGAGATCGAGGGCTTCGTCGATCCGGTGCTCCACGAGGACCAGCGTGCGACCGGGATGCGGGAGCGATCCGGCCGATACGACGTCGGCGAGCGTGGCGTAGACCTGCTCGACACCGTCGGGGTCGAGGTTGGCCGTGGGTTCGTCGAGCACCATGACGGGGGCCTGCATCGCCAGGGCACCGGCGATGGCCAGCCGTTGAAGCTGGCCGCCGGAGAGAAAGCGGGGGTCGGCGTCGTGATATTCGCTCAATCCCACCA
Organism: Aeromicrobium sp.; assembly: GCF_047607065.1. GTDB lineage: Bacteria > Actinomycetota > Actinomycetes > Propionibacteriales > Nocardioidaceae > Aeromicrobium. The sequence goes on from NZ_JASGDU010000027.1 coordinate 24,431, forward strand.
GGGCGAGGGCTGCGGTCGCGCGGCGTTCGATCTCGGCCGGAGGCAGGCCGAGGTTCTCCGGACCGAAGCAGGCGTCGTCGAAGACGGTGGCACCCACCACCTGAGCGGCCGGGTCCTGGAACACCGTGGCGACGTTCCCATCGATGCGGACCTGTCCGGTGACCCTCGCCGGTACCGACCGGCCCATGAGGCCGGCGATGGTCAGTGCGAGCGTCGATTTGCCCGACCCGCTCGGACCCAGTACGAGTACCGATTCGCCCGCGCCGATGTGCACGGTGAGGTCGGTCAGGGTCGGTCGTGAGGCACCCGCGCGTCGTACGGTCACGCTATCGAGGGAGATCATGCGGCGATCACCCCGACGCCGGCGGCTTGCAGACGATGGCCGAATGCGCGGCCGATGGCGGTCCACGTCAGGTAGGACCCGACGGTCGTGGCGCAGATCGCGTAGGCCAGCGCGGGCCGGAGGCTGCCGAGGTCGAGGGTGACCCATGTGGCGGTGACGGTGAAGAGTCCCAGCAGGCCTGAGGCCACATACCAGCGCCAGGCACCCCAGCGTCGGTAGCCGCCCAGGGCGAAGGGCAGTTCGAGGGCCAGGCCCACGATCGCCAGTGACTGAAGGCCGGCCGCGCCGTTGGGGGAGACCGGCAAGGTGGCGAAGGCCATCGTGAGGCAGGTCACCAGGGCGACGCCAGGGCGGCGCAGGATCATCTGGGTAATCGTCGGCGCACAGGTGGACACTCCTGCCAGCAACGGGTATAGCACCGGTACGGCGACGCCGAGGACCGCGAAGGCCCAAATCGAGGGAGCCAAGACGACGGCTCCGAGCGTGCCGAGCGCGGCACACACTAGCAGTTCGCGGGTCGACATCGCGGCGTACTTGCGAGGCCGGTTCATCGGCACCACGCCACGGCACCGCGTGAAGAGTCAATGCAATCGGACGGATAGATTGTCATTGTCAGACATTGGGAAGTGGGGGGCAGATGGCATTCACCGACACGGAGACCGCAGGCCGACCGGTCGATTCGCGCATGCTCGATGCCGTCGAGTGCATCACCGGATGTGACCGAGGTTTCTCGCTGACGTACGCGACCGTCGGGGCGCAGGGCGAACCGCGAACTGCTACCGCGAGCCTGCACCTGCCAGCCGGTGTGGTCGATCCACCCGTCATGGTGTTCTGCCACGGCACCACCGGGGTGGGAGAGCACTGCCCGGTCTCCTTCGGGATCGCGGCCGGTATGGGGGCCGAACTCGCGGCATGGACCGGTCGTGGCATGGCCGCGCTGCTGGTCGACTACGCCGGTCTGGGCAGTCCCGGCCCGCATGCCTACCTGCATGCCGAAAGCACCGCCCGGCAAGCGATCGATGCGCTGAAAGCCGCCCACGTTGTCGCCGCCGACGCCGGACGCGGCCTCGATCCGCGCTGGGTCGTGATGGGCGGATCGCAGGGCGGTCACGCCGCGCTGGCGACGTCTTCCCGCGCGGCCGACCGGGCACCGGAACTGGCCCTGCGCGGCGTCGTGGCCCTGGTGCCGCCGACGGACCTCACGATGCTGCTGCGCGGTGCCGGACCCTGGGTTCCCCGCCTTCCGGTGCCCGACCTGGTGACCTATCTCGCTTACATCCTGCACGGACTGGAAGCCGCCCGGCCGGAACTGCGTCCGCAGCTCGACGAGGTGCTCAGCGCCCACGGCCGGCAACTGGTCGACTCCGCGCCCTGGTACTCCTATCACCAGATGGTCGAACACACCCGAGGCCAGTCGGTCGGCCGCATGCTGCGGCGGGGGCTGATCGGTACCGAGATTCTGCGGGCCGTGGCCGAGACCTCCAGTCTCACGCCGCTCGCCCATCCTGCACCCGTTCAGGTACATCAGGGAGTCTTCGATCCGGTCGTGCCCTGGTTCGGCACCCACCGGTACGTTCGCCGGTGCCGGGCCGCCGGATCGACGATCACCCATCACCTGTATCGCACGGGTCACAACGTCTGGGCGGCGGCCAAGCCCGAGGCGCTCGCCTTCAGCATGGAGCGTCTGGGCGCGACGGACTCGCCTGGCTGAGCCGACGGTCGCGGGCGCGTTCACCTGTCTGCGGTCATCCGGCGCAGGGCGGCGATGCGCCTCTGAGCGAGGACACCCCAGAAGATCGCCAGCACCGCCATGACGCCGACCAGCAGTCCGAGGTTGCGGGCCGTGTGAGAGGACTCGGAGGTCGGCTGGGACGCTGCGCGGAAGGTGGAGGCGTTGTCCTTCGCCGCCGACTCGGCCTCACCGGATGCCGCCGGAGCGACGGCCGGCGGTTCTGTCGTCGGCGCGGTGGGCGTTTCGGCCGAGGACTCTCCGGTCGACGTCGAGGTGACGGGGATGGTCAGCAGGGTGCCATCGGCACCGCCGGTGTTGTAGCAATACAGGCCGATCGTCTGGGTCCCGGTGTCGGAGTATGCGGTGGTCATCGCGGTGAAGGCCACCATCTTCGGTTCGAGGTCCTGGCGAGGGCTGCTGACCGTGCCGTTGCGCGGACCTGCCACCACGATCTGGCCTTGGGCGTTAGCGGGCACCGTGAAGGTGTTGACGCTCAGGCTCGCCTGGACCGTTAGCGGATTGCCGATCGAGACCCGCGGAGCCACCAGCGGAGCGGTACGCACGACGGATGTCTGGCCGTTGATCGTGACGGGCACGGTCATGGTCTCCGAATAGCCTTCGACTGCGGTGATATTCGCGTAGGTTGCTGCGGCCCGCACATTCTCGGGCAGCCGCAGCGTGACGGAGCCGGAGATGCTCAGGGCTTCGCCGGGGCTGACGCTCGTCGGCGCGTCGAGGGTGAACATCACCCCGACCGTGGCGGGGTCCGCCACGCCGGCGATCCGGCAGGTGTAGGTCAACTGCGAAGTGACGCGGTGTCGTTCGGCGGCCTGCGCAGCCGAGGCCGGCGCAAGGACTGCCACGGCGCCGGCGATCACGGCGAGTGAGGCCGTCAGGCGTAGTAGGCGAGGAAGGGAGGGAGTCGACGTCATCATGGTCACCGTGGAATCAGGGCGTGGGCGGGTTGGACGCGAGACGCCTTCTCGGCGACGCTGTCGGTAGTCAGGTACAAGACGATCACCGGGACGGCGACGATGAACAGCAGGGCGATCCCCGGCACCGAGGTGACCGTGCGCAGGTCGAGCGCGTCGCCGACGCCCACCGCTATTGCCAGGCCGTAGGCCACGCCGAGTCCGGCCCCCAGTACGGTTCCGGTGAGGCCGAGTGCGATGGACTCGGCTAACAGGGTACGACGCAACTGTTCACGTTCCAGGCCGAGCGCGCGCACGACGGCGTTCTCGTGACGCCGCTCGGCAATCGTGAGCGCGGTGGTGGCTGCCAGGCCGATCAGCGCCACGAGCATCGCGGCAGCCAGCAACGAGATCGCGGTGGTCCGCACCAGGGAGAGTGCGGCATCCAACCGCAGGGTCGACGGCAGAGCTCCGCCGACTCGCTGGTCGCCGGCCAGCACCGCCTCGGCCCGGATTCGATCCATCAGTAGCCCCTGGTCGGTTGCACGGTCGATGGCGATCCATGCACTGCGTACCTCGCGGGTGGCGGTGAGCCGGTCGTACAACGCTGGGGAGACGAAGGCCGGAAGGTCGAGGCCCTCGACGTAGGTGACTGCGACGGTGGCACTGCCGAGCGGGCCGGTCACGGTGACGGGCTGGGCGGCGTCGAAGGGCACGTGCCGGCCGGCCGGTAGGTACACGGTCTGGTCGTCGGTTGCTGCGAGGTCGTAGGGAACCCGCATGATTTCGGCGAGTTCGTCGGCCGTCACGCGGGCGACGGCGACGTTCCAGGAGATCTGCGTCGGAGTGTCGGACCCAGGGGTGGCCTCGTCGGTCACGATCTCGCCGGTGTCGCCCGAGGCGGGTGCCGCAGTGCCGGTCATGGTGATGTCGCCGGTGGCTTCCACGGCTAGGACGCGCTCGACACCGGCGAGGTCGGTCATGGCTTGCAGCGACTCGGTGTCGATGATTTCGCTGGAGGAGACATCGCCGACGGTGAGGTCGACCGAGGGTGTCTCGCTGATCCGTTCGTGGATCGTGGTGCGGGCCGAGTCCAGAGCGGTCCACGCGGTCATGGTGACGACGGCGGCTACGGTGACCGACAGGCCGAGGGCTGCGGAGCGGCGGGGGTTGCGGCGGATGTTCTCGCCGACCAATTCGGTCGGTGCGTGCTTGAGGCGGCGAGCGAGTGCGGCAATCACTGCGGCGACGCCGCAGTAGGCGGGTCGCGACAGCCACACCAGGCTCAGGCCGGTGGCCGCGATACCGAGGGTCGTGACGATCGGTTCAGCGTCCTGCGTGCCGGTCACGAGTGCCACCGCACCGACGAGCAGCACGGCGACGCCTGCGGCCACGCGGGCGACGGTGCTACCGGCGGCGGCAGGAGTCTCGACGGATGTGCCGAGCGCCCGGGTGGGCGAGACGCGCGAGGCGCGCCACGCCGGCAGGAGGCTCGCGAGCACCGCGAGGGCGACCACGGCGCCGATGGGCATCACGAGGGCTTCCCACGGCACCGTGAAGTGGTCGACGGCGGCTTCGGAGACGAGTTCGCCGAGAAGCGGCAGTAGGGCCCAGGCGGTTCCGACTGCTAGGAGCACGCCGATGAGGCCACCGGCGACCGCGAGCAGGGCGGCCTCGGAGACGACCGACCCCATGACCTGAGCACGGGTCGCGCCGACGCAGCGCTGCAGCGCGAGTAGGCGTGAGCGGCCGGCCAACGAGGCACCGTAGACCGTTGCCAGCACCATCGCGGTGACGATGAGGGAGACGGCAATGAGGCCGATCACGACATTGCGCAGGAGGCTGACGCCCATGCCGAAGATGCTCTCCGTGCCGCCGACGAGTTCGTCGGTGGTGATTGGCCAGACCTCGGGAACGAGCCGGTTGACCTCGCTGAGCACCGCGTTGGCATCGGTGCCGGGGGCCAGAGTGAGGTGCAGGTCGGTGTAGCCGGTGACCCCGGCGAGCACGTGGGCAATCTCCGGCGTCACGACGCCGTAGGAGTTGTTCTGGTGATCCAGTGCGCCGCGCGTGTCGATGTCGCCGGTGATCGTGAAGGTGCCCGGACCGATGTCCTTCTTGCCGAAGACCACCCGGTCACCGACGCTCAGACCGAGCTCGTCGAGCGTGTGCCGGGAGAGCGCGATCTCGTCGGTGCTTGCCGGCCACGCCCCGGCGTTGAGCCTCTGCCAGGCCGCAGAGGGATCCGTAGGCAGGCTCTCGACGGTCAGGCCACGGATGCGATCACCGGCGCGCACGATGGCATGAGTACTGACGAAGCCGGTCACCTGCCGCACACCGTCGATTTCGCCGAGCACCTGGGCGTCCTCGGCGCTGATCTCATTGGCACCCTGTTGCGTTGCCCCGGCTCCGTCGGAAGGGGTTGTCGTGATGACGATGTCCGAACCCGCGTAGGGAGCCTCGATTCCGGCCGAGAGCGCGGCTGTCATGGTCGCCGAGGTGATGCCGGTGAAGGCCAGAAGGAAGGCACCGATGGCCAAGACGACCATCGTGACGACGCTGCGGACGCCGCCGGTCAGGAGGGTCCGCCATGTGAGGGCGATCATGTCAGCCGGCCGTCGGACATGGTGAGGCGGTAGTCGGCCCAGGCGGCGATGCCGTGATCGTGGGTCACCAGCAGCACACTCTGGCGATGGGTGTCGACCGCCTGCCGGAGCATACCCAGGAGTTCTGACCCACTTGCCGAATCCAGCGCTCCGGTCGGCTCGTCGGCGACGACGATCGCCGGGCGCGGAAGCAACGCCCGGACGACCGCGACGCGCTGCTGCTGTCCGCCGGAGAGCTGGCCCGGACGATGCTCCAGCCGGTTGGCGATACCGAGCGCGCCGGTCAACTCGTCGAGCAGGTCATGGTCGATGGGCAGACGGGCGAGTTGCAACGGCAGCACGATGTTCTGGCGGGCAGTCAACTGGGGGAGCAGGTTGAACGACTGGAATACGAATCCCACATGCGTTCGCCGCAGCCGGGTCAGAGCCCGGTCGCGCAGCCGGGTGATGTCGACGTCACCGAGACGAATCGTGCCGCTGTCGGGGCGGTCGAGGCCGGCGAGCAGGTTCAGCAGAGTGGACTTGCCCGACCCTGACGGACCCATGATCGCGGTCATCGAGCCGCGTTCCACCTTCAGGTCGACTCCCTGGACGGCACGGACGGCCTGTCCGTCGGGAGCGGCGAACGCCTTGTGGACTCCGATGGCCTCGAGGGCAGGTGTACCCGCCTGCTGTAGGGGCGACTCGACGGAGTCGGGAGCGGTGTGCAGTCCGGTCATCGGAGGCCTCAGTTCTTCAGGCGCGACAGGGCGCGTCGGTGCTGGCCGATGATGGTGACCGAGCCGACGAGCATCAGGACCGACATCGCCAGCAAGACCGCGCCGAGCCCGTCGCTGTCGTCGACCCGTGGCGTGCTGGCGCTGGCGTCGGTGCCGAAGGACACGGTGCGGGAGGCGTCGGCCGTCGCCTCCGGAGCTGCTGCGGGGGCCGACACCTCGGCGACCGGAACGGTCGCGACGCCTTCGCCGGAACCGAGCAACGAGGAGGTGACGACGCCTTCGCCGGAGCCGATCGAGGAGACGCCGTCCGCGAATGGCGTCTCATCGGCGAACACTTCCGATTCGGTGATGACCACTTCCGGTGTTTCGGTGACCACGACTTCCTCGTTCGTGCCCTGCTCGTCGTCGCGTTCCTCGCCGGTCTCGCTGACCTCGAAACTGCCGAGGGTCAGATCGGTCGTGGTCGCGGCGCTGCAGATCAACATGGCGCGCTCCGGCTGTGCGCCGGAGGTGTAGGCGGCCTCGTCCTCGTACATCTGGATAGCGAAGGTGAACGAGATGCGCCCGCCGATATCGGAGCGAGGGTGCGCGATCTGGTCGCTCGTCGGGAGGCTGATCGTGTAGGTGCCCTCGGAGTCCTCGCCGATGTCCAGCAGGGTGTTGACCTCCTTGGCTTGCACCACGAAATCCCCGCTCTCGGCGGGCAGCGGCTGGGCGGCTGCCACTCGGGGCAGGGTGAGCGCGTCGGTGCTGGCGTCGTGCGCGACGTTGATCTGCAGGTTGTCGCTGTAGGCGACGAGGTACTCGTAGCCGTTCGAACGGGCGATGGTCGCCATCTCGCCGGGCATCGTCATCGACAACAAGAAGGGCAGGTTGACGCTCGATCCGGGCGTCACGCTCTCGGGCAGCGTCGAGGTCACCTGGACCGGGATGGTCCAGGTCTTCTGAGCCGGAGCGTTGAGATCGCACACATAGTCGAAGGTGCCGACGACTTCGCGGTCCTGACTTTCAGTTTCAGTCTCGGTTTCGGCGACGGCCGGCGAGGCCAGGGTGACGGCCGCGCCCAGGAGGGTCGCGGCCAGCGTGAGGCGGAGCGGGCGCGGGTTTCTCATCGGCGGTCTTCCTGTCGTGGGGCCGCGACCTCCGAGGATCGTCGGCTGCGGTGACCTGGCGTCTGACTTTCCATCAGAATCACCATGTCCGATTCTGATGATAAGGGTAACCTCGCCTGACTTCTAGCTGAGGCTCCTGTGGCGCGTCCTACACCGGGTCACGGCCGGGTGGGGACGGCGTCGCTGCCGGTCGCCACGTGTCCATGCGCGGTGGGCGGATGACCGAACTGGCGCCGGAAGGCCGCGATGAATCCGGTCGCACTGGAGTAGCCGACCTGCTCGGCGATCCGGGAGACCGCCACGCCCTGCGCCAGCATCGGCAGTGCCGCATTCAAACGGGCGCGCACGCGCCATTCGACGAAGTTCAGGCCGGTCGTGGACACGAAGGCCCGCTGCAGCGTCTTGCTGCTCGTGCCGATCTCGCGGGCCCAATCCTCGATGCTTCGCCCGTCGGCCGGATCGGCCAGCAGTCGTTCGGCGACGAAACTGGCACGCGGATCGCCCGGCATCGGCAACTGGGGTTCGTGTTGGGCATGAGCAGGCAACATCGCCAGCAGCCGGTCGCGCTCAATCGACGCCGAAGTGCCCTGCCCGAAGGTCGACTGGATATAGCGCATGAGTTGGGAGCGCAAATCGGCGCTGACCCATACGGCAGTCGTGGTCGTCCAGTCGGGCACGGGGGCGTCATCGGTGAACCACAGCGGGAAGACGATGGCTTTGCGCAGCACCGGCACCTTGTGAGGTACGCCCAGGGGAATCCACACGGCCGACTCGGGGGAGACGACCCAGGGTATGCCGTCGATTCTCAGCGTCGCGGTTCCCTCACTCGCCCAGGCGAGTTCGTGCGTCTCGTGACGACAGGTGGGCATGAGGCCATTGTGTCATCGGCCCGTCGGTGCCGCGCTCGCCGATCTCGGTGCCGCGAAGCCGCCTGGGGACTCTTGCTCAGGAGGCGAGTTGGGCCTTGACCTGGGCGACGGAGGGGTTGGTGAGGGCCGTGCCGTCGGCGAAGACGAGGGTCGGCACGGTCTGATTGCCGCCGTTGGCTTCCTCGACGATTTTCGCGGCCTCCGGCTGCTCCTCGATGTCGACCTCGGCAAAGGCGATGCCCTCGCGCTCCAACTGCTTCTTCAGGCGGTGGCAGTAGCCGCACCACGTGGTCGTGTACATCGTGAAGGTGTCGCTCATGTCGTCTCCTGTGACGGTTTCTTCAGGAGGAGTCAACCACGACCGAGGCCCGGTTCTTCCGTCGTGGAGCGCGTTGGCTGTGGTGGTTGAGTAGGCTTTTGCATTTCTCGTAGAAGGAGGTTGTCGGTGAAGCCCTATCGCAAGTCGAATGGAGACCTCGTTCTCGACTATTTGCCGGGTCCGGGGTGGCATGGCGAGCACATCATCACGATCAGGAGCGCCGACGTGGCCGCGCTCGTGGCTGCTCTCGGCGGTGGTCCTGGCGACGATCCGGTCGAGTTGGTCAAAGCGCACGCGGAAACCTTCAGCCATTGGGGTAGATCCTTGGACACGAAGGACTGGTTGCGCGAGAAAGGCGTCAGGTGCCACGAGTGGTACTGGCGGGACTCTGACTGAGCGCGCCGTCGTCTCTAGACTGGGCCAGTCCCTTCTCGACGATCTTGAGGAAGCCCGTGTCGCACCCTCTGCTCGATGCGCTCGACCCTGAGCAGCGCGAGGTTGCGGTCGCGCTGAAGGGGCCGGTGGTGGTCATCGCCGGTGCCGGGACCGGCAAGACCCGCGCCCTCACTCACCGCATCGCCTACGGGGTCGAGACGGGCCTGTACAAGCCGCAGGAGGTCCTCGCAGTCACCTTCACCACGCGCGCCGCCGGGGAGATGCGCGGCAGGCTCGGCCAGCTCGGTGCCCCCGGCGTGCAGGCGCGTACCTTCCATTCCGCAGCCTTGCGGCAGCTGCGCTATTTCTGGCCGCAGTTCTACGGCGGCGACTTCCCCGAGATCACCGGCTCGAAGTTCGCGCTCGTCGCCGGGGCCGCCCGCCGGGCCGGGGTGCGCACCGATCAGGCCCTGATCCGCGACCTGGCCTCGGAGATCGAATGGTCCAAGGTCAGTAACGTCGTGCCGGACCGCTACACCGCGCACGCGGCGGGGCGGTCTGTCGGCGACCTCGACGCCGCCGACGTCGGGGCGGTCTACGCCGGCTACGAAGAACTCAAGCGCGAGCGCCGGGTGCTCGACTTCGAGGACATCCTGCTGTTCACCGCCTCGATGCTCGACGCCGACGAGCGCATCGCCGCGCAGGTGCGCCGTCAGTACCGCTGGTTCGTGGTCGACGAGTTCCAGGACGTCAACCCCCTGCAGTCCACGGTGCTCGACCTGTGGCTCGGGGGCCGGTCCGACGTCTGCGTCGTGGGCGACCCCTACCAGACGATCTACACCTTCGCGGGGGCCTCGCCGGCCGCACTGCGCAGCTTCGCGCAGCGCTTCGACGACGCCACCCGCATCGAACTCGTGCGCAACTACCGCTCGACGCCGCAGATCGTGGCGGCGGCCAATGCGGTGTTCACCGGCGGCCAGCGCACCGGCGTCACCCTGCAGGCCCAGAACCCGCCCGGCGATCCGGTGGACTACACCGGCTATGCCGACGAGCCGGCGATGGCCGAGGCCATCGCCGAGGAGATCGTCGCCCTGCATCGTCGCGGCGTGCCCTACCGCGAGATCGCGGTGCTGTTCCGCATCAACGCCCAGTCGGAGGCCTTCGAAGAGGCCCTCGGGTCACGCTCCGTCCCGTTCGTGCTGCGCGGCGTCGAGGGCTTCTTCCAGCGCGCCGAGGTCCGCCAGGCGGTCACGCTGCTGCGCGGGGCTGCGGCGGCCGGCGAGTCCGGAGACGTCCTGGCCGACGTGCGCGCAGTGCTCTCGGGCATGGGCCACCCCGACGATCCGCCGAAGGGATCCGGGGCCGCCCGCGACCGCTGGGAGTCGCTGCACGCCCTCACCTCGATGGCCGCCGACCTCATCGAGGCCGATCCAGGTGCCACGCTCGCCACACTCGTCGCCGATCTCGAACGACGCGCCGAGTCCGCCCACGCGCCCACTGCCGACGGCGTCACGCTGGCGACCTTCCACTCGGCCAAGGGCCTGGAGTGGGACGCGGTCTTCTGCGCCGGCCTGCACGAGGGCATGATGCCGATCGTCCACGCGCAGACTCCGGAGGCCGTCGAGGAGGAGCGGCGGCTGTTCTACGTGGGTCTCACGCGAGCGCGCCGCCACCTGTACCTCGCCTGGGCCACCGCGCGCACCGCCACCGCCCGGACCAAGCGCAATCCCACCCGCTTCCTCGACGCGCTGCTGCCCGCCGACCACACCTCCCGCGCGAGCCGTAGTAGCGACCGGCGCGTTCGCGCGTGCCCGGTGTGCGGGCAGCCGCTCGCCACGGCCGCCGACCGCAAGCGCGGCCGGTGCGCCGACTGCCCGGTCACCTACGACGAGGAGCTGTTCGAGCGCCTGCGCGCGTGGCGCACCGAGGTCGCCGTCGAGCGCAAGGTCCCGGCCTATGTGGTGTTCAACGACAACACGCTCAAACTCATCGCCGAGGCCAAGCCGCGCGACAGCCGTGCCCTGCTGCGCATCAGCGGTATCGGGCAGCGCAAGCTGGAGGAGTTCGGCGAGTCAGTCCTGGCCCTCGTCGGCGAATCCGGGTAACTCCTCGACGAGGATGCGCCGGAACGGCGCGGTCGCCTCCAACTGGCTCAGCACTCCGATGGCACCCATCCAGACCCGGTGGATCAGCAGGTACTCCGGCGGCAGGTTGACCTTCATCGCCGTCCCCATGCCTTCGACGCCCGGCGAGGTGACCCGCGACAACTGGTCGCGCAGCCAGGCGCGGCTGAAGGTGAACGACTCGAGCGTCGCCGGCTCGAAGAACGGAGCGATGTAGGCGGAGATGGCCTCGGCCTCGACCCGCACCTTGGGCCGGATGAAGCCTTCGGCGCGCAGCCCGGCGCTGACCGCCTCTGCGTCGCCGGCGACGGCCTGGCGCAGCAGCACGCCGATCACCGGCGGGAAGCCTCCGTCGAGGCGTGCCACGGCACCGAAGTCGACGATGCCGAGGCGGCCGTCGGCCAGCGGCCGGAAGTTGCCCGGGTGCGGGTCGGCGTGTAGCAGTCCGGCGCGGCGCGGGCTGCCCAGCAGGAAGCGTGCGTAGAGGTTGCCGAGGCGGTCGCGCTCGGCTTGGCTGCCGTCGGCGATGACCCCGGCGAGCGAGCCGTCGCTGTCGATCCACTCGGTCACGAGTGCTCGCTCGCTGTGGGCGACCACCTGCGGCACGACGTAGTCCGGGTCGCCGGCATAGGCCTCGGCGAAGGCCGCCTGCGCGGCCGCTTCGAGGGAGTAGTCGAGTTCTTCTTCGACGCGCGCCTGCAGCTCGGCGATCAGCGGCTTGACGTCGAGGCCGGGGGCGAGCACGCCGAACAGGCGCGACAGCCGTCCGATCTGGCGCAGGTCGGCACGCAGCGCCTTGGCCGCACCCGGGTACTGGATCTTGACCGCGACGGGGCGGCCGTCCTTCCACACTGCCCGGTGTACCTGGCCGATGGAGGCCGCCGCGACCGGCGTCTGCTCGAACTCGGCGAACTCCTCGCGCCAGAAGTCGCCGAACTCGCCCCGCATGACCTGATCGACCAGGGCCACGGGCATCGCCGGGGCGGCGTCCTGGAGCTTGGTCAGGGATTCCCGGTAGGGGCCGATGAGTTCTTCGGGCAGGGCGGCCTCGAAGATGCTCATGGCCTGGCCGAACTTCATCGCGCCGCCCTTGAGTTGGCCGAGCACCGAGAAGATCTGGTCGGCGGTGCGCCGCTGCACCTCGGCCAGGACCGCGTCGGCGGGCCGCCCGGCGATCCGCCTGCCGACGCCGAGTGTGGCGCGCCCCGCGTAGCCGACCGGCAGCGCGGCCAGGCGTGCGGTGCGCCCGAAGGCGCTGCCCGGCAGCCCGCCCTTGCGGTCATCGCTCACGGGTTCAGCGTACGGGGGAGCCTGGTCCGACGGAGGAGAGTAGATGGCAGGTGCAGTCCTCGGCGAAGTCGACCGCGAGGCGGGTGGCGTGGTGGGCGTCCGGGCCGATGGCGAACCGGGTGCCGACGGTGGCGGGCCGTCGTCCGTCAGCGGCGGCCAGCAGATCGGCGACGATGAGCGAGGCTGCGGCCTGGGCGGTCTCGACGCCCACACCGTGCAGCCGGTCGGGGCGGTCGAGCGACGGCCACAGGCCGCACGGGCCGCAGCCCCAGAGGGCCTGGGCGAAGTCGGCACACCGGGGGCACGGGGTGCGGCCGAGGTCGGTCCACGGGCCGACGATGCAGCGGCCCTCGCTCAGCGCCACCGGCAGCACATGCGCCCCGGTGGCGGCCAGGGACTCGATCAGGTCGCGGGGCGGTTCGCCGGTGGTGGCGAGCACGTGGAGATCCGGCGGCTGGTCGGCGCGCTGCGAGAGGCCGCCCATGCGCGCCGCGGCGCCGATGAGGTCGGCCAGGTCCGCGCAGCTGGGCGCGGCGTGAAGGGCCAGCACGGTGTGGGCGCGGTCGGCCAGCGTCTCCGGATCGACACCCCTGCGGATGGCCGAGGCGATCTCGTTGCGGGGAGCCAGGAGGCGCAGCCACGGCTCGGCGTCGACGACAGCACCGCGGGCGATGAGCAGGTCCAGCAGGCCCGCGACCTCGCCGGGCGGCGCGCCGCTGTGCTCGGCGGCCTCGCGGCAGACGACGTCGCGGTCGCGCACCCCGTCGATGGCCGTGACGAGCGCCTGGAGCGCTTCGGAGTCGGGCAGGACGACGCGGTCACCGTCGCCGATGCGCAGGTGAGTGGTGTCATGGCGGGTCAAGTGGGCACCGGGGGCGAGGGCGGGTCGGAACACCATGGAGGTCACTGTCGACCTTCGGCGGCGGTTCGTCACCTGAGTTGTCCACAGGGATGAGGGGTGCATGGAGGGGCGTGGGTTTCCACGTCCTGTGGACAAGGGTGGGGACGATCCTGGGGGAATCGCCGGGGAGCATGTGGACAGCCCCGTGGACGAGCCGACCTGCCTGGAGATGCGAACCTCGGTCCCTGAGGTGCGAGCTTGCGAGCCTCGAAGGGACCCGCCACCGCAGGCGCACCTCAGCCAGCGGTCCTACCGGCAGCCGTGCAGGCGGCTCGACCCGGCGGCGACGAGGTGCCGCACCGCGTCGTCGGATCCGGCCGGGAGGCCGTCGACGGCGAACCAGCGCAGATCGGTCGATTCGGCCGAGATCACCGCGTCGGTGCCGGCACCGGCGACCGCGGCGAACTGCACGTCCCAGTGCCGGGTCGCGCCTCCGCTCACCGGAGGGCCGCAGAACGGCACCGCGTGGCGCGACAGCGCGACCGGAACCGGGTCGATCTCCAGGCCGGTCAGCCCCGACTCCTCGGCACCCTCGCGCAGCGCGGCCCCAGTGAGACTTCGGTCGCCCGGCTCGCAGTGGCCGCCGGTCTGCAGCCAGAGTCCTGCCTTGGCATGCAGGGTCAGCAGCACCGAGGCCAGGTCGGTGGAGAAGATCAGCAGGCTCGCCGTGAGATGATCGGGCCGGCACTCGCGCCGGGTCGCCAGCGGCTCGGCGGCCAGCAGCGCCAGGCAGTCCCGACGCAGGCTTTCTTGCCGGTCGTCCGGCGTGGTCCAGGCCTCCAGGCAGCGCACCGCGTCCTCATGCAGCGGCGATGTGCTCACTGCTCGTCGAGCAGGCGGCGCAGTTCGGCATCGAAGGCATCGTCGCTGCCCTCGTCCGCGCCGGATTCGGATCGGTCGGCGAAGCCCAGGGGATCGTCCAGGTCGGTGGGCGTGGGCAGTACGTCCGGATGAAGCCACAGGTCGTCGCGGGCCGCCGCCCCGCAGCGGTCGCGCACCGCTGCCCACAGGTTCGCGGCGTCGCGCAGCCGCCGGGGACGCAGTTGCAGTCCGACCAGGCTGGCGAAGGTCTGCTCGGCCGGCCCGCCGGTCGCACGGCGGCGGCGCATGGCCTCGGCGAGCGCTGCGGCCGCCGGCATCCGTTCGTGGGCCGCCTGCGTGACCACCTCGTCGACCCAGCCCTCGACCAGTGCCAGCAGATGCTCCAGTCGGGCCAGCGCCTGACGCTGCTGCTCGGTCGGTTCGGGGTCGAACAGGCCGTTCTGCAGTGCGGTGGCGATCTGTTGAGGATCGGACGGATCAAAGCCGGACAGCCGGCTCTCGACGGCCTGCATGTCGATGCGGGTTCCGCGTCCGTATTCCTCGACGGCACCGACGAGCGCGGGCCGCAGCCACGGTGCGGCGGCGAACAGCCGGTGATGGGCGCACTCGCGCAACACCACGTACAGCAGCATGTCGGTCGGCGTCCGTTCCAGGCCCTCGCCGAATGCGGTGAGGTTCTCCGGGAGCACGGCGGCGACGCCGGCCGGGCCGAGCGGCAGGCCGATGTCGGTCGAGCAGAGGACTTCCCCGGCCAGCTCGCCCAACCCCCGGCCGAGCTGTTGGGAGAACATCGCGCCGCCGGCCGACGAGAGCATGCCGAGCAACGGGCCGGCCATCGCCTTGACCTCCGGGGGCATCGCCTCGCCCATCGCCGCGACGACGTGCTCGGCCACCGGCTCGGCCAGGGAGCGCCAGGTCGAGGCGGTGTGCTCGATCCACTCGGCCCGGCTCCACGCGGCGGCTGTGGTCGCACTGCGGGTGAGGTCGGTGGCGTGGTCGAGCCACATCTCGGCCAACTGTGCCGCGTCGGCGACGGCGGCCTGCTGTGCGGCGGTGACCGAAAGGTCGGCCCCGGCTGCGGCACACGTCTGGCGAGCCACATCGCGGGTGACCTCGGCGTTGATGGTGCCCTCGTGCGGGGTGAACAGGCGCTGCATCTGACCCATGAGCGCGTTCAGGTCGGGCATCTGGCCCGCCCCGGGTGCCTGGCCTGCCGCGCCGAACTGTGCGAACAGCGCCTCGAATGGCGTGCCTGCGAAGGGGTGGGGCGGCCGGTCGTCTCCGGCGTCGTCGGGGCCGTGCGCGGGGTGGTCGGACATGGAGCCACGATAGCCGTCTCGCCCTAGATTCCGGCGGCTCGCGGCTGGTGCCCGCCGCAACGGCGTTGAGCCGGGCCTCTATCGTGGTGCGCGTGTCCTCGACGCCCGAGCCTTCGCCAGACGACGACCCGTGGATTGGCTTCGAGCCGCAGGTCAGTCCTCGGTACGTCACCGTCGTCATCGCGGCGGTGACCACGATCGTCCTTGCCGGGGTCGCCTTCCTGCTGCCGGTGCCCTATGCGCTGCTGGAGCCGGGGCCGGTGTTCAACACGCTCGGCGACTTCGACGGGGAGCCGATGCTGAGCATCGAGGGCGATGTCGCCTCCTACCCGTCCGAGGGGACGCTCGACTTCACGACCGTCTCGGTCACCTCGCCCGACGGCGAGGTGACCTTCGCCGAGGCCGTGCGGGCCTATTTCGACGACGAGGCCGAACTGATCCCCAAGGACGTCTTGTATCCCGATGACGAGTCGGCCGAGGAAGCCGATGCGGAGTCGGCCGCGCAGATGGCCTCGTCCCAGGACTCCTCGACCGTCGCGGCCCTGCGGGTGCTGGGCTATGAGGTGCCGCAGCGGGTCGTCGTCGCGGAGGTCTCGAAGGATGGTGCCGCAGCCGGGCAGTTGAAAGCCGAGGACACGATCCGGGCGGTCGACGGCCAGCCGGTCACCTCGGCGCAGCAGGTCGTCGATCTGGTCTCGCAGCGCCGTCCGGGCGATTCGGTCACGCTCACCTACGAACGTGATGACGCCACCGCCGACGTCACCCTCACGACGCAGGCGGCGGAGGACGACGCCGATGTGCCGCGGATCGGGGTCTCGCTCGGCGAGGACTTCGACCCGCCGATCACCGTGGTCAACAATGTCGGCGACTCCGTCGGCGGTCCGAGTGCCGGCACGATGTTCGCGCTGGCGATCTACGACCTGCTCACGCCCGGGCCGTTGACCGGCGACCTGAGGGTCGCGGGCACCGGGGAGATGGCCGCCGACGGGACGGTCGGTGCCATCGGCGGAATCCGGCAGAAGATGGCCGGCGCGCACGCCGATGACGTCGAGGTGTTTCTCGTCCCGGCGGACAACTGTGACGAGGCCACCGACGGCACGGACTTCGGGATGACACTGGTCAAGATCACGACGCTCACCGATGCCGTCGCCTCGGTGGAGACGCTGGCGCAGGACCCCGACGCGACGGTGCCGAGTTGCCCATGAGCGATCCCACGAACCCGGACGTTCCGGTGCTCGAACTGCACCCGGACTCGCCCCTGCGTCAGGCGGCCTTGGAGGTCGAGCGGCATGCGGCCGAGGCGGGGTGGGACCAGCCGCCGCGCCTGTTCGCGCTGGTGCGCACCGCCGATCTCGTCGCCCGTGCCCCCGAACTCGCGGCGCAGGTCGGCGATGGGTCCGACGGCTCCTTCACGCCCATCGAGCAGGACGGGGTGCCGGTCGAAGGATTCGAGCAGGCGCTCGCGCAGATGTCGTGGCCCGGTGACGTCGACGGCTGCGCTGCGGTCATCGAGCGGTTCATGCTGCCGGCCGGCGTCGAGACCGAGTTGCCGGAGGATCCTGAGGAGGCGGCCGCCGTCATGGCGGCGCATCCGGACCGTCAGGAGGTGCGCCTCGTGGCGGCGGTGTTGCGAGGCGGATCGGCGCACAGCGCGGTGCGCCGTCGCGGCGACGGCGCTGACTCGGACTTACTCGAAGGACCGGGCCTGGTCCCAGGGTTGGTTGCCCTGCTCAACCACACCCTGCTGTCCGAGCCGCCACGTAGAGTCGAGAGTCCACATGGCGACGTTTTTTCTGAGATGGAAGTGACCCCGTGAGCGAGCGTGAGCGAGTGATCTGCGGGGTTTTCGCGGGGTTGCTTCCGTATGGTGGCGTTTTTTCTGAGACGGAAGTGACCCCGTGAGCGACATTTTCGGCATCGCCGATCAGCCTCTTCCCCCCGAGCCGGAGCGCCGGCGGAGGGTGCTCGTACCGACGCTGGCGACGGTGGCGGTGCTGATCGTGCTCGGGTCGGTGTTCACCAACGTCTACACCGACCGGCTCTGGTACAAGTCCGTCGGCTACACCGACGTGTTCACCAAGGTCCTGGTGACCAGGATCGGTCTGTTCGTGGTGTTCGGGCTGATCTTCGCCCTGGTCGTCATGGGCAGCGCCTTCCTGGCCTGGCGGCTGCGGCCGGAGAACCTGCCGATGCGCCGCGACGAGCCTGCGGTGCGCTATCGCATGGCGCTGTCGCCGATCCTGCGCCCGGTGACCATCGTCGCCACGCTGCTGTTCGCGGCTTTCGCCGGCTCGGTCGCCTCGGGACAGTGGCAGACCTACCAGCTGTGGCGCGCCGGTGGTTCGTTCGGCGTGAAGGATCCGCACTTCAAGCGTGATGTCGGTTTCTACGTCTTCGACTATCCGTGGCTGCGTTTCCTGTCGACCTTCGGCTTCACGATGATCGTGGTGGCCTTCCTTGTCACGCTGTTCACGATGTATGTGTTCGGTGGGGTGCGTGTCTCCGGCGGGGTACGGTTCACGCGGGCCGCGCGGTCGCATCTGGCCGTCGTGGCCGGCCTCGGCCTGCTGGTGCGGGCGTTCGCCTATCACCTGGACAGGTTCGGTTACGCCATCGGCAACTCGGCGCTGTTCGACGGGATCGGCTACACCGACGCGACGGCGCGCATCCCGGCCCGCGATGTGCTGACGGTCGTGGCGGTCATCGTGGCTCTGTTGTTCTTCGCGTCGGTGTTCTGGCGTTCGTGGACGCTGCCCGGACTCGGTGTGGCGGGGATGCTGCTGGCCTCTATCGTCATCGGCGGCATCTGGCCGTATGCGATGCAGTCCTTCCAGGTGCGCCCTTCGGAGCCGGACAAGGAGGGGCCGTATATCGCGCACAATATCGAGGCGACGCGCGAGGCCTACGATGTCGCCGACGCTACGGTCGAGGATTACACAGCTAAGACCGAGTTGACGCCCGAGGAACTCGGCCAGTCGGCGGCTTCGCGGGTGAGCAGCCGGCTGCTCGATCCGACGTTGATCTCCGACGCCTTCCAGCAGCTGCAGCAGGTGCGCGGCTACTACACGGTTCCGCAGACGCTCGATGTCGACCGCTACGTGCTGGAGGGCAGTGAGACGCCGCAGGATGTCATCATCGCCGCACGCGAGGTGGATCTCGCCGGCTTACAGCAGAGTCAGCGGACGTGGTCGAACGATCACACGGTGTACACCCACGGCTACGGTGTGATTTCCGCGTTCGGCAATCAGCGTGGCCCCAACGGTGAGCCGGTGTGGGTCGTGCAGGACATCCCGCCGGTTGGTCAGATCGAGACCGAGGTGCCGCCGCGAATCTACTTCGGCGAGAACTCCCCGGACTATTCCATCGTCGGGCGTCCCGAGGGCGCTGCCGCAGTGGAGAGTGATATTCCCCAGGGTGGTGGTGAGGCCGATGCGGAGAATGCCACGAAGAACATCTACGACGGCTCCGGCGGTGTGCCGGTCGGCAGTCTGTTCCACAAGGTGCTGTATGCGGTGAAGTTCAGTGAGCCGAATATCGTCTTGTCGGACCGGGTCAACGAGAACTCCAAGATCCTGTACGACCGCGAGCCGCGCCAGCGGGTCGAGAAGGTCGCGCCGTGGCTGACGGTCGACGGCGATGTGTACCCGGCGGTGGTCGACGGGCGCATGGTCTGGATCGTCGACGGCTACACGACGAGCAACGCCTATCCGTATTCCGAGCATCGGTCGCTGCGCGAGGCGACGGCCGACACCCTGACGCAGACGAGTGCGCAGGCGGCGTTGCCGACCGACGAGATCAACTACATGCGCAATTCGGTCAAGGCGGTCGTCGATGCCTATGACGGCACCGTGACGCTGTATCAGTGGGACACCGAGGATCCGATCCTCGAGGCATGGATGAAGGTGTTCCCCGGCACGGTGGAGAAGAAGTCGGAGATCAGTGACGACCTGATGAGCCACCTGCGCTATCCGGTTGATCTGTTCAAGGTGCAGCGCGATGTGCTGGCGCGCTATCACGTGACCGATGCGCAGACGTTCTACGAGGACGGCGAGCGGTGGCGGGTGCCGAGCGATCCGACGCAGGGCAGTGATTCGAGTGTGCTGCAGCCGCCGTATTACTTGACGATGAGCCGGCCGGGCCAGGAGCAGGGGAACTTCTCGCTGACGAGTGTTTTCCTGCCCAACAGCAGACAGAATCTCGCGTCGTTCGTGTCGGTCAATTCCGAGGCGACCAGTGAGGACTACGGCACGATGCAGATCTTGCAGTTGCCGAGCGATACGCAAGTGTCTGGCCCGTCGCAGATCGCCAACGACTTCCAGACCGACCGGGGCGTGACTCAGGCGCTGCTGCAATACGAACAGTCGAAACAGGCCAAGATCTTGCGCGGGAACCTGCTGACGCTTCCGGTCGGCGGCGGGTTGTTGTACGTGCAGCCGATCTATATCCAGAGGACGGCCAGCGAGGGAACTTTCCCGGTGTTGCAGTTCGTGGCGGCGTCGTTCGGCGGTGACGTGGGCTTCGGACAGACTTTGGACGAGGCGCTCGCGGTTGCTCTGGGTCTGCAACCGGGGCAGATTCCGGCCGATGACGGGGGAGCGGCGGCCGAGGAGGACTCCGGCGGGTCCGACGGGGCGAAGACGACCGCAGAGTGGCTCGCCGAAGCGGCGGTGGCCTACAACGCCGCTCAGGATGCGCTCACTTCGGGCGATCTCGCCGAGTATCAGCGTCAGGTTGAACTCATGGGCGAGGCGATCGCCTCGGCCCAGGAAGCGCAGGCGCAGTAGCGCGTTCGCTGAGGTGCGAGGAGTGTGCTACGAGTCTCGAAGGGACCCGATTTGGCTCTCCGGTCGCCGGTCTGTAAACTGGTCCCACCGACGCGGGGTGGAGCAGCTCGGTAGCTCGCTGGGCTCATAACCCAGAGGTCACAGGTTCAAATCCTGTCCCCGCTACGA
>NZ_JASGDU010000028.1:0-3452 GCF_047607065.1 Aeromicrobium sp.
AACGAGAAGCGTCACCTCACGGCACTGGCGGCTTTGCGCGATGAGGTGCAGGCTGTGATGCGGCAGGCTCTGACGCCCGGTTCGCAGGAGACGGTATCGGCGGGGAACAAAAGCGACGGCACGGGCCTCCCAGAGACAACCGACCACGTGCGAACAAGGAGTCCCCGATGACCGATCCCAGTGATGACCTGCTCGGCAGCCAGCAGTTCGAGGACCTCGACGGCGACGGCATTGACGACGCCGTGGTCGAGTACTTCGACGACGGCTCCTCGATTGCCACCTATGACACCGACGGCGACGGCCTGGTGGATGCCGCCGATATCGATCTGGACGGGGACGGCGAGGTCGACCTAGGCGTTGCCGATCTCGGCGGCGGCCAGGTGGCTCTCGTTGATGATCCCTCGGGCACGGCCGATCCGCTGGTGGTCGACGTCGAGGAGGCCGAGGAGATCGCGCCGGAGCTGGTCGACACCTTCGGCGACGAGTTGGGTGACTCGGACTTCGAGGACAGCGAGACCGACTCCGACGATGAGGACTTCGGCGACGAGGACTCCGATTTCGGTTTCGGCGATTCCGACGACGAAGACTCCGATGATGACGAGGACGAGGACGACAAGCCGAGTTTCTTCGACGACGCCTTCGGTGACGACTCCGACGATGATGACGATGACGACAAGGACTCCGACGACGACGTGATCGATTTCGATGACGACGACGATGATGGCGAAGACGACGGCAAGCACCCGCAGGGCGATCCCGACGACACGAGCCTCGTCGGTGACCCCTTCGGCGACGCCGAACTGTGGTTCGAGCAGGCTGCCGACGGCACCTGCGCCCCGTCGACCGTCGCGCAGATCGTCTCGGAGTACACCGGTCAGGAGTTCTCCAGCGAGGAGGAGTTCGCCGACTGGGCCGTCGACAACGGCCTGATGGAGGTCTACCCCGACGGCACGACTTCGGGCATGTACCCGCCGGACATCGTCGACATGCTGGAGTCCTACGACGTGCCGGCTGAGCTGGAGGAAGGCCTGGAGATCCAGGACCTCAAGGACTTCCTGGCCGACGACATCGGTGTCGCGGTCATGGTCGACGCCGACGAGTACTGGGGGCCGATGTACGGCTACGACGCCGGCCCGGAGAACAACGCGATCAACCACATCGTCATGGTCACCGGGGTCGACGAGGAGGCCGGCGTGGTCTACATCAACGACACCGGCACCCCCGACGGTCAGGCGATGGAGGTCCCCATCGAGGACTTCATGAACGCCTGGGACGACGGCAACAACCAGGCCATCGTGTGCGAGGAACCGGCACCGGAGTCCGCTGCCGCCTCGGTCGGCTCCGGCCTGCCGAGCGACGAGAACGTCTCGTCGCTGCTGGACGGCAAGTGGGCACTGCTGCCCCTGGTCCTGCACGGCAGCGAGATGACGCAGGCGTGAACCGGTGCGTGAGAATGGGTTCTGATGTCTACTGATTTCCTGCCGGTCGCCGAGGTCCCGGAGTCCACGTGGCTCCGGGCCTTGGCCCATGCACTCGACCCGGAGGCCGGCGCGGTGGAGGCCGACGACCTCGTGCCCGCCGACGACGATCTGGCCGCCGACGATGTACCTCTGGCCGAGGCGGACCTCGACGGCGATGACGACGATCTCGATGACGACTCGCCGGCGCACGACGACCCGCTGGCGTCGTCCTTCGGCGATGACGGCGACTGGGCGAGCGACGACGTCCCGTCCGATGACGACGACGGGTCGGCGTCCTTCTTCGGCCACGACGACGGCGTCGCGTGACGACGGTCGTCGCACGGGTCGACGCGCTGCTGCGGGCCGTCGAGGCGGTGGCGACGCCGCCGGTCCGCGAGGTCGCGGCGCGTCGCCGGGCGGCGTTGCACGAGCCGTTGCGCCTGGCCGTCGTCGGCCGGGTGAAGGCAGGCAAGTCGACCCTCGTCAACGCGCTGATCGGCAGGCGGATCGCGCCGACTCGCGCGGGGGAGTGTACGCGGGTCGTCACCTGGTTCGAGTTCGGTTCGCCCGACGGTGCCGCGACGGTGCACTGTCACGACGGTCGGCAGGTGCCGCTGTCGCTGATCGACGGGCGGCTGCCCGAGGACCTGCCGGTGCCGGCCGAGGAGGTCAAACGGCTCGTCGTGCGGCTGCAGTCGGCCTCGCTGCGCGGCCTGACGCTGATCGACACTCCCGGCCTGGCCTCCCTGACCCGCGAGAACGAGCAGGCGACCCGCACGGCGATCCTCGGTGACTCGCTGGCTTCCCAGCACGCCAGCGGTGACGCCGACGCGGTGTTGTTCCTGTTCCGGCAGGAGCAGCGCGAGGACGAGGCGGAGTTCCTGCGGCAGTTCCGGGCGGCCTCGGGGGAGATGAACGGCTCGGCGGTCAACGCCATCGGCGTGCTTTCCCAGGCCGATCTGCTGGCCGATGAGGCGGCGGAAGACCCGATGGAGGCGGCGCGGGAGAAGGCCCGTCACCTGGCGGCGACGCGCGTCGGCGAGGTCGGCGACGTGGTGCCGGTCTCGGGCCTGCTCGCCGAGACGGTGCGCACCGGCCGCCTGCGTGAGCGTGATGTGGTCGATCTCGCTGCGCTGGCTGACGTGCCTGCGGTGCGGCTGCGCACCGGGGTCGGACTCGACGCGCTGATCGACCGGGAGAGGCTGACGGGGCTGCAGGCCAAACTCGGCCCCTTCGGCATCGGCGCTGGCCGCCGGGAGGCTGCGGCCGGTTCGGCGCACTTCGGCGACTGGCTGGAGACGGTCTCGGGTATCGCCGGCCTGCAACGGTTGCTGCGCGACCATGTCCAGGCCCGGGCCGGCGGCCTCAAGGCGCTGCGGGCTATCGACGCCATCGAGCGGGCCGCCCGCCATAGCGGTGCCGACCAGGCCGCACTCGATCTCGTCGAGCAGACGCTCATGGCTCCCGAGCTGCACGTCATCCGGGAGATTCAGGCCATCGGGATGCTGCGGTCGACGCGGGTGGCCACCGATCTGCTTCCACAGCTGGAGTTGCTGACGCGCGGCGCGGTGCCCGCCGCGCAGGTGGGGCTGCCCGAGACCGCCTCGCCGCAGGAGGTCGCCGCCGAGGCGCGCCGGCTCTCGTCCGAGGCGCAGACCCGCGCCACCTTGGCGTTCGCGCCCGGCGAGGCGGAGGCCGCCCGCGTGCTGGCGCAGTCCTACCGGATGATCGCCTCCCGCTGTGAAGGCCCGCCGCCCCCACCCCCACCCTGACCCAGGCGGTGGTTTCTGGTCCCTGAGGTGCGGAGGCCGCTTGCGGCCGGAGCCTCGAAGGGACCTTGTGTCGAACCTCGGATGGGCGTCAAGGGGAGTTGTCCCCGTTGACGGTGGGGCGGGGGGGGCTTAGGGAAGTGCTGATCTTTGCGGCGACCCGGCTCGGCGGGTGGCCTGGCGGCTGGGATCGCGAAATCATGGGGTCGTGGACAGCGACCAG
>NZ_JASGDU010000029.1:0-13653 GCF_047607065.1 Aeromicrobium sp.
AGGTCCTCGAACTGCTGGCTGCCGAGCAGGTCATCACTGGGATCGGTCATCGGGGACTCCTTGTTCGCACGTGGTCGGTTGTCTCTGGGAGGCCCGTGCCGTCGCTTTTTTTCCCCGCCGATAACGTCTACTGCGAACCGGGCGTCAGAGCCTGCCGCATCACAGCCTGCACCTCATCGCGCAAAGCCGCCAGTGCCGTGAGGTGACGCTTCTCGTTGGCGACCTCCCGGCGCAGCCGCTCGGGCGTCTCCGCAGCGGCGCGGCGGGCCGCCTCCAGCTCGGTCTTTGCCGCGTCGAGGGCCGCCTTGAGTTCATGCCGGAAGGCGATCGTGACATCGCGGAGCATGACGGTGCGCGCCCGGTCGACGGCGAAGCGCAGGTGTGTCTCGGCTCGGTTGACGCCCTGGGCCGTCGTCTGCGTGACGACACGTTCGAGGGTGTGTGCGCGGCGGGCGCGATAGTTGACCACGTACCAGGCGGCCCCGCCGACGATGGAGAACACCGGCGCGATGATCGCCGGCGCGATGAGGCCGGCGACCAGGCCGCCCATGCTCGAACCGATCATCGCGGTGCTGGCCAAGGTCGCGTCGAAACTGCCGGTGTACTCGGGGTCGGCGAGTTCGGCCATCGCCAGGTCGTCGACGTCGGCGTCGAGCCGCACCGCCGAGGACAGGTCCCTCCCGATGGCGGTGAACAGCTGGTCGGCCTGGACGTGAAAGCCCGCGACGAACTCGCCGATGCACTCGGTGACGATGGTGCGCAGCTCGGCGGTCAACTGCACCGCCACCTCCTCGACCACCTTGTCGGGATTGCCCTTGCGCCGTTCGTGGGCCACCTGCGTCCACCGCTGGCGCACGGCAGCGAAGCGCTGCGAGGCCCGGTGCAGCACGTCTGCGCGCAGCACGCTCGAATCGGAGTTGAGGTCCAGTGACCAGCGGTCCCCCTGCTCCTGCAGGGCGCGCAGCCGGTTGACGAAGGCGTCCAGCTCGGGCACCTGCTGCCCGGCCGACTCCAGCGCCGCGATGGTGCGGCGACGCTTGTCCTCGTAGCGTTCGATACCCGACAGGCCCGAGCGCAGGGCGTTGGCCAGGGCGAGCGAGGCCGGAGAGACCAGCCTGTCGCGCAGGGTCTCCGCCAGCGCGTCGACGCCCGCGTACTCGCGCAGATCGAGCACCGCGGCCGGGTCGAGGCCGGCGATCTCCAACGCGACCGTCGAGGCCACCGGGCAGATCGGTGCTTCGGCGAAGCGCGGGGCGTGACGGGCCAGCAGCGAGCGGTTCTCGGCGAGCACGTCCTCCCAGCCGACCGGATACTGGTCGATCTTGGTCAGCGCGAACACGACCTGCTCGACCCGGCCGGAGACCTGGGTCAGGAAGTCCAGCTCCGGCTGGGTGAAGACCTGACCAGCGTCGGTCACCACGAGCAGGACGCTGCCCTCGGACGCAGCCAGCGCGGCAAGCTCGGTGTGGCCCTGCGTCAGGCCGGCGATGCCGGGCGTGTCGACCAGCGCCACCTCCCCGAGCGTGGCCGAAGCATGGGCGAGGGAGACGCCGATCAGCGCCGGGTCGTCTTCGTTCCCGGTGGTCCCAGTGACGGCGATCTCGCGGGCCTGTTCCGGACTCGCCTCGCGCGTCGAACCATCGGCGAAATGCACCGCCGCGTGGCCCTCGGGGCGCTCCGGCGTCGGCGGCGTGACCCGCACGAAGCCGGCCGTGACCACCCCGAGGCCCGCCGGTACCACGTCAGCACTGCCGAGCAGCGCGTTGACGAGCGTGCTCTTGCCGCGCTTGACCTCCCCGACGACCACCACCGAGCCGAACGGCGGCACCGAGACCGACAGCGCCGTCGACATCGCCGTCGACCACGGCGCGAACTCCGTGCCCTGGAGCGCCTTGACCACCTGGCGCACGACCCGCCCCTGCGCGGACGTCAGCCGCACCCGGTCGGGAGACACGCTCACGCGTGCGCCCACCAGTAGTACAACTCGGGCAGGCTGCTGCCGGAGATCGCGGCCCAGACCTCGACCCTGATCTCCGCGTCGGTCCAGGCGACATAACTCTGATCGCCGGAGGTGCCGTTCATCAGCAGCACCTTGCCGGCGTCGTCGGTTTCGTCCTCGTGATGCCACGGCCCCCAGCCGGGCGCGCCGTCGAGGGTCTGCGGTCCGGGCAACTCAGCGTTGTCGATGGCGCTTTGGAACGACTCGTCCATCGAGGTCTCGTCGCCGTAGCCGTAGATGTTGACGTAGTCCGGGGCGAAGCCCGTGTCGTCCTCGGTCGTGTAGCAGGTGATGCTGATCTGGGCTTCGAGCGGATCGCGCGTCTCGCAGTCAACCGGGTCGACCGGCCAACTGGCCGCGACGTCGTTGAGCAGGTCGCACTCGGCGTCCGAGAGCGTCGGGCTGTCCTCGCAAGCCGGTTCGTCGGTCGTGTCCTCGGTCTCCGTGGTGAGCGTCGAGTCGGGGCCGGCCGAATCGCTGGCCTTCGGATCCCCGCCGCCGAGGGTTGAAACCGCCACCGCGACGCCACCACCGACCACGAGCAGCGCGGCGGCGATGATGCCGGCGAGAAGAATGCCGCGCCGCTTGCCGGTACCGCCTCCGCCCTGCGGCGGCGACGTCGGCGGCGGTGCGGCTCCCACCGCCCGTAGCCCGCCGGTGGTCTCGGCCGGCGTGGGTGCCGGAGCAGGGGCGGGTATCGCCGTCGGCGGTGCCGGAGCCGGCATCGGTGCCACCGCGCGCTCGCGCAACTGTCGCCCGAGCGGCGACAGCGCGCCGAGGCAGGTGATGAGCTTGGGATCGTCCAGGGTCGCGGCAGGCTGGCCGACGACCTTGGCCAGCGCGTTCTGCAGCGGACGCACGAGCGACGCCCCGCCAGTCAGATACACGGTCGCCAACTCGGTCGGCGCGAGTTTGGCCCGCGCGCACGCCTCGGCAGTCAGCGCGGCGATCTGCTCCACATCGTCGGCGATGGCGTCAGCGAACTCCTCGGCGGTGACCGTCACGGTCACCGAACCGGCCGCCGTGACCACCGGGACCGTGGTCGACTCGCTCTCCGACAGCGCATGTTTGGCCTGGGCCACCTGCTCGCGCAGGGCGCGACGGGCACCGAGACCGCCCGCACTCTCCAGCGCCGCGAGGATTTCGGCGTTGCCGCCGGCCCGCACCGCGTCGAGCACGATGTTCTCCAGGCGCAGGTCGAACAGCCCGCCGCCAAGGTCGGCACGGCCCGCGGTCGAGACGACCTCGAAGGGACGCGAGGGATGATCGGTGACCCGCAGGACCGCGATGTCGGCGGTGCCTCCGCCGACATCGACCACGCACAGGTGACTGCCGCCGGGCGGCAGCGGCGCGTGCTGGGCGTAGCGCGCGACGGCGGCGACCGGCTCGGGCAGCAGGCCGATGGTCGAACGGTCGAAGCCCGCCCGCTCGGCGGCCTCCACCAGCACGTCGCGGCGCGCCCGCTGATAACCGGCTGGATAGGTCAAGGTCAACTCGAACGGCTTGCCGCCGCCGGCCACCCGCGCCGCCCGCTGGGTCACAGTGCGCAGGACCACCGCCACGAGATCGACCACCTCGCGGTCGGTGCCGCCGAGCTGAACCACCGGCTGCCCGATCAGGCGCTTCGGATTGCGCTCGAAGGCGCTCGGATCGAGCATCATCCGGCGGGTGGCCTCGACGCCCACGCTCAGGCCCCCGGCATCGGCGAACACCGCCGACGGCATGACGTCGCCGCTGTCGGTCAGGCGCACCGACTGGGGTTCTCGACCGTCGATCTGAATCGCTGCTGTCGAGTTGGAGGTGCCGAAGTCAATGGCAAGTCGCCAGTTGCTCATAGGAGGCCCTCGATCAGTCGTCAACGGTGTCGCCAAGCACCCTAACCCCTCCCGGCCCCGCGATTCGATCCTGTCGAGACAATGAGCACGTGAAGATTCCCGCAGATCTGCTCCCCTCCGACGGACGCTTCGGCTCCGGCCCCTCGAAGGTCCGGCCCGACGCCCTCGCCGCGCTGGCCGCCAGCGGCACCTCGATCATGGGAACCTCGCATCGCAAGCCGCCGGTGCGACAGTTCGTCGCCGCCGTGCGCGCCGGGCTGGCCGATCTGTTCGCGCTACCCGACGGCTACGAGGTGGTGCTCGGGGTGGGCGGTTCGCACGCCTTCTTCGACGCGGCCGTGTTCGGGCTGATCGAGCGGCGCAGCCAGCATCTCGTCCACGGCGAGTTCACCGGGAAGTTCGCCAAGGCGGTCGCGGCGGCACCGTTCCTCGACGACCCCGACGTGCGCGAGTCCGCGCCGCACACGCACCCGCTCGCCCAGGCCGTCGAGGGCGTCGACA
This sequence comes from Aeromicrobium sp., assembly GCF_047607065.1. GTDB lineage: Bacteria > Actinomycetota > Actinomycetes > Propionibacteriales > Nocardioidaceae > Aeromicrobium. The sequence goes on from NZ_JASGDU010000029.1 coordinate 4,336, forward strand.
CCTACGCCTGGGCGCACAACGAGACCTCGACCGGCGTCTGGGTGCCGGTGGCACCCGTGGAGGGGGCCGAAGACGGGGCGATCACGCTGATCGACGCCACCTCCGCAGCCGGCGGACTGGCCGTGGACGTGTCGGCCTGCGATGTCTACTACTTCGCGCCGCAGAAGTCCTTCGCCTCCGACGGCGGCCTGTGGGTTGCGCTCATGTCACCGGCGGCCATCGAGCGGGCCGAACGCATCAAGGCCTCCGGCCGCCATATCCCCGGCTTCGTCGATCTGCCGGCCGCCATCGACAACTCGCGCAAGGACCAGACCTACAACACCCCGGCGCTGGCCACCCTGTTCCTGCTGGAGCAGCAGATCACCTGGCTCAACGACAACGGCGGCCTGGACTTCGCGGCGCGGCGGACTGCCGACTCGGCCGCGCGGCTGTACGGCTGGGCGAGCGAGCGGGAGTACGCCGAGCCGTTCGTCACCGACCCGGCCGAGCGGTCGAACGTCGTCGGCACCGTCGATCTGGTCGGCGTGGAGGCGTCGGCGGTCTCGGCGGCGCTGCGCGAGAACGGCATCGTCGACGTCGACGGCTACCGCGGCCTGAAGCGCAACCAGCTACGCATCGGCATGTTCCCGGCAGTCGATCCCGACGACGTCAGTGCGCTGACGGCCTGCATCGACCACATCGTCGAACACCTCGCCTGAGGAACCGCTAGCTTATAGGTCGGTGCCGCTCGTTGAGGTGCGTAGCGAGGAACGAGCGGAGCCTCGAAATGAGCTGCGGTTGGAGTCCCTTCGAGGTGTGCTGCGCTCGCACCTCAGGGACCGGCCAACAGCACGCAACCCGAATACATCAGCACTTCCCTATACCGGCGGTACCCGGTCATTGAGGTGCGAGGCCGCTTGCGGCCGAGCCTCGAAATGACCTACCACCGGTCAGCGACTCCCTCACCAGAGGTGGCCCCGACGACAGTGGCGGCACGGTGCAACTCGCGGTGCTCGGTGTAGATGCGGGCGTTGCGGTGCAGTCTGGCAACCTCGTCGTCGCTGAGTTCACGACGCACCTTGCCGGGCACTCCGGCGACCAGGGAGCGCGGCGGCACCCGCATCCCCTCGGTCACCAGCGCGCCCGCGGCAATAAGGGACTCGGCACCGATCACGGCCCCGTTCATCACCACCGCCCCCATGCCGATGAGGCAGTGATCGCCGACGGTCGCGCCGTGGACGACCGCGTTGTGCCCCACCGACACGCCCTCGCCGAGCACGAGGGGCTGGCCCCGGTCGACGTGGAAGGCGCATCCGTCCTGCACATTGGAGTCCTTGCCGACGGTGATCGGCTCGTTGTCGGCGCGCAGCACCGCCGAATACCAGATGCTCGCGCCCTCCCCGAGGACGACAGTCCCCACCAGCGACGCATTCGGCGCGACGAAGGCCGACTCCGGCACCAACGGCCGCCGTCCCTCACCCAGATCAATCAGCATGCCCCCACCCTCCCAGACGTCAGGTGAGCCAGCGGGTCAGCGGGTCGATGGAGAAGTACACCACGAACAGCGCGGCGACGACCCACATGAGCACGTGGACCTGGTTCGCCTTGCCTTTGACCGCCTTCAGCAGCACATAGGCGATGAAGCCCGCACCGATGCCGGCGGTGATCGAGTAGGTGAACGGCATGAGCGCGATGGTCAAGAACGCCGGAATCGCGATCTCGTCGTCGCTCCAGTCGATGTCCTTGACCTGCGACATCATCAGGAAGCCGACCAGGACGAGCGCAGGCACGGCTGCCTCGTTCGGGATGTGCTGCACCAGCGGCGCGGCCAGCGTCGACAGCAGGAACAGCACGCCGGTCACGACCGACGCCAGGCCGGTGCGCGCGCCGTCGCCGACGCCTGCGGCCGACTCGATGTACGACGTGTTGCTCGACACGCCGGCGGCACCGCCGGCGGCTGCGGCCACCGAGTCGACGATAAGGATGCGCTGGGCGTTCGGCGGGGTGCCATCGCTGTCGTTGAGGCCGCCCTCGGCACCCACCGCCGTCATCGTGCCCATCGTGTCGAAGAAATCGGCCAGCAGCAGCGTGAAGACCAGCAGGCAGGCCGCGACAAAACCGACCCGGTCGAAGCCGCCGAGCAGGTTGAAATCACCGAGCAGCGAGAAGTCAGGCTTCGCGAACAGGGTGTCCGGCCACGACGGCACGTTGAGGTTCCAGCCCTTCGACGTCGCATCGCCCATCGACGCCGGGGTGTCGGTCAGCGCCTGGACGAGCCCGGCGAGCACCGTGCCGAAGGCGATACCGATGAGGATCGCGCCGGGCACCTTGCGCGCGTGCAGCGCGATCATCACCAGCAGGGCGATGCAGAACACCAGCACCGGCCAGCCCACGAGCTTGTTGCTCACGCCCATGCCAATGGGCGGAGCGGCGAGGCCCGAGGTGCGCACGAAGCCGGCGTCGACCAGGCCGATCAGGGTGATGAACAGGCCGATGCCCACCGCGATGGCGGTCTTGAGTTGGGTCGGCACCGCGTCGAAGACGGCCTTGCGGAATCCGGTCAGCACCAGGATCAAGATGATGAGGCCTTCGAGCACGACCAGACCCATCGCATCGGCCCAGGTCATCTGCGAGGCGACCGAGTAGGCGACGAAGGCGTTCAGGCCGAGACCGGTGGCGATGGCGAGCGGGAAGTTCGCCGCGACGCCCATGACGATGGACAGCACGCCGGCGATCAGCGCCGTGCAAGCCGCGATGGTGGCGAAGCCGGAGCCATCGATCGCCCCGCCGCCGAGGAAGTTGCCCTCAACGTCGGGCACCCCCGCCAGGATGATCGGGTTGAGGACGATGACGTAAGCCATCGTCAGGAAGGTCACGACCCCGCCGCGCACCTCCCTGGCCACGCTCGATCCACGTTGGGAAATCTTGAAGAAGTCGTCGAGCGACGTTGCCATGGTGCTCCCTCAGGTGCGTGAATGACGGCATCGCGTGCGCGGGTGCCGCACAGCATCATGGCCGACGACGGCGCAGAGCGAAAGCGGTTCCGGCCAATAGACACACGAACGTCACACCGCCGGCCCACGCCAGCGGCGAGATCGCGGCCTCGTCTGCGTCCGCCGGGCGGGCCTCGTCACCGTCGCTATCCTGCGGCGGCGAAGCCGGGGCGACCTCCTGCGGCGTCGAGAACGGAACCCGGACGAGCGGCTGATCGCGGCCCTCGCTGCCGACGAGCACGGTGGTCCCGTCCGGCTCGACGGCGAGGGTCTCACCCTGCGACTGGGCGGGCAGGGCGACTTCGCCGATCTCGGCGAAGTCGTCGCCCGCGTCGTACAGGACCGCCTTCAGATAGTTGCGCACCAGCACGTAGCGGCCGTCGGGCGTCATTGCGGCATCGGTGACCATGAGCGGCATCGACACCCCCGTCGAGGTGGCCTCACTGACGGTGCCGGTCGGCAGGTCGCCCGGCAGGGCCAGCAGCTCGCCGCCGACCCACCCCTTCGTGACGACCCATTTGGCACCGGTCACGGGATCGATCACCAGGGCCTCGACGTCCTCGCGGCCGGTCTCATAGGAGATCGGATGGACCTTCGGCGTGACCGCAGTGCTGCGGCGGCCCGGCTCGTCGAGGGAGTACAGCGCCGCGTCGTCGCGGACGGCGTCGTTGTCGCCGGTGTCGGCGATCCACAAGGTGCCGTCGCCATCGAGCGCCAAGGCTTCGACGTCACGCCAGTCCACGCCCTTGAGCGTTGTCACGCCGACGACATCGCAGGAGTCGAGGTCGAGCGCGAAGACGCGCGGATCGCTGCCGGAGTCGTTGACGACGTAGGCGGTTCCGGGGTGCGCGACGCTCACCGCCAGGCCGCTCTGCTCGTCGATCCTGGCGTCCGACACGACGCAGGCGACCGTACCGGCGGAGGTGGCGGCGTCGGCCCGCCGCGCAATCGCGGCGACCAGCACCACAACCAGCAGCGCGATCAGCAGGCCGGGAATGAGCAGGCGGCGGTGGCGCGGATTCATCGTCCACCAGCATGACAGGCCCGCAGCGACGGTCGTTCCCCCGGCCGGGCGCGGGTAGGCTGGCCGACGTGAGCAAGGACAGCACCGCCGAACGCCAGTTGGGCCACCGTGAGCGAGAGCGGTTGGAGCGGGCCGCGCGGCGTCACGAGTTCGGCCGGCCGGACATCACCGAACTCGAGATCGGCAAGAAGACGCACAAGGTCGCCGAGGTCGAGCCGATGGATGTCGACGGGGTGCGCACGATGATGGTCGGCACGATCATCTGGGCGGTTGCGGCGTTCGCGCTGCTGCCGTTCCTGGGGACGCTGCATAAGAACGGCAACGACTGGTGGTTCTGGGTGGCCGTGGCCGGCTTCGGGCTGGGCTGTATCGGGGTGGAGTACTGTCGCCGGCGCCGCCGTGCCCTGGCGCGCCGCCCCGGAGGCCGCCGGCGCGCCTGACGTGCAGGTCCCTTCGAGGCTCCTTCGTCGCACCTCAGGGACCGGATGCCCGGTCATTGAGGTGCGAGCTTGCGAGCCTCGAAATGACCTACCACCGCAGCTCATTTCGAGGCTCCTCGCACCTCAATGAGCGGGGGCGGGTTCCGGCGCGGCGTCCTCGGGGGCCTGCTTGTCGATGGTGGTGCGCAGCGGGATCTCCTTGATGCACAGCGCCGTCGCCAAGCTGACCACGGCGATCAGCGCCGCGATAGCGAAGATGTGCCCGGTCGCGTCGCCGTAGGAGCCGCGCACGATCTCGGCCACCGGCGCGGGCAGGCTGTCGAGGTCGAGCAGCGATCCACTGCCGCCGGAGTGGGTCGTGACACCGATGGCGGTGAGTTTGTCGGTGACCTCGGCGGAGACGTCATGGGCGAGAATCGCGCCGAGCACCGCAACGCCCACGGCCCCGCCGAGGGAGCGGAAGAAGGTCACCGCAGCGCTCGCCGCGCCGATGTCGGCCAGCGCGACGGTGTTCTGCACGGCCAGCACGTAGTTCTGCAGCAGCATGCCCATGCCGACTCCCATGACGGCCATCGAGACCATCGTGTAGGCGTCGGGGGTGCGGTGGTCGATGCGCGACAGCAACGCCAGCCCCACCAGCAGCAGCGACGAGCCGAGCACGAGGAAACGCTTCCACCTGCCGAAGCGGGTGATGAACTGTCCGCTGAGGATCGTGCCGACGAGCGAGCCGGTCATCAGCGGGACCCCGAGGATGCCGGCCATCGTGGCGCTGTGGCCGCCGGCCACCTGGAAGTACTGGCCGAGGAAGACCGAGCCGCCGAACATCGCCATACCGACCGCGATGCTGCCGATAATGGCGAGCGCAGTGGTTCTCTGCCGCACGACGGCGATGGGCAGCACGGGGTCGGGATGGCGCAGCTCGACCCACACCGCGAGCACCCCGGCCATCAGGGTCCCGGCCCAGAACAGTGCCGTCTCGGTCGAGAGCCAGTCGAAGGACTCGCCGGCGAAGGTGACCCACAGGAGTGGCAGGGATGCGGCGATGGTCAGCAGCACGGCACCGCCGATGTCGAGGCGCACCTCGCGGCGCTGTGTCGGCAGGTGCAGGTGGCGCTGCAGCAAGCACAGGCTCACCAGCGCGAGCGGCACACAGACGTAGAAGCACCACCGCCAGCCGAGGCCGGGGGTGTCGACGATCAGGCCGCCGAGCAGGGGGCCGCTGACGGTCGAGACCGCCATCGTCGCGCCCATATAGCCGCTGTAGCGGCCGCGCTCGCGCGGGGGGATGATCGAGCCGATGATCGACTGGGCGGTGGCGATCAGGCCGCCCATGGCCACGCCCTGCACGGCCCGCATGGCGATGAGCCACGGCACGCTCTGGGCCGCGCCGGCGAGCACTGATCCGGCGACGAAGCCGACCAGCGCGACCTGGACGAGGAGCTTCTTGTTGAACAGGTCCGAGAGTTTGCCCCAGATCGGCACCGAGACGGTCATCGCCAGCAGTGAGGCGGTGACGACCCAGGTGTATTGGGCCTGCGTGCCGTTCAGGTCGGCGATGATCGTCGGCAGCGCGTTGGAGACGATGGTCGAACTGACGAGGGCAGTGAACATGCCGGCCAACAGGCCGAACAGCACCTCCAGGATCTCGCGGTGACTCAGTTCCCGGACCGTCGACTCATTTCGTTGCACATGGCAACTATACCGCGTTCAACTCCTCGCGGCACCCACCTGGTCCCTGAGGTGCGAGGGCGCATGCTGGCCCGGCTCGCCGCCGACCTCTGCACCACCCGGTCCCTGAGGTGCGAGGGCGCCCCGCGCCCGAGCCTCGAAGGGACCTTTCCGGTGGTGGCTTCGAGGCTCGCAAGCTCGCACCTCAGCCACCGGGTTCCACCCAGCCGCATGCCCCAGTGAATCAGCGGTTCGCCAGCTCTTCACCGGCCGACTCAGCCGCAGGCTGTCGCTTCACCACGATCTCGTCGTTACTGACGGTGTCGAAGTACGGCACCGGAAGCACCGGGGAAGAAGTGGAACGACGCAACTTGACCCCCGAGTGAGCACCGCAGCCGTGCTGGAAGTCCACCACCTTGCCGTCGTCATTGGCCATGCCGTTGGCGCACACCCCGAAGCGATCGGCCAGCGGGCCGGCCAGACCGATCCGGAAACCACAGGTGCGGCAGGTACCCGAGGCCTGCTGGGCCATCGGCGTATGCGGGCCGCCGTCGCCGGCGTGCCACCGGCTCGCCGCCATCTCGCGCCCTTCGACCGACAAGACCCAGGTACGCCCACCGGCCAACTCGAGTGCCGCGCGGCGGTCGAAGCTGGTGGCCTCGGTGTCCTCGTCACCGGCCGACCAGGCCGGGACGAGACGTAGATCGTCCGGCACGGGCGGCAGCACGTCGCCCGGTGCCAGGTCACCGGGCCGCACCCGGTCGCGGTACGGCGTCCACGCCGGGGCAGTGACGGCCTGCGGTCCGGGCAGCAACACGACATCGTTGACGGTCGGTTCCGCGCCGACGTCGACGGCCGACAGGCTCACGACCCACGTCCAGCCGCGGTAACCGGGCTGCAGCGCCTCGAAATAGTGCGACACCCAGCCCGGCAGATCGACCTCGGCGCGCACATGCTCACCCACGCCGCCACCGCCCGCAGTCTCGACGGCAACCTCGCGGGCGAAGGCCACGGCGGCCTGCAGCATGTGATCGACGGACATGAGGCGATTCTCCCCCATGTCGCGCCACCGCCTCCTAGCGGGTTACGGCAGGATGGTGCCTATGGGAGTTCCGCCTGACGACGACACCGGTCACGCGCTACCACCTCCGCCACCGGGCAGCCCCACCGATCCGCAAACCGCCGACGACGAGCCGCACTCGGCGATCAAGGCGGTCCGGCAGGCCGGGCAGGCCGTCGTCGGCGGCGGCCGCTGGGCCGTCGTGCGCGCCCGCCAGTTCACCCACTCCTCCGGTGCCGGCGAGAGCGGCCTGTCGCGGCTGCTGGAACTGCATGCCTTCAACACCGCCGGGGACGCCGCAGTCGCCATCTCGCTGGCCGGCACGGTCTTCTTCACCGCGCCGACAGGCGAGGCCACCGGGCAGGTCGCACTCTTCCTCGTCTTGACGATGCTGCCGTTCGCGGTCGTCGCCCCACTCATCGGGCCGTTCCTCGACCGCTTCCAGCGCGGCCGCCGCTGGGCCATCGGCACCACGCTGGCCGTGCGCGCCTTCTGCTGCTGGGTACTCGCCGGGGCCGTCGCGGACCAATCCGCGCTCTTCTTCGTCGCGGCTCTGGGCTGTCTGGTTTCCTCCAAGGCCTACGGCATCACCCGCGCCTCGGCCGTACCCCGCCTCCTGCCCGACCAACTGACGCTCGTCAAGGCGAACTCTCGGATCTCACTGACCGGCACCGGTGCCGTCGCCATCTCGGCCCCCATCGCCCTCGGTGCCGCGACCATCGGGGCCGAATGGTCCTTGCGCTACGCCTTCGTCCTCTTCGTCGTGGGCACGGTCCTGGCCATCTTGCTGCCTGCCAAGGTCGACTCCAGCGAGGGCGAGGAGAAGATCGACCTCACCTCCGCGAACGGCACCCAGGGCGTGCTCGCGCCGCGTGGGGTCGTCAACGCGCTGCGCTGCAACGCCGGGCTACGGCTCGTCACTGGTTTCCTGACGATCTTCATGGCTTTCGTACTGCGTGAACCACCGGAGGCAATGGGCTGGGGCGGCAATGCCACGATCCTCATGGGTCTGGTCATCGGGGCGGCCGGAGCGGGCAACACCGTCGGCGTGCTGCTGGGCAACATGCTCAAATCGCGGGCACCGGAGGCCATCGTCGTCGTCGTGCTGATCCTCGACACCACAGTGCTCGTGACAGCCTCGCTCCTGCTGAGCTGGGTTACCGCAATGGTTCTCGGCCTGAGTGCCGGACTGTGTCAGTCACTCGGCAAGTTGAGCCTGGACGCGCTGATCCAGCGCGACGTCCCCGAGCGGGTGCGCACGTCGATGTTCGCCCGCTCCGAGACCCTGATCCAGCTCAGCTGGGTCATCGGCGGCCTCATCGGCATCGGCCTGTTCACCATCGAAGCCAGCGTGAAGGTCGGCCTACTCGCCGTCGCCGCACTGGTGCTGGCCTGGCTGGCCTTCGTCATCACGGCGTTGCGCAACGCGGCCCCGCCGCCGCACGGCTAACCGAACCCGGTCCCCGAGGCGGTGGCTTCGAGGCTCACTCGTTCCTCGCTCGCACCTCAGCCAGCGGACAACCGGCCCCTGAGGTGCGAGGGCGCCCCGCGCCCGAGCCTCGAAGGGACTGCCCAAAGGCCCGATTCAGTCCAGCTCAGAGGCGAGCGCGCGCAGCACCTGGGCGACCGGCTTGGCCTTTTTGGCGTCGGGATGGCGGCCGTGGCGGTAGGCCTCGCCGAGATCGTCAAGCATGCGGATGAGGTCTTCGACGATGACGACCATCTGCTCGGGCGTCTTGCGCTTGGCCGGCGGGCCGCCCTGCTTGCGTCCGGGGGTGGCCGACTCGATCAGCCGCAACTGCAACGCCTGATCGCCGCGACGGCCCTGAACGATGCCGAACTCGACCCGCTGGCCAGGCTTGAGCGTCTCGACGCCCGCCGGCAGCGCGTCGGCATGCACGAACACATCGGCACCCTCGTCCGAAGACAGGAACCCGAATCCCTTGGCGGCGTCGAACCACCGCACCTTGCCCGTGGGCATGTCGCTTCCTCCTGTTGCCACCCTGCGCGTGCCTGTGAAGTCCCCCCACCCTAGATGATTGATGCGGGGTCGGGGTCTGGTCTGTGGTTTTAGTGGTCGTAGGGGGTCAGGGAGCGTAGGACGGGTGCTCCGATGCGGTCGTTGTGCCAGATGACGGTGGTGAGCGCGAGGAT
>NZ_JASGDU010000030.1:0-16170 GCF_047607065.1 Aeromicrobium sp.
GCGTGACTCCCGTCACGCTGCGCGGCCCTTCGATATTCCGCAGATAGGCGGAGCCGGTCATTGAGGTGCGAGCTTGCGAGCCTCGAAATGACCCAGCCTTGGCAGGCTTCGCCCTTCGAGGCTCGCTCGTTCCTCGCTCACACCTCAGGGACCAGACATCCCGTTCCCTGAGGTGCGCGGAGCTTGCGGCCGAGCCTCGAAGGGCAGACCTCAAGCCCAGGGTCGGCCTTTCTGCGAAGGCTCTCAGGCGAGCGAACTGCGGCGGCGGTAGCGCAGCACCAACGTGCCGAGACCGAGCAGCAGCATCGCGCCGAACAGGCCCGCCAGGGCGGCGGTGCCACCGGTCACCGGCAGAACGCCTGCAGCCGAAGCCGTGACCTCGGCGATCAACTGCGCCGAGTACACCACCCCGTCCGATCCCGTCACCCGGTACCAGACCGCCGGGACCTCGCCCGTGAAACCGTCGGCCGGGGTGAAGGTAACCAGGCCCGTCGTCACGTCGACCGTCCAGCGGCCTTGCTCGACCACTAGTTCGGTCACCCACTGCCCGGTCGACGAGTCGAACAGGCGCACCGTGGACGGATCGAGAGTCACTCCCGACGGCACTTCGTCGTTGGCCAACGGGTCGAAGGTCACCGTGCCGGAGCCGGTGGCTTCATCGTCGGTGGCCTGCGCGGCGACCACGCCAACCAGGTCGGCCTGGTACGGCGTGCCGTCTTCGTCCTCGACGTAATAGGTCACCGTCGGCACGGTGCCGGAGTAGCCCGGGGCCGGCGTGAAGGTGATCTCGCCGGTCTCGGTGTCGACGGTGTACGAACCCCACGAACCCGTAACCGTCGTGACGAGTTCGCCCGTGTCGGGGTCGATCAGGCGTAGCGTCGTCGGATCGGCATCGGTGATCTCGTCGTTATCCAGCGGATCGAAGGTGATCGCCGTTCCGGGGGGGGGCGATGACCTCGTCGTCGGCTCCCTCGCCCGGGATCGTCACGGTCATGTCGGCGGTGCTGGAGACGCCGTCGCTGTTGCTCACCTGGTATTCGATGGTCGCATCGCCGGTGAAGCCCTCCTCCGGGGTGAACTGCACCGTGCCGGTGGCGGTATCGACGGTCCAGGTGCCCTGGCCGGCGATCGTGGCGCTGGTCTCCCAGGAGTCGCCGTCCCAGACGCGCAGCGAGGAGGTCGTCAGCGTCGCCGGAGTGTCGGTCGTCGCCGTCTCGGCGGTGTCGTTGTCGAGCGGGGAGACCTCGAAGGGACCCGTGCCCACGCCGACGACCGTGTCGTCGGCAGCGTCCGGCGGGCACAGCAGCGTGGCGGTGCTGGTGAACTCCTTGAGCAGCCAGTCCTTCAACTGAGCGTTATGACCGACCTCGACGGTCGCCTGCAAAACGACGTTCTCGGCCTGAACCTCCGACAGCGGCACCGTGACAGAGAGACTGACGTCGTGGTCACCGACGCCCGCACCGCCGCCGTACCGGCTGTCGATGGTCGTACCGGTCGCGCCCGGATAGGTCGTCACGCCGTCGGCGGAGATGACGTTGAAGCCACCGGTGTACCACACGCCCGAGCCAGGGCCGAGGTTTTCGAAAACCGCCGCAGCCTCGATATGCACCTGGCCGTCGGGGCACGAACCGGTGACACCCACCGTGCCATAGAGCGAGCGGTGCCGACCGCTGCTGCTCGTCTCGCCGTAGTTGTTGATCCGGAAGGAACCGGTGCCGTCCCAGAAATCCTGAGGATCGCCAGCCTCCAAGTCCGCCTCCACCGGACCGGCACCGCCGTTCGGCGGATCGTCGCTGCGGTCGGTCACCGTCATGGGGATGGACGACGACGCCTGAGCCGGTGCCATGACGGTCACAGCGCCACCGACGCCGAAGGCCAGGGCCACGGCCGTCACTACGGTCTTCTTGATCACGGTTGTCTCCAAAGATACAAATAAAATCTCCTGATTGTATCCCGTCCACACTGTCGCCCAAACCACCTCGCGGCCAAGGTGAGCGGCATCACCCCGAGCAGCGCCGTCAGGCAGGGGTGGGGCGGACAGCCTTGGCGGACGGTCCGGACTCGCCGTCATCGCCATTGGCCGGAAGCCGGCACGCGCGCTCCAGCAACAGCCCCGCCGCCGCCAGCAGCAGGGCCGCCAGGCCCGCCGCCACACCGTGCACCACACGGTCGCGCCCGTGGGCGGTCTCGACGACCCGCAGATACGCCAGGGCGAAACCGCCGTAAGCGCCCGCCAAGCCCATCCCGACCCGTGACGACGCACGGGCCAGCACGAGGTGGAACAGCGCCCGGTCGGCGGTCACCCGCTGGTGATCCTGATGCACCGCGCGCCAGACCACGCGCGCCAGGACGCCCACCGTGACCGACGCCGCCAGCAGCAGCCACATCGGTGCCCACGACAGCACCGGCACCTCACCACCGAGGCGACGCACCACCGCCGGGACGAGCGCACCGAGAGCCAGCCCGAGGCACAACACAACCGCCAGCAGGCGCACCGACGTCGGTGGCACCTGAACCTGCGGGGGCCGCTGCGGGCCGCTCGTCATCGCCGAGGACTCAGAGCAGGATCTCGAGATCCTCGCGCTTGACGATGCCGCTGGTGTCGACGCCGCCGATCAGGTCGGCGACGAAGCCGTGACCCGGAATATGGCCCTCGGCGTCGATCTCCAGCCACGGCACCAGCACGAAGCCGCGCTCGTGCGCCCGCGGGTGGGGCAACGTGAGTTGCTCGTCGTCGGCGACCCGGTCACCGACGACGATGAGGTCGACATCGAGCGTGCGCGGGGCGTTCGGACCAGAGCGCTCCCGGCCGAAGGCATCCTCGATGGCCAGGGCGCGATCCAGCAGCGTGTGGACCGTCAAGGTGGTGTCGATGAGGACCACGGCATTGAGGAACTTGCCCGATCCGTCCGGCGCGCCGACCGGCTCGGTCTCGTACACCGAGGAGATCGCGACGATCTGCACCTCGGGGGTGTCTTCCAAGGCCGAGACGGCACCCTGCAAACGCACATGGCGCTCGCCCAGGTTCGAGCCGATGGCGATGACGGCCTGGCGGATAGGACGCATCCCACCGGTCATGGTGTCCGCGTCCAACTCGTAGGGGGTGGGCGATTCGGTCACTGTCTGCTCCGCTCTATCGTGACGGCCACGTCGGTGAACGTGGGCGTGATGGGCGCATGGGGCTTATGCACCGTGACACCGGCCCACTGCACGCGGGCGTCCGTCAGGCACAAGTCCACCATACGTAGGGCCACTGACTCAATGAGGTCCATCGGCGGGCCGGTGAGAATGGCGTGAAGAGCGTCGGCGAGTCCGCCGTAGTCGACGGTTGCGGCCAGGTCGTCGCTGCGCCCGGCCGCAGTCAGGTCCAGGCCGAGCACGACATCAACAGCAAACTCCTGACCGTCACGGCGCTCGTGGCCGAAGACGCCGTGGTGGCCGAATCCGCGCAGTCCGGTCAACTCGATCCGGTCCAGGCCGTCGGGGCAGCCCATGTCAGTCCCCCTCTTCCTCGAAGTCGATGACGGGTGAGGCGTGGCGGCTGTGGAATTGCCAGCGCCGGTTGCGCAGCACCAGGACGCTCGTACTGGCGACGCGGCCGCCGACGAAATTCGTCGTATTCTCCAGGCCGGACAGGATGTTCTCGGTACACGAGACGACGCCCACGGCACCGTCTGCGGCGAAGGCCGCGTGGACGTCGGTCAAGAAGAACTGCAGGTAGCCGGCCTGGGCCATCACCATCGTCCAGGACCGCAAGATCGCCGGCGTGCCCCGGACCGCGACGGTGCCGGGGTGGGCGCAGGACGTATCGGCACGGTCGACCCACAGTGCCGCCATCAGATCGACGTCACCGGACTCGACGGCCTCGTAGAAACTGCGGTGCACCGCCAGGATGTCGGTGCTCACGGCGCACCTCCCGGCCTCGGTCGTTGAGGTGCGACGAGGAACGAGGAGCCTCGAAACGACTCTGACCGAGAGTCCTCGACCAGGTCCCTTCGATCCCCCGCAAGCGGGAGGTGCCCCCACTCGCCAGCTCGCGCCTCAGGGACCCCCTCCTCGGCCAGGCGGGCCACGACGCGGACGGCGTCGGCTGAGGGCCGTGCCTCGTGGACCCGCACGGCCCACGCCCCGGACGCTGCAGCGAGCGTCGAGAGCGCGGCGCTGGCGTCGTCGCGGCCGTCGGCCGGCCGCAGCGTGCCGTCGGTGTCGGCCAGCAACTCGCCGAGGAAACGCTTGCGGCTGGCCGCCACGAGCAGCGGATAGCCGAGGGAGGCGAAGCTGTCGAGGCCGGCGAGCACCTCCCAGTTCTGCGCGCCGGTCTTGGAAAATCCCAGCCCCGGATCGACGACCACCCGGTCGGCGGCGATGCCGGCCGCCAACGCTGCGTCGACCTGCGCCCCCAGCTCAGCCCTGACCTCGGCCACCACATCGTCGTACCGGGTGTGATCGGCCTGCTGCATCGCCGCAGAGTGCGCGCGCCAGTGCATGACGACGAACGGCGCGCCGGCCTGGGCCACCACCGCGAGCATGTCGGGATCGGCCCGCCCCCCGGAGACGTCGTTGACGAGCACCGCACCGGCCTCCAAAGCCGCAGCGGCGACCCGCGCGCGCATCGTGTCGACCGAGACCGCAACGCCCTCGGCGGCCAAGGCCCGCACGACCGGAACGACCCGCGCCAGTTCCGCCGCCTCGTCCACCCGTAGCGCCCCCGGACGGGTGGACTCCCCGCCCACGTCGACCAGATCGGCACCGCCTGCGACCAGCTGGCGACCGCGTTCGAGCGCCGCCTCGGCCGACAGCCAGCGCCCACCGTCGGAGAACGAGTCCGGCGTGACATTGACGACGCCCATGACGAGGGTCCGCCCGGCGCTCGGCACACCAGCCAGGCCGGGCAGCGAGGCGGGCCGGGAGGCGGTCACGATCCCGTGATGAGGCCCATCGCCTCGGCTCGCGTCGCCGCCTCGCGCAGCTGGCCGCGCACGGCGCTGGTCACGGTCTTGGCACCGCCCTTGCGCACCCCGCGCATCGCCATGCACAGGTGTTCGGCCTCGATGACGACGATCACGCCGCGCGGGTTGAGCACCTCGGTCAGCGCATCGGCGATCTGCGTGGTCAGGCGCTCCTGCACCTGCGGACGCCGCGCGAACACGTCGACCAGCCGCGCCAGCTTCGACAGGCCCGTGACGCTGCCCTCGACCGCCGGGATGTAGCCCACGTGCGCCACCCCGAAGAACGGCACCAGGTGGTGCTCGCACAGGCTCCACAGTTCGATGTCCTTGACCAGGACCAACTCGTCGTGGCCGACGTCGAAGGTCGCGGTCAGAACTTCAGTCGCGTCCTGGTCGAGGCCTGCGACCAACTCGGTGTACGACCGGGCGACCCGCGCCGGGGTGTCGCGCAGGCCGTCGCGGTCCGGGTCCTCGCCGATGGCGAACAGCAACTCCCGGACGGCGGCCTCGGCCCGCGGCTGGTCGATGGGCATGTCAGTCGGTCTCCGCCACCGGTGCCTGATCGACGGCCTCGATGACGACCGGCGGCGTCGCCGACGGGCGGCGGGTGTCCGATCCGGTCCACGGCGGACGCACCTCGCGGCGGCGCAGCGGCTCGAAGATACGGGCAACCTCGGCCTTGTCGAGGGTCTCCTTCTCCATCAGCTCCACCACCAGGGCGTCGAGCACGTCACGGTTCTCGTCGAGAATGTCGAAGGCCTCCTGATGGGCCGCAGCGATCAGCGCGCCGACCTCCTCGTCGACGATCCCGGCGACCGACTCGGAGTAGTCGCGCGAATGACCGGTGATCCCGGCACCGAGGAAGGGCTGGCTGTTGTCGCTGCCGTACTTGACCGCGCCCAACCGCTCGCTCATGCCGTACTGGGTGACCATCGCACGAGCCAGGCCGGTGGCCTTCTCGATGTCGTTGCCCGCCCCCGTCGTCGGGTTGTGGAAAACCAACTCCTCGGCCGCACGGCCGCCGAGCATGTAGGCCAGTTTGTCCTGCAACTCCGCGCGCGTCTGGCTGTACTTGTCTTCATCGGGCAGGACCATCGTGTAGCCCAGCGCCCGGCCGCGCGGCAGGATCGTGATCTTGTGGACCGGGTCGCTCTGCGGGAGCGCCGCAGCCACGAGCGCGTGACCGCCCTCGTGATAGGCCGTCACCAGCCGCTCGTGCTCGTTCATCAGGCGGGTGCGCTTCTGCGGGCCGGCCATCACGCGATCAATAGCCTCGTCCAGAGCCGCGTTGGTGATGACCTTCTGGTTGGTGCGCGCGGTCAACAGCGCAGCCTCGTTGAGCACGTTGGCCAGGTCGGCACCGCTGAAGCCCGGCGTGCGCTTCGCGACACTGGCCAGGTCGACGTCCGGGCCGATGGGCTTGCCACGGGCGTGGACCTTGAGGATCGTCTCGCGGCCCTTGAGATCGGGCGCCTCGACGCCGATCTGCCGGTCGAAGCGGCCCGGGCGCAGCAGCGCCGGATCGAGCACGTCAGGCCGGTTCGTGGCCGCGATGAGGATGACCCCGCCGCGCACGTCGAAGCCGTCCATCTCGACGAGCAACTGGTTGAGGGTCTGCTCGCGCTCGTCGTGACCGCCGCCCATGCCGGTGCCGCGATGGCGGCCGACCGCGTCGATCTCGTCGATGAAGACGATGGCCGGCGCGTTGGCCTTGGCCTGATCGAACAGGTCACGCACCCGGCTCGCGCCGACGCCGACGAACATCTCCACGAAATCCGAGCCGGAGATCGAGTAGAACGGCACCCCCGCCTCGCCGGCGACCGCGCGGGCCAGCAGTGTCTTGCCGGTACCGGGCGGGCCGTACAGCAGCACGCCCTTGGGGATCTTCGCACCGACGGCCTGGAACTTGGCCGGCTCGGAGAGGAACTCCTTGATCTCGCCGAGCTCCTCGATGGCCTCGTCACAGCCGGCGACATCGGCGAAGGTGGTCTGCGGGGTGTCCTTGCTGATGAGTTTGGCCCGCGACTTGCCGAACTGCATGACGCGACCGCCGCCGCCCTGCATCCGGCTCATCAAGAACAGGAAAATGCCGACGAACAGCAGCATCGGCAGCAGCACGCTGAACAGGCTGCTGAGCCAGCCCGGCTGCGGGTTCTCGACGTCGAAACTCTTGAGCTTCTTGTCGGCCACGGCCGCCTCGGCCGCCTCGACCAGACGCGAACCCTGGTCGCCGAGCCAGGTCGCGCGGACCTTCTCGTCGCCCTCCTTGAGGGTCGCGCGAATCTCCTGCTCGCCCTCGACGAAGGTGACCTTCTCGACCTTGTCGGCCTCCAAGTACTTGACCATCGTCGAGGTCTGCACCTCACGCTCGCCACCTGAGGTCGAGGAGAATTGCAGCACCGCGAAGACGACGATGGCGACCAGAACGATCCACAGCCACGGCCCCTGGACAATCTTCTTGACGTTCATAACACCGGGGCGTCAGCCCATCCTTTACTCATCGGCGAACAGGCGGTAGGCAAAACCTACACGCCGTCTGGTCAGCGATAGACGTGCTCGGCGAGCGTTCCGATGCAGCGCAGGTTGCGGTAGCGCTCGGCGTAGTCGAGTCCGTAGCCCACGACGAAGGCGTTGGGGATGTCGAAACCGACGTACTTGACGTCGACCTCCATCTGCACCGCGTCGGGCTTGCGCAGCAGCGTGGCAATCTCCACCGAGGACGGCTTGCGCGATTTCAGGTTCGCCACCAGCCACGACAGGGTCAGGCCGGTGTCGATGATGTCCTCGACGATCAGCACGTCTCGGCCGCTGATGTCGGCGTCGAGGTCCTTGAGGATGCGGACGACGCCGCTGCTCTTGGTGCCCGACCCGTAGGACGAGACCGCCATCCAGTCCATCTCGACGTGCCGGTCGAGCGCACGGGCCAGGTCGGCCATGACCATGACGGCACCCTTGAGGACCCCGACCAGCAGCACGTCACGGCCGGCGTAGTCGGCCTCGATCTGCCGGGCCATGTCCTGCAGGCGAGTCTGGATCTGCTCCTCGGTGAAGAGCGTCTGAGACGGGTCGAGATCGGCTTCGATATGTGCGCGGTCCACGCGCCTTAGCGTGCCACAGGGGTCGGAGCGAAGATCAGGCGATCACCCTCGCGGGTGCAGGTGAGGCCTCCGGGCAGTTCCACCCGGCGTCCGCCGCGAGGGTTGTCGAGCAGCGAGCCGAGGGCGTCGATGTGGCCTTGGGCGAGCTCGCCGGACGCCGCTCCCGCAGCGAGGGCGAGGCGGCGCAGGACGCGGCTGCGGATCGCCGGATGCTGGGCGGCGAGATCGGCGACGCGGTCCGGATCGGGGTGCGCCGCGAGCCAGTCGTCGGTGAGGGCGTCGAGCAGGTCGAGGTCGCGGGCGACCTGCCCGGCGGTGCGGGCCAGCGCTTCGGCGACCCCGCCGCCGAGCACGTCCTCGGCCAGCGGCAGCAGTTCGCGGCGTACCCGGACGCGGCGGTAGGCGGGGTCGGTGTTGTGCGGGTCGTCCCAGGGAGCGAGGTCGTGGGCAGCGCAGATGGCGAGGGTGTCACGGCGGCGCAGGCCCAGGAAAGGGCGGTGCAGCAGGCCCGAGCGGGGCGCCATCGCCGCGATGGAACGGGGTCCGGAGCCGCGGCCGAGGCCGAGCAGGACGGTCTCGGCCTGATCGTCGAGGGTGTGGGCGAGACAGATCGCGGCGGCATCGTGTCGGTGCGCCGCTTCGTGCAGGGCCTGGAGGCGGGCGGCGCGGGCGGCGGCCTCGGGACCGCCGCTCTGGCCCACCTCGACGGCGACCACCTCAGCGGCCAGCCCAAGGTCGCGGCATTGGCGCGCTGCCGTGGCGGCGACCTCGCCGGAGCCGTCTTGCAGGCGGTGGTCCACGACGACAACGCGCACGTCCCATCCGGCGCGCGGCCCGACGAAGGCCAGCGTCGCGGCCAGTGCGAGCGAGTCCGCTCCCCCGGAGACCCCGGCGATCACCGCCTGCCCCGGCGCCACCTCCACGAGGTTTTCGCGCACGGCCCGGCGTCCCGCCGCCACCGCCGGTTCTAGCCTGCCCACGGGCGCAGTTTCCCACGAGACCGCTCGATTCACGCATCAACAACACGAAACTTCGTGCGCTCGACGCGGGATTGCGACGGTCTCGTGGGAAACCTACGGACGGTCAGGGGGCAACGCGGGTGAGCCAGAGGGCGCGGATGACATCACGCGGAATCGTCGAAGGACCGCAGGCGATCCCGGCATTGCGCCAGCTGCTCGCGCACCATGACCAGCGTGTCCGTGGTCAGCCGACCGACCTGGACGTCGACCATGATGAGGGCCTGCGTCTCGGAGACACCGAAGACCCTGGCCACCTGATCGACCGCGTCCTCGCGGTCACGGCAGGCCCGGATGACCGCGGACAGCCGATCCCAACCAGTGACGGCTTGCTCGATCCCCTCCCAATAGGCCAGCGTCTCGCGCAGCCGCTCCGCCTCGTCATTCATACCTGCCCTGCCCTCGTCAAAATGAAGGTGTTCCGCCACCGCTCGGGTACTTCCAAGATGTTCCCCGCAAGTCGAATGGCTTTTTGCCAAGTGGCCCTAGAGGGTCAACATCACCTACCCAATTGCTGTAGTACTCCGCACCTCTGGTTCCCGTGAAACGCTTGTTGCCGGACGGCATATAGGAAGAACCGCTCGAATTGTAAGAGTTATGGCACGAGGACCAATTATACACAGTCGAATCGGGTGCCGCCCTTCTGTCATAGCGGATACGACAGGATGTTGATACCAGATCGACTCGAGGTCCGATAATCACCCGGAACTCTCGGTAGTGCGCGATCTCCCATCCATGCAGGTTCGTAGTCTCGGCAAGACGCACCTGAGCCGCATTCCCTCCACATGTACAAGCCCAGGTCACATACCCGGTCGTCTTCTCCGAGAACGCATGCACCTTAGCGGTTCCCGGGTCGAAGTAAATCGACATTGAAGCATTACTCGCATGCCCAAGGTGCGATGGACCTTGTAGACTCGAAATCGGAGATAATCCCGACCCGTCGAGAGCAGATGTCTCAAAATCTTTGTCAGGGTGAACTCTTGGATCGTCTTCGGAGTTCAAAGGCAAACCATCCTCAACAAACTCTCCCAGCGTGTCTTGAGTCTCTTGCGAGAATCCCTCTCCTTGAGCTTCAACGAAATCTGAAGCGACCTCTTCCTGACCGTTCTCTATCGCCTGGCCAACTGCAGCAATGGCGATCTCTTCTTCAGTAAGATTGAGATTCGGGGTGGGACTCAACACCGCTGCCGCCAAGCACAACTTCTCAGGGTCGCTCTCAGTCAAGCACCGCGGAGCCTTACCAGAATTACCCAATCCAGTTGCCGAGGAAGCGTCCTCGAAAGCGCCGTCTCGCGCCCAGGCGCCTTCAGGAAACAAACTCACTACGGCAACCAAACTCACAACTAAAAATAGATGCCAGTTCAGGCGACTCAAGAGAAACTTCAGAAACATCGCTTTCCTCCAGACTCGTCGCTTGCTGAGAAATACTCGCGTAGATCGCGAACGATAGGAATAGCCCAAAAGGACTATCTGATACACCGCCGCCTGCGGAACAGTGCAGGTTTTCGACGGTCTCGTGGGAAACCTACGGACGGTCAGGGGGCAACGCGGGTGAGCCAGAGGGAGGGGTCGAGGATCTCCTCGTGCGAGGGGAGCGTCTCCGGTGACGTCCAGACGGCGTTGAAGCCCTCCATCCCGACCGCGTCGATCACCGCCCGCACGAAGGCCGCGCCCTCCTGATACTGCCGCAGCTTGCCTTCCATGCCGAGCACCTTGCGCACGATCTTGTCCAGGAACCCGGCCGACTCGCGGCGCTGGGTGAACTTGCGGCGGATCTCGCGCACGCTCGGCACGAACTCCGGGCCGACACCGTCCATCACCACGTCCGCATGCCCCTCCAGCAGCGACATGACACCGGTCGCCCGCTCGATGATCCGCCGCTGAGCCGGACTCTGGAACAGCTCCGCCAGCGACAGCTCGATCTCGCCGCGCAACGCCTTGCCCGCCTGCTCGGTGATCTGGCCCACGGTGTCGGTGTCGGTCTCGTCGAGGAACTCCGCGATGAGGGAACGCATATGCCCGGCCAGCCACGGCGACGATGTGAACTGCACCCGGTGGGTCTCCTCGTGCAGGCACACCCACAGGCGGAAATCGCTCGGATCGACCTCGAGCTTGCGCTCGGCCTGCACGATGTTGGGTGCCACCAGCAGCAGCCTGCCCGCCTCACCGTCGGGGCCGGTCCAAAACGGGTCGAACTGGCCCAGGACGCGGCTCGACACCAGCGCCATCACCGCGCCCACCTCCGCGCCGCTGATCGCGCCCCCGACCCGCCGGGCCGTCGCGCCGGCGCGCGCCTGCATCGCCTCCAGGGCGGGCGCGAGCAGGTCGGCGAACGACTCGGTGTTCGCCTCGATCCAGCGCGGACGATCCACGACCAGGACCGGCGTGGCATCGATCGGTGCCTGCATCCCGGTGAAGTCGCGCACCGGGATGCAGGCACGGTCGGCGGCCTCGCGCAACTCCGCGACGGCCTCGGCGGCCTGCGCCGGACTCGCCTCCGGCCCCCTGCCGCTCAGCCGTGCTCCGGTCGCTCGGGCGATTCGCCAGTCGATCATGCCGTCACGGTACGGGGTCAGCCCTGGGCGCAGGTGCAGGACGCCAGCGACGCCAGCAGCGCATCGATGGCCGCCCGCCCGGCGAGCGGCTGCGCGGCATCGGCCGAATCGGTCATCACGGCCATCGTCAGGACCACTCCGTCGGCGGTCGTCACCGTCCCGGCCAGGCTGTGTACCTGATTGAGCGATCCGGTCTTGGCACGCACCATGCCGCGCCCGGCCAGGCCGGCGAACCGGTCAGCCAGCGACCCGGAGAATCCCGCGACCGGCAGCACGTCCACCAATGTCGGCATCGATACCGTCGCCGCAGCGGCCACCCGCGTCAACAGTGACGGGGAGATGCGGTTCTCGCGCGACAACCCGCTCCCGTCGCGCAAGACGAGTCCGGTGGTGTCGATCCCGGCACTGCTCAGCGCCTGCTCGACGGCCCCCACCGCGCCGACGAAACTCGCCTCGGACCCTGATGCGAGCGCGACGTGGCGCGCCAGAACCTCGGCTCCGCCGTTGTCACTGGTCAACTCCACCCGTTCGACGGCCTGGGCGACCGTCGGGCCACGCACCTCGCCGACCGGCGTAGCGTCCCCCGATGCCGACGTGCGCCCCACCGGTGTCACGGATATGCCCTCGGCCGCCAACTGCCCGGCGAAGATCTCGGCTGCCGACGCCGCAGGCTCCGCCGAGCGCACGCCGTCGATCTGTCCTCGGTCGACCCACAGCGCCGAGATCGGACTGACGACATTCTGCTCGGCGTAACTCGGCTCCCAGGTGGGGTTCTCGGCCGGACCAGTGAACAGCGTGTCGTCGTAGCCGAGGTCGACCGCGCGTATGCCCTCGGCGTGCAAAGCGTCAGCAGTGCGCGCAGCCAGTGTCTCCAGCGTCGCGGGGGCGGCGAAACCCCGGTCGTCCTGCGTCGCCATCAGGAACGGATCGCCTCCGCCGACCAGGATCAGCCGATCCCCGTCGAGCACCGTCGAGGTGACGAAACGATGTTCCGGATCGAGCGTCGTCAGCGCCGCGAAACCGGTCAGCAGTTTCGTCGTGGAGGCCGGGATGAAGGAGTCCGCCGACGTCGCCACCAGTTCGACGCCGTCGAGTTGGCGCACCGACACGCCGACATGCGACCCGAGCACCGGCTGGTTCAGCGCCGAGTTGACCGCCGCCGTCACCGCCTCGGGATCGGCCGTCGTGCCCGCCGCAGCCGAGACCGCCGGCGCGTCGGCCGCCGGGGCCTCCAACCCCTCGGGCGAGGCGACATAGGCCGGACCGCAGGGACCCTCGCAGAGGAAATCGTTGAGCGAGCCACGCTCGTACTGCAGCGCCAGACCCACCGTGACGATGATCGCCAGCGCCAGGGCGCTCGACCAGACCAGGGCACGACGAAGTCGATGGGTCGGCGAGGCCACGACCCGGTCCTGGCTCTGCGATGTCACATGCGCCAGACTATAGAGACGGTCGAACGCCGCGTGGGCGGGCGACCACCGATTGATTCAGCGCCCGCCGTGAGCGACTCCTGCGGGCCATCACCAGGAGGACATGTGATCTTCGACGTCACTGTGGAGATTCCCAAGGGCGAGCGCAACAAGTACGAGCTCGACCACGAGACCCACCGCATCCGACTGGACCGGACGCTGTTCACCTCGATGACCTACCCGGCCGACTACGGCTTCATCGACAACTCCCTCGGCAACGACGGCGACCCGCTCGACGCGCTGGTGATCCTGCCGTTCCCGACCTTCCCCGGCTGCGTCATCGAGTGCCGCGCGATCGGCATGTTCAAGATGACCGACGACGCCGGCGGCGACGACAAGATCCTGTGCGTGCCTGCGAGCGATCCGCGCCAGGCCCATTTGACGGACGTTCACGACGTCTCGGACTTCGACCTGTCGGAGATCCAGCACTTCTTCGAGTCCTACAAGGACCTCGAGCCGGGCAAGTTCGTCGAGAAGGGTTCGCAGTGGGTCGGCCGCGCCGAGGCCGAGGCCGAGATCGAGGCCAGTTTCCAGCGCTTCAAGGACAACGGCGGCTACTGACGCCTTCTGGGGTCCCTTCGCCCTTCGAGGCTGCTCCTTCGTCGCAGCACCTCAGGACCCGGTGGCTTCCGGTCGTTGAGGTGCGAGGCCGCCCGCGGCCGAGCCTCGAAACGACCCAACCCGCTGCGCGGTCCCCCTCAGGCTTTGGGGCGGAAGCGGACGAGGGAGCGCATGGTGGTCGCCAGGATGCCGACGTCAATCGTGTGATCCAGCGACCGCATCGCCCCCATGCCGATGCCGAGGCTCAGCAGCGAGGTCGCGGCCTCCTCGGGAGTCAGCACGAGTTCCATGCCCTCCTGCTCGGCGATGCGCGCGATGAGTTGCGCTGCGGCCGAGCGCATGTCGCGGTGCCGCTTGACCAGTTCGCGCGCGACGAACGGGCTGTGCCGCGCGGCGGCGGCGAACTCGACCTCCAGCGCCGTGTACCGGGGGCTGCCGACGCTGCGGCGCGCCCACTCCACGAAGGCATCGATGCGACCGTCGAGGTCGGCCTTGACGCTGAACGCCTCGACGATGCCCTCGATCTGCTCGGCGTGCAGGTCGTCGAGCACCGCCAGGCACAGCTCCTCCTTGCCGGAGAAGTTCGAGTACACCGCGCCCTTGGAGAAGCCCGCCGCGACGGCGACCTTGTCGAGCGTGGTCGCGGCGTAGCCGTCGGCGAGGAACAACTCCCGCGCCACCTCGACCAGCCGCTCCCGAGTCTGCGCCTGGCGCTCGGCCCGGGTGATCCTCGCCGGCTCGACGGTCACGTCGCTCTCCTCACACCGAGGCCGTACCCCCTTGGCCGGCCATTCGGATACCGATAGTATCTGAAACGTGATCAGCACCGACATCCTCATCATCGGCACCGGCTTCTCCGGCATGGGCATGGCCATGAAGCTCCGCGAAGCCGGCCGCACCGATTTCATCGTCCTGGAGAAGGCCGACGACGTCGGCGGCACGTGGCGCGACAACACCTATCCGGGTGCCGAGTGCGACATCCAGAGCCACATGTACTCGTTCTCCTACGAACTCAACCCGAACTGGTCGCGCGAGTACTCCGGCCAGGCCGAGATCTGGGAGTACATGCGCACCGTGGCGAAGAAGCACGACCTCTACGACGTCATCGACTTCGGCACCGAGATGACCGGTGCCGCCTGGGACGAGGAGCGTCAGCGCTGGACCGTCACCACCACCAAGGAGACCTACGACGCCCGCGTGCTGGTCTCGGGCATCGGCGGCCTGCACATCCCGAACATCCCCGCCATCTTGGGTGCCGACACGTTCACCGGCCCGCGCTTCCACTCCGCGCAGTGGGACCACGACGTCGATCTGGCCGGCAAGCGCGTCGCGGTGATCGGCACGGGCGCGAGCGCGATCCAGTTCATCCCGCAGATCGCGCCCGAGGTCGCCCAGCTCGACGTCCACCAGCGCACCGCGCCGTGGGTCATCCCGAAGATGAACCACGACATCACCGGCGCGAAGAAGACGTTGATCTCCAAGCTGCCGGGCAGCACCCGCGCCTACCGCAACGCGCTGTACTGGTTCAACGAGTCCACACAGTTGGGCTTCACCGGCCCGATGCAGAACATCACCGGCATCATCGAGAAGAAGGTCGCGGCCTACATCCGCAAGACCATCACGGACCCCGAGACGGCCGAGAAACTGATCCCGGACTACCGCCTGGGCTGCAAGCGGGTGCTCAAGACCGACAACTACATTCCGGTCTACAACCGCGACAACGTGACACTGATCGACACCGGCATCGCCGAGATCACGCCGACCGGCATCCGCACCAAGGACGGCGACTTCCGCGAGGTCGACGTCATCATCTACGGCACCGGCTTCCATGTGACCGACGCCTTCGAGTGGGTCAAGGTCAAGGGCGAAGCCGGACGCGACCTGTCGGAGACCTTCGCCGAGCACGGCATCGAGACCTACAACGGCATCACCGTGTCGCGCTTCCCGAACTTCTTCATGCTGCTCGGGCCGAACACGGCCCTGGGGCACAACTCGGTCGTGTTCATGATCGAGCAGCAGACGAAGTGGATCATCAAGCTGCTCGCCGAGATGGACCGGCGTCGCGCGGGCGCGGTGGAGCCGACGCCGCAGGCGCAGCGCGAGTTCAACGACAAGTTGCAGGAGAAGGTGTCCAAGGGCGTGTGGAGCCAGGGCGGCTGCACGAGCTGGTACTTGGACTCCCAGGGCAAGAACCGGACGATCTGGCCGGGCTTCACCTTCCGCTACTGGAGCCGCCTGCGCAGCGTCCCCGAGGGCGACTTCATCTGGCACACCGCCGTCCAGGAGAAGCAGCCCGCCTGACAGACCCGGCCCCTGAGGTGCGTAGGCCGCCCGCAGCCGAAGCCCCGAAGGGACCCAGCCACGGCAGGCTTCGAGGCTCGTCGCAAGCTCCTCGCACCTCAGCCAGCGGGAAACCCGGCCCCTGAGGTGCGTAGGCCGCCTGCGGCCAAAGCCCCGAAGGGACCCAGCCACGGCAGGCTTCGAGGCTCGTCGCAAGCTCCTCGCACCTCAGCCAGCGGGAA
>NZ_JASGDU010000031.1:0-17447 GCF_047607065.1 Aeromicrobium sp.
CGCGTGAGGCGGCCGATGCCGGGCGTGCGCCGCGCGAGACCTTCGGCGCGGCCGCCGCCGCCGCCCGCGAGGGGCTGGCCCGCACCCCCGAGCAGATGGATCTTCTGGCCCGTGCGGGCGTGGTCGACGCCGGTGGGCGTGTCCTGGTGGTTGTGCTGGACGCGACCGAACAGGCGCTCACCGGGCGGGTTGCCCCGGCGGTCAAGACTGTGGTGCCGATCCCCGTCGAGGCGGGCGTCGACCTGGTCGAGGGCGGCCCGGCCTACGAGGTCATGTACCTGCTCGACGGCGACGACGAGGCGATCCCGCAGCTGCGCCGCACGCTGGCGGGCCTGGGCGATTCGCTCGTCGTCGTGGGCGGCGAGGGCTTGTGGAACGTCCACGTGCATGTCGACGACGTCGGCGCGGCCATCGAGGCCGGGCTGGAAGCCGGGCGGCCCCGGCAGATCGCCGTGACCCACTTCGCCGATCAGATCGCCCGCCAGCGCCGGCCGCGCCGCCACCGGCTCATCATCGCCGCCACCACCGGTGAGGGCATGACGGAGCTGTGTGCGCAGGGCGGGGCTATCACGCTGCCGTTCACCCGTACCGCCCCGCTGTCGCACGAGGTGGTCGCGGCGACCCTGGCTCAGGCCGACGCCGACGAAATCATCGTGCTGCCCAACAACTCGCGCTACGTGGGCCTGTTCGAGGCTGCGGCCAAGTCCGCACGGGAGACGGGCCGGCGGGTCGCGGTGATCCCGACCGCCGCTCAGGTGCAGGGCCTGGCAGCCTTGGCGGTCCACGATCCCGGCATCGACTTCGACGACGACGTCGTGGCGATGTCGAGCGCGGCCAGCGGCACCGCGCACGGGGCCATCACCGTGGCGTCCGAGCCGGGAATCACGATGGCCGGCCCCTGCCGGGCCGGGGACGTCCTCGGCGTCGTCTCGGGCGACTTCGCCTTCGTCGGGGCGGGCGCGCTGGAGGTCGCCGCGCAGGTCGTCGAACGGCTCCTGACCCCGTCGGCCGAGCTGGTGACGGTCGTGAGCGGGCAGGGGGCGGAGGATGATCTGGCCCAGCGGCTCGCCGGGCACATCTCCCGGACCCGGCCCGACGTCGACGTGGAGGTCTACCACGGCGGGCAGGAGAACTATGCGCTCTTCCTCGCGGTCGAGTGAGCGCGATGACGGGGCAGGTCACCTTCGCCAGCAAGCTCGGGCCGGTCGTCGGCGAGCGCTCGGCCCGCCCGCTGGCGACGGCGCTCGGGCTGCACACCGTCGGTGACCTGCTGCGGCATTACCCCCGGCGCTATCTGGAGATCGGCGCGTTGACGCCGCTGGGCGAGCTGACACCGGGCCGGCACGTGACGATCATGGCCGAGGTCGCCTCGACGAAGAACTTCTCTTATGGCCCCGGCGGGCGGCGTACCCGTACCGAGGTCGTCGTCACCGACGGCTCGGGCGAGCTGTCGCTGACGTTCTTCAACCAGCCGTGGCGCAAGGCGATGAAGCCCGGCGACGTGGGTCTGTTCTCGGGGGTCGTCGGCAGTTACCGCGGCCGCCTGCAGCTGACGCAGCCGCAGTTCGACCCGGCCGGTGACCGGCTCGGGCGCGGGGTGGTGCCGATCTACCCGGCGACCGCCAAGGTCTCGACGTGGGCCATCGAACGGGTCGTCGCGGCCTGCCTGGAGGTCGTCGACGTCTGGCCTGAGCCGCTACCGGCTTCGGTGCGCGCCGAGCACGGGTACCCCGGTGCGGCGGCGGCCTTCGAGAGCATTCACCGCCCCCGCGAGATGCGCGAGGCGATGACCGCGCAGGCGCGCTTCCGCTTCGAGGAGGCCTTCGTGATGCAGACGGTCCTGGCGCGCCGTCGCCATCTTGCTGCGGGGGAGTCGGCCACGCCGCGCCCGCCGGCCGGCGACGGCCTGCGCACGAGGTTCCTCGAACGTCTGCCCTTCGACCTGACCACCGGGCAGCGCGAGGTGCTCGACGCGATCACCGGTGACCTGTCCGGCTCGCATCCGATGCACCGTCTCCTCCAGGGCGAGGTCGGCTCGGGCAAGACCGTCGTAGCGCTGCTGGCCATGCTCCAGGTGGTCGACGCCGGCGGGCAGGCAGCGATGCTGGCGCCGACCGAGGTCCTGGCGGCCCAGCATCACCGCACGATCACCGCGATGCTCGGCGACCTGGCCGAAGCCGGGATGCTCGGCGGATCCGAGCGCGGCACGCGGGTCCGGCTGCTGACCGGATCGATGTCGAAGGCGGCGCGCCAGCGGGCGCTGCTCGATCTGGTGACCGGGGAGGCGGGCATCGTGGTCGGCACGCATGCGCTGATCCAGGACGGTGTGGAGTTCGCCGACCTGGGCCTGGTGGTCGTCGACGAGCAGCACCGTTTCGGCGTCGAGCAGCGTGCCGCCCTCGTCGACCGTGCCCGCGCGCGACCGCACGTGCTGGTGATGACCGCGACACCGATCCCGCGCACGGTGGCGATGACGGTGTTCGGAGACCTGGACGTGTCGGTGCTGGCCGAGTTGCCACGGGGCCGCCAGCCGATCCAGACCTCGGTCGTCCCGGTGGCGCAGCGCCCCGCCTGGCTCGACCGGGCCTGGGAGCGCGTCCGCGAGGAAGTGGCTCGCGGCCGACAGGCCTACGTCGTCGTGTCGCGGATCGGCGACGACGAGGGCGTGGAGTCCGAGAGGCCGACGCGCTCGCTCGTCGACCTCTACGAGGAACTGGCGGCCGGCCCGCTCGCCGGGCTGCGGCTCGGTGACCTGCACGGCAGGATGAGCGCGGAGGCGAAGGACGCGGTCATGTCGGCCTTCGCCGCAGGCGATATCGACGTGCTCGTGGCGACGACGGTGATCGAGGTGGGTGTCGACGTGCCGAATGCGACGGTCATGGTGGTCATGGACGCCGACCGGTTCGGCATCTCCCAGCTGCATCAGCTGCGTGGTCGTGTCGGACGCGGCGGGGAGCCGGGCCTGTGCCTGCTGGTCACCGCGGTCGATGCCGACTCGCCGGCGGCCGAGCGGCTTACGGCGGTCGCCTCGACCACCGACGGGTTCGAGCTGTCGCGCCTCGATGTCGAGATGCGCAGCGAGGGCGACGTGCTCGGTTCGCGGCAGTCCGGCTTCCGGTCGAGCCTGCGCCTGCTGTCGGTGGTCCGCGACGAGAAGGTCATCGGGCAGGCCCGGCAGGCGGCCGACGAGGTGGTGCGCGCCGATCCGGAGCTGGCCTCGACCCCCGATCTGGCGGCGGCGGTCCGGGCGCTGGAGTCCTCCGAGCACGCCGACTATCTGGAGCGCACATGACACGGGTGATCGCCGGGCAGTTCAAGGGCCGCCGGCTCAAGACCCCGCCGGGCGACGGCACGCGGCCCACGTCCGATCGGGTCCGGGAGTCGCTGTTCGCCTCGCTCACCTCGGTGTTCGGGGGCTTGGACGGGCTGCGTGTCCTCGATCTGTTCGCCGGGTCGGGAGCCCTCGGCATCGAGGCCCTGTCGCGGGGGGCAGCCCATGCCGATCTGGTCGACTCCGACCGCGCCGCAGTGCGGACGATCCGGGCGAACCTGGCCGATCTGGGCATCGCCGCCGCGCGGGTCCACCCGGTCACGGCCCGCCGCTTCGTGGCGACTGAACCGGCCGAGCCGTACGACTTGATCGTCCTCGACCCGCCGTATGCGCTGGCGACCGAGGAGGTCACGGCGCTCGTGGCGGTCCTCGCCGAGTCGCGCTGGTGCGCTGAGGACGGCCTGATCGTGGTGGAGCGGTCCACCCGCGACGGGTTCGTCTGGCCGGCCGGTGTCGACGCGCGGGCGAAACGTGCCTACGGGGAGACCTCGCTTTGGTACGGTCGCTGAAAACCGCGTGGACGGGAGCGATAGATGACGCGAGTGGTGTGCCCAGGCTCTTTCGATCCGGTGACGAACGGTCACCTCGACATCATCACGAGGGCGTCGTACCTGTTCGACGAGGTGGTCGTCGTGGTGCTGGTCAACGACGCCAAGAAGGGCCTGTTCGACACCGCCCAGCGCCTCGACCTGATCCGCCGCTCGATCCGCAACCGGCCCAATGTCACGGTCGATTCCTATGCGGGCCTGCTGGTCGACTACTGCGCGCAGAACGACATCTCGGCCATCGTCAAGGGCCTGCGGGCGGTCTCGGACTTCGACTACGAGCTGCAGATGGCCCAGATGAACGGCAATCTCACCGGCATCGACACCATCTTCATCCCGACCGCGCCGGATTACATGTTCATCGCCTCCAGCCTGGTCAAGGAGGTCGCCCGCCACGGCGGAGACGTCGCCGACCTCGTGCCGCCTGCCGTGCTTGCCGCCCTCGACGAGTCCTACGGCCACCAGCACTGACCCGCCGATTTCCCGAACAGGTCGGCCAACCGGTACAGTGGTCGCTGGCCTGCTCACGCGGGTCATGTGCCTTGCACTTGTGACGAACGGATGAGCGTGCAGACGGGACCCTGGGTCATCGACACCCACGAGTTGGGGCGGCGGCCGGGCCACGAACGCACCTATCATCTGCGAGCCACGGTGCCGGCGCAGTGGGGCTACGACGTCTTCGGCGTTCCCGAGGGGTCCGAGGTCGACCTGGAGTTGCGGCTCGAGGCGGTCATGGACGGGGTTCTGGCGACAGGATCGACCACGGTGACGGCGACCGGCGAGTGCGTCCGGTGCCTGGAGCAGGTCGAGGAGGATCTCGACCTGGAAATCCAGGAGCTGTACCTCTACGACCGGCCCTCCGACGAGGAGGAGGCCGAGGAGACCCAGTGGCTCGAGGGCGACCTGCTCGACCTCGAACCGACACTGCGTGACGCGGTGGTGTTCGCACTGCCGCACCACCCGTTGTGTGATCCGGACTGTCCGGGACTGTGCCCCGATTGCGGGGCGCGGATCGCGGATGATCCCGACCACACACACGGAGCGGCGGTCGACCCGCGATGGTCGGCGCTGACCACCCTGATCGATTCCGACACTGTGATCGAAGAACCCAAGGAGTAATCGTGGCCGTCCCGAAGCGGAAGATGTCGCGCAGCAACACCCGTCACCGTCGCTCGGCCTGGAAGGCCGCGAAGGTCGCGGTCGTCGACTGCGCCAACCCCGCGTGCGACAGCAAGGTCATCCCGCACCGCGCCTGCACCGAGTGCGGTCAGTACGGTGCCCGCGGCGAGCGCCGCCAGGTTCTCTGATCCGATTTGCACGTGGACGAGCTGCGTGCCGTCCTCGGGGTTCCCGATCTTGATCCGGAACTGACGACTCATGCGCTGACCCACCGGTCCTATGCCTACGAGCACGGCCAGATCCCGAACAACGAGCGGCTGGAGTTCCTCGGTGACTCGGTTCTCGGCCTGATCGTCACCGACGCGCTGTTCCGGACGCATCCGGACCTGCCCGAGGGGCAGTTGGCGAAGCTGCGTTCGGCGGTCGTCAGCGCGAAGGCGCTGGCGGTGGTGGCCCGCACGCTGGGCGTGGGCGAGCATGTGCTGCTCGGGCGCGGCGAGGAGGCCACGGGCGGACGCGACAAGGCCTCGATCCTGTCCGATACGGTCGAGGCGCTGATCGGCGCGATCTACATCCAGTTCGGCATCGAACGCGCCTCGCAGGTCGTCCACCAGATTTTCGATCCGGTCATTGCCGATGCAGCCCGGCTGGGCGCGGCGCTGGACTGGAAGACCTCGTTGCAGGAGGTCGCGGCCGAGCGCGGATTCGGCGTGCCGGTCTACGTCGTGCAGAGCGAGGGACCCGATCACGCCCGCAAGTTCGCCGCGTCGGTGTACCTGGGCGTGCTGGTCTTCAGCGGCGGCACGGGGACCTCCAAGAAGCAGGCCGAGCAGGAGGTCGCCCAGGTCGCCTGGGAGACGCTGACCGGTGCCTGAACTGCCCGAGGTCGAGGTCGTGCGGCGGGGGCTTGAGGCTCACGTTGTCGGCAGCAGGATTGCTGCTGTCGAGGTGTTGCACCCTCGACTCGTTCGGCGGCACGGCGCTGGCGCGATTGACTTCGTCAACCAGCTTGTTGGACGACAGTTCGTAGGAGCGAAACGGCGAGGCAAGTACCTATGGCTCCCGTTGGACAACGGCGACGCTCTGATGGCTCACCTCGGCATGAGTGGACAGATGCTGGTGCAACAAGCAGGACAGCTTGATGAGCGGCACCTGCGGGTACGGTTCTCGTTGGGGGAGCGGGAGCTTCGCTTCGTTGACCAGCGCATGTTCGGTGGGCTGTCGCTCAGTGAGGGTGGTGCGGTCCTTCCTGCTGAGATGGCACACATCGCGCCGGACCCCATGGAGCCTGCATTCGACCCGGACGTGGTCGTTGCTCGCATCAGGCGCAGTTCTTCCGGTATCAAGCGCTTGTTGCTCACGCAGACGGTCGTGAGCGGTGTCGGAAACATCTATGCCGACGAGGCCTTGTGGAGAGTCCGGCTCAACGGGGAGCGCCCTGGGAACCGGCTCAGTAGAGGCACCGTGCTTGAGCTTCTCGATCATGTTCGAGATGTCATGACAGTGGCGCTCACGCAGGGCGGCACCAGCTTCGACGCCCTCTACGTGAACGTGAACGGACAATCTGGCTACTTCGACCGCTCCCTCCGTGCATACGGGCGAGAGGGGCTGCCGTGCGAGCGTTGTGGCACCCTCATTCGCAGAGTGGCCTTCATGAATCGAAGTTCCTACTTCTGCCCGACCTGCCAGAAGCCGCCTCGCGGTCGATGAACGA
Source organism: Aeromicrobium sp. (assembly GCF_047607065.1). Lineage (GTDB taxonomy): Bacteria > Actinomycetota > Actinomycetes > Propionibacteriales > Nocardioidaceae > Aeromicrobium. Next base: position 6,710 of record NZ_JASGDU010000031.1, read on the forward strand.
GTCTTCTCCGTGGCGATGAGTCGAACTAGGGTGCTTGGGTGAGTTTCTATCTGCCCAGCGACGAGGGTTTCGAGGAGGCACTCCGCATCCGTCGAGGCGAAAGCACGCTTGACCCGGCCTTCGATGGGTTTGCATCGGCATTCGCCAGCGCTTTCGAGGTTGTCCCGCTCACCTTGGTGACTGACACGATGCCGAAGGCAGGAGCGAGAGGTGTCATCTCGGCTGGGAGTGGTCCTTGAGAGGACTACAGAACTGCAGAAATTCTACGACTCCGGCGGCTTCACCGACGAGCAAGCGTCGCTTCTCTGGGACGGAGAGAGTCCTAGCAGGTGGGCAGACCTCTACTACCCGTTGGTCCATGGAGACGACGAGTTCGGATACATCTCGCGAGAGGAAATCTTGTTTCATTACGACAGCAAGGAAACGTTCGACCGGGACTACTCCAGCAACCGGTACTACTACTTCAAGTAGCCAAGAGACGCAGAGGAGCGGGTGGCTTCGCGGAGAAGCTTGGCTCCCGGAAGGCCACGCCCGCTTGATGAGGTAAGTCTTTGAAGCCCGTTAACATCTACGCCGGCGAACACTTCGATCAGCCTCGACTTCCACTTCGCGGGCTTCCTCGCTCAGGAGGTGGTGTCGGGGCGCTACCGGTCCGCCAGCGAGGTCGTGCGCGCGGGATTGCGGTTGCTGGAGGACCGGGAGACGCAGATGGCTGCCCTCCGCGCCGCGACATTGCCGGAGAGCAGGAGCGGCGGCCGTGATTCCGCTGCACCAGTTGTCCGGTTGATTGGCGGCGGATCCGCTACGGTTCCCTCGTGAGCAACTACGGCGACGAGGCGCGTGCCCGCTTCGTCGCCGAGCCGCCCAAGCGCGCCGGACGCACTCCGTTCGAGCGTGACCGCGGCCGCATCGTGCATTCGTCGGCGTTGCGGCGTCTGTCGGCCAAGACCCAGGTGCTCGGTCCGGGTGTCGATGACTTCGTGCGCAACCGGCTGACCCATTCGCAGGAGGTCGCCCAGGTCGCGCGGGAGCTGGGGGCCTCGCTCGGCTGCGATCCGGAGATCGTCGATTCGGCCGCCCTTGCCCATGACCTCGGGCATCCGCCGTTCGGGCACAACGGCGAGGTCGCACTCGACGCGGTCGCCGAGCCGTGCGGCGGTTTCGAGGGCAACGCGCAGACCTTGCGGCTGCTGACCCGACTGGAGGCCAAGACCTTCGCGTCGGACGGTTCGAGCGTCGGCCTCAACCTCACCCGCGGCACCCTGGCGGCCTGCGTCAAATACCCGTGGGCGCGCGGCGAAGCGCCGGACGGGGGCGGCAAGTTCGGCGTGTACGCCGATGATCTGCCGGTTTTCGCGTGGCTGCGCGACGGTGCCGAGCCGTTCGTGCGCCCGGTGGAGGCCGAGGTCATGGACCTGTCCGACGACATCGCCTACTCGGTCCATGACATCGAGGACGGTGTCGTCGGCGGGTGGTTTGATCTCGTCGGTGACCTGGAACTCGACCGTGTGTGCGCGGTGGCCCGCGACTGGTACGCGCCGGCGGCCACCGACGACCGGCTGCTCGCGGCGTTCGACCGGCTTCGCGCCATGCCCGAATGGCCGTCGGCCGCTTTCGACGGTAGCCGCCGTGCTTTGGCGGCTTTGAAGAGCCTGACCAGCGCGCTGATCGGCCGGTTCGCAGTGTCGGCGCAGACCGCGACCCGTCGGGTGTGGGGGGAAGGGCCGCTGGTGCGGTACGAGGCTCATCTGGAGGTGCCTGCCGAGACGCTGGACGAGATCACGATGCTCAAGGCCGTCGCCGCTCATCACGTGATGCTCGCCGATGACCGTGTCGAGCAGTTGGCCGAACAGCGTGACCTGCTGACCGCGCTGGTCGGCCGGCTGATCGAGCGTGAGGGGCGTGATTTCGACCGGGACCTGGCGGCCGATTTTGCGGCCGCAGCCGACGATGCCGCCCGGCTGCGCGTCGCCGTCGATCAGGTCGCCTGCCTGACCGATCTGTCCGCCCGCCAGCGGGCCGCTCGCATCGGTCTTTGACTGCAGCCCGCACGGGGTGCCGTTCACAGGGGTTCCTACGCTCACCAGGGTGAGATGTTGGGCGTTGAGTCCGTTACCCATCCGATGTCACGGCACCCGCGTTTACGAGGGCGGTGTCCTGGCGGATCGTGCTGGAGCCGTCTTGGTTGACGAGGATTCGCACCTGGGCTGGGATCTGCTCCTTCATCGCCTCGACGTGGCTTATCAGCCCGATGGTGCGACCGCCCTCGCGCAGTTCGTTGATCGTCTCCATCGTGACCTCGAGGGTCTGCGGATCGAGCGCCCCGAAGCCCTCGTCGATGAAGAGCGTGTCGAGGCGCAGACCTCCGGCGCGGGAAGTGACCACCTCGGCCAGGCCGAGCGCGAGGGCGAGCGACGCCTGGAACTTCTCGCCCCCCGACAGCGAGGCGGGGGCGCGGGCGTCGCCGGTGTGGGCGTCGAGGACTGTCAGGTCCAGGCCGCTGCGGCCCTGGGTGTTCACCGTATCGGAGTGCTGCAACTGGTAGCGGCCCTTCGTCATCGCGGTGAGACGGATGTTGGCCGCGTCGAGGATGTCGGTCAGCTCCGCGGCGAGGGCGAAGGTCTCCAACGGCATGCGCCGGGCATTGGCACCGAGACCACGCAGCGCCAGGTCGAGATCAGCGACCGTGCCGTGGCGGGCGATGAGATCGGCCGACGCCTCGATGGTCTCGGTGATCCGTTCGGCCAGATCCGACAGCGCCGCCAGCCGGGCCTGGCGTGTCGCCAGGTCCGAGGTGGCGGCCTCGTGCGCTCCACGCGCATCCTCGACCGCTGCCGCAGGAGCCTCCAGGTCGACCGGATCGACGGGCAGATCGGCGAGTTCGGGATCGGACAGCACCGAGGCGACGACGGCACCGTCCTGGTCGTGGGCGATCACGAGGCCGTCGAGCCGTCCGATCTCGGCGGCGGGGAGCCGGGCTGCCCGGACCTCGGCGGCCGAGGCGAAGCCGGTGTCCCGCAGGGACTCGGTGAGCGCCTGCTCGGCCTCCGCCTGGGCCTCTCGGCGCTGCCGGACGGTCTCGATCAGCGCGATGACGCGCCGCAGTTCTTCGTGCTCGGCTTGGAGCGCGTCGCGCCGGGCCTGCGCGCTCGGGGCGTCGCCGCGAGCCTCGGCCACGGCGGCGAGGGCATTGGCCAAGGCATCGGCGCAGGTGGTGGCATGTGCGGCGGCGGCCTCCCGGCGCTCGGCGGCCGTGGCGAGGTCGGCGTCGAGGGTATCGATCCGTTCGCCGAACCGGGTGCGCTCGGCTTCCAGAGCGCTCCGGCGGGTGACCGCCTCGGCGGCGGTGGCCAAGGCGGCCTCGGCGTCACCCAGGGCCGCAGTCAACTCCTGGGTGCTACCGCCGGCGGCCTCGACCGTGGCCTTCAGCGTTGCGCGGAGCGCTTCGACCTCGGCCTTCGCGTCCGACTCCTGCGCCCGCGCGGCCGCATGAGCCTGTTCGGCGGCCTCGACCGACTCGGCCCGGACGTGATCGTCTCCCGGTGTCGCCGGGCGAGGATGGTCGGGCGCTCCGCACACCGGACACGGCTCGCCATCGGCCAACTCGGCGGCCACGGTCGACGCCCAGCCGGCGAGCTGACGACGACGCAGGTCCAGCCAGGCCGATTCGGCCTGATGGGCCGCCTCGGACAGGCGCAGATGACGGTTCTCGGCCTCGGTCAGTGCGGCGGTCTCGTCAGCCGCGCGCCGGGCGGCGGCGAGTCGTTCGCGCAGGCGCGCGACGGTGTTCTCGGCGGCGAGGTGATCGGCACCGCAGTCGCCGAGCGCCGTGATCTCGGCCGAGATTCGCGTGACCTCGTCTCGTGCCGTGCTGCGCTCGGCGAGGTGCTCCTGGGTCGCGCGGTCGATTTCGGTGAGTGCCTGCTCGGCCGCCTGCGCCTCGCGCTGCAAGGTCGGCAGGCGACGCTCGGACTCGACGGCCCCGGAGAGTGCGCCGAGGCGATGCGCGAACTCCTGCTCCCGGACGCGCAGAACCTCGGCGTCGGTCTCGGCATACGGCAGGCCGGCGAGCGCGGCGCGGGCCTCCTCAAGCCGGGCGGCGGCGGAGGCCTGCGCGGTGACTGCGGGGTAGGCCGGCTCGGCCCTACGCGCCGTCGCGACCGCGGCGCGATGGACCTCGATCAGGTCGTGCTCGGCGGCCAGTTCCTCTCGCCGTGCGAGAGCATGCGCGCGGCGCTGCTGGCGTTCGTCCGTCGTGCGGGCGCGCTGCCACGCCGCCTCGGCGGTGGTGAGCAGGTCACCGGTCTCGGTGACCCGTGCCTGCGCCTGTTCGACCTCGGCCGCGTGCGCGGCGACGATCTCGCTGGCCCAGGGCGCGGCAGAAGTGCCCTGCGGCGGATCGTCGACCCTGGCCTGGCGAGCGAAAGCGGCGATTATGGTGGCAAGCACCGCCTCTGCCTGTTCGACCTCGGCCTTGACAGTCCGGGCGCGGTCTTGCATCTCGGCGGCGTACCGCTCGAAGCGTTCGGTGCGAAACAGCGTGCGCAGCAGCGCCCGGCGCTCCTCGCTCTTGGCGACGAGGAACTCCTGGAAGCGGCCCTGGGCCAACAGAACGACCTGGAGGAACTGATCGGCGTTGAGACCGAGCAGTTGCTGCACGTGGATCTCGGCATTGCCGAGCTTGGTCTCGATGGTCTGCCAGTCGCCGTCGGCCCACCGACAGAGTTCGAGTTGGGCCGCTTTGCGCGTGAAACCCGTTCCGCGAGCCTTGGGCGCGTCCCACGACGGTGAGCGCCTCGCCCGGTACCGGGCCTGTGCGACGGTGAACTCCACCGTGACCGTGGTCGGCTCGTCCGGGCCGAGATAACGGCTGCGCACGTGGACATCGGCCTTGCCGCCGTACCGGGGGACCGAGCCGAACAGCCCGAAGGTCAGGGCGTCGAGTACCGACGATTTGCCGGCACCGGTCCGCCCGCCGATGAGGAAGACGCCATCGTCGGCGAAGGCGTCGAAGTCGACGCGCGCCGTCTCGCGGAACGGTCCGAAGCCGGTCATCTCGACCGCATGGATCCTCATGCGGTGCCCGCTTGCTCGCCGCCGGCGAGGACCTCGTCGATCAGCTCCCGCTCGGCCTCGCTCAGGCCCGCACCGCGGACGGTCTGCAAGAAGGTGTCGACGATCTGCGCATCGCTCTTGCCCCGGACCAGCTCGCGGTAGGCGCGCCCCTGCGTGCCGGTGGCCGCCAGGGAGACGTACTCGATCTGGGCGCAGTGCGGGAAACGATGCTGGAGCCGCCGCATCGCCTCGCGCTGGCGCTGCGGATCGGTGAGCCGGGCGCGCACCCAGGCGTCCTCGGCGTCTGTGTGGGCAGGATCGCTCAGCAGATCATCGAGGGTGCCGGTGAGCGTGACCAGTCGCCGCAGCACCGGCAGGTCGTGCCAGGTGACCTCGGCCAGGCCGCCGGCATCGAGGTCCACCAGCCACCCGCCGCGCGGCTTGGCCTCCTCGGAGAAGGACAGGTGCAGGGGTGCCCCGCTGTACCTGAGGTGCTCGGCCAGCGTCGAGCGGCCGTGGATGTGCCCCAAGGCGGCATAGTCGACCCCGTCGAACGCCGACAGCGGCACGCGGTCGACGCCGCCGACCGAGTCCGTGTCGACGATGGCGCGCTCGGACTCGCAGGACTCGCCCTCGGCCCCCGCGACGAAGGTGTGGGCGAGTACCACCGAGCGGCCTCCGCGCACCGCGAGGTCGGCTCGGATGCGGCGCATCGCCTCGCCGACGGCGTCGGCCTGCGTGCGCATCGGCGACTCGCTGCGCCACAGATGGCGAAGCCGGGCCGGTTCGAGGAAGGGGATGCCGTAGAAGTGGACCGGACCGTGGGCGTCATCAAGAGTGACCGGTGCCTCGATCCGTTCGGGCCGCGTGAGCAGATGGATCCCCGCCGCGGCGATGAACTCGGCCATCGTGCCGAGCCGGGTCGGGGAGTCGTGGTTGCCCGAGCTGATGACCAGGCGCGCCCCAGTCTCGTGCAGGCGTCGCAAGGCGCGGTTGAAGACGGCGATGGCCTCGGCCGACGGCGTGGAGGAGTCGTAGACGTCACCGGCGACGACCACCACGTCGGCACGCAGCTCGGCGACCGTCTCGGCCATCGCCGCCAGGACCTCCTCCAGAGCGGCGAGGGTCGAGTGGCCGTGGAAGGTGCGCCCCACATGCCAGTCCGAGGTGTGCCAGATCCGCATGAGGCGAATCTAGGGGGCGGCACCGACAGAATCGGCGACGGCCGCTCAGCCGGCCGGGATGCGGAACCGCTTGATACGCGAGGTGGCACCGCCGGCGAGCGCGACCCGGGACGTGGCAACGCCGAAGTGGGTCGCCAGCGTGGCACACACCGCTGCGTTCGCCTTGCCGTCGACGGCCCGCTCGCGCACGAACACCACCAGGTCGATCCCGTCCTCGCCGGCCTCGGTCACGAGGGGACCCTTGGCGCTGCCGGGCTTGACCCGCACCCGCACGATCCGTTCCTCGACCATACCGGGAGTCTGGCAGATTCACCGGCCGAGAGGCCCCGCTGGTTGAGGTGGTCCCTTCGCCCTTCGAGGCTGCTTCTACATCGCAGCACCTCAGGACCCGGCTCCCTCGGTCGTTGAGGTGTGAGGCCGTTCGCGGCCGAGCCTCGAAACGACCTGCCACGCGGCAAGTCCCTTCGAGGCTCCTCGTTCCTCGTCGCACCTCAGGGACCGGGACGGGTGGCAGCCTCGAAGCCACCCACCGCACCTCAGGGGCCACGGTCTGGGAACATCGCGGCGGGGGCCGCCATCTGACGACGGATCCCGCCACCGCGTGAGAGGAACGCCCGTGACCCGTTCGGCCACAGTGATCGGTACCGTGATTGTCCAGGTCATCACGGGTTACGGCCCCGATGACGGCATGGACGAACGCGACGAACGGGTCGTGCCGCCCCCGCGCTGAGACCGCGCGGCTCTCAGCGGGGTGCCATGCGGATGGCCCCGTCGAGCCGGATCGTTTCGCCGTTGAGCATCGGGTTCTCCACGATGTGCGCCGCGAGCGCGCCGAACTCGGCCGGATCGCCCAGGCGCGACGGATGCGGCACCTGCTTGCCGAGCGAGACGCGCGCGTCCTCCGGCAGCGAGGCCAGCAGCGGCGTGTCGAACAGGCCGGGCGCGATGGTGCACACTCGGATCTGCAGGTTCGACAAGTCGCGGGCGATGGGCAGCGTCATGCCGACCACGCCGCCCTTGGACGCCGAGTAGGCAGCCTGGCCGATCTGCCCGTCGAAGGCCGCCACCGACGCGGTGTTGACGATGACGCCGCGCTCCTCGCCGAGAAGATCGAGTCCGGCCATGTGCGCCGCAGCGAGCCGGATGACGTTGAACGTGCCGATGAGGTTGATCTCGATGATCCGCTGGAACTTGTCCAGCGGATAGGGAGTGTTCTCCCGCCCGACGGTCTTGATCGCGTCGCCGGTTCCCGCGCAGTTGACCACCGCGCGCAGCTCGCCCAGTTCGGCCGCCGCGTCGATGGCGGCCTGCACCTGGTCGGCGTCGCGCACGTCCGCACCCACGACGCGGACGGCGTCGCCGAGGTCGCGCGCGACGGCCTCGCCGGCACCCGGCAGGTCTAAAATGACGGCCTTGGCACCCTTCGCCACGAGGGCTTCGACGGTGGCCCGGCCCAGGCCGGAGGCTCCGCCGGTGACCAGGGCGACGCTGCGGGAGATGTCCATGAACGTGTCCTTTCGAGTGGTGAACGTCTAACGAGTGGCGAGGTCACGGCTGATGACCAGCCGCTGAATCTGGTTGGTTCCCTCGAAGATCTGCATGACCTTCGTCTCGCGCATGTATCGCTCCAGGGGGAAGTCGCGCGTGTAGCCGGCACCGCCGAGCACCTGGACGGCATCGGTGGTGACCTTCATGGCGTTGTCGGTCGCGATGAGCTTGGCGATGGAGGCCTGGCGACCGTACGGCCGGCCGGCGTCCTTGAGGCGGGCCGCGTGCAGATAGGTCGCCCGCGCCGATTCGACCGCCGCGGCCATGTCGGCCAGCAGGAACCCGAGCCCCTGGTGGTCGATGATCGCCTTGCCGAAGGCCTCGCGCTCCTTTGCGTAGGCGACTGCCGCGTCGAGAGCACCCTGCGCGACGCCGGTGGCGACGGCGGCGATGCCGAGGCGGCCCGCATCCAGCCCGGCCAGCGCGATGGACAGCCCCTGGCCTTCTTCGCCGATGCGTCGCTCGGCCGGAATGCGTACGCCGTCGAACAGCATCGTCGCCGTCGTGGAACTCATCAGGCCCATTTTCTGTTCGGGCACATCGGCACTCAGGCCTTCGGTGCTCGCCGGCACCAGGAAGCAGGAGATGCCCTTCGATCCGTCTGAGGTACGCGCCATCACGGTGTAGAAGTCCGCCTGACCGCCGTGCGTGGTCCAGGCCTTCGCTCCGGTCAGGACGTAGTCGTCGCCGTCGCGGACCGCCGTGGTGCGCATGGCTGCGGGATCGGATCCGGCGTGCGCCTCCGACAGGCAGTACGCGCCGAGTGTGCGGCCCGAGAGCATGTCGGGAAGCCAGCGGCGGCGCTGCTCGTCAGTTCCGGCGTGGAACAGTGGGAAGCAGCTGAGCGCATGGACGCTAGTGCCGACTCCGACGGCGGCCCACGCCGTCGCGATCTCCTCGACCACCTGCAGGTAGACCTCGTACGGCTGGCCTCCGCCGCCCAGATCCTCCGGATATGGCAGGCTCAGCAGCCCGGTGCGGCCGAGGAGGGCAAAGACGTCGCGGGGGAAGGCGGCCTCGCGCTCGGCCTGGTCGACCTGCGGGCGCAGTTCGGCGTCGACGATGTTGCGGGTCAGCGCGAGCAGGTCACGGGCCTCCTCGGTCGGCAGTAGGCGTTCTGCGGGCATCGCGGGACCTTTCTCGGCTGGGCGTCAGCAGGTGACGTGGCAGAGCAAGGGTACGCTGCCAGGCGTCTCATCGCCTTGCTCAGGAGTTCCCCATGGCCCTGCCCGCCGCCCTGGACCGCCCACTGCGGTTGCCCGTCGTCGCCTCGCCCATGTTCATCGCCTCCGGCCCGGACCTGGTGAAGGCGCAGTGTCAGGCGGGGGTCATCGGCGCTTTCCCGGCGCTGAACGCGCGGCCGCAGACCCTGTTGGACGACTGGCTGCACGAGATTGCCGAGAGCAACGCGGCGTTCGCGGCGGCCCACCCGGAGGCACCGGTCGGGCCGTTCGCGGTCAATCAGATCGTGCACCGCTCCAACGACCGGCTCGAAGCGGACATGGACCTCGTGGTCAAGCACGAGGTGCCCATCGTCATCACCTCCCTCGGGGCGCGCCCGGAGATCAACGAGGCCGTTCATTCCTACGGCGGCATCGTGCTGCACGATGTCATCAACGACCGGTTCGCGCACAAGGCGATCGAGAAGGGGGCCGACGGCCTCATCGCGGTCGCTGCGGGTGCGGGCGGCCATGCGGGGACGCTGTCGCCGTTCGCGCTGGTGCAGGAGATCCGCCGTTGGTTCGACGGGCCGCTGCTGCTGTCGGGCGCGATGGCCCACGGTCGTTCGATCCTGGCCGCGCTGGCCGCCGGGGCGGACTTCGCCTACGTCGGATCGGCTTTCCTGGCCACGCACGAGGCTAATACGGTCGAGGACTACAAGCGCATGATCGTCGATTCCTCGGCAGACGACATCGTCTACAGCAGCCTGTTCACCGGGGTCCACGGCAACTATCTGCGCGGCAGCATCGAGGCTGCGGGCCTGGACCCGGCGAACCTGCCCGACGGTGACGTGTCGACGATGAGCTTCGGCTCGGGCGACGCCGGCGGCGAGGCGAAGGCGTGGCGCGACATCTGGGGTTCGGGTCAGGGCATCGGAGCCGTCGACGCGGTGGTCTCGGCGGGCGAGCTCGTCGACCGCCTGGCCGCCGAGTTCGCCGAGGCCCGCGCGAGCCTGGACGAGCGCCTCAGCCGGTGATAAGAGGTTCCGCAGATAGGTCCGCTGGCTGAGGTGCGAGCGAGGAACGAGCGAGCCTCGAAGCCTGCCGTGGGTGGGTCATTTCGAGGCTCGCAAGCTCGCACCTCAATGACCGGCTCCGCCAATCTGCGGAACCTCTACGTTGCCCTTATGGGCCTGATCGTCGGGTATGCCAACGCGCGGCGCGATGAGGACATCGCGAGGATTCGCCGTGTGCTGGCGTTGCGTGCGATGTCGGCCTCGGGGATGAACTAGCGACAGATCGCCGAGAAACTGGGCATCAGTTCATCGGCGGTCAGCCAGCAACTCAAGTTCACGGCCGAACTCGACGGTGTTCATCCGGAGGTGCTGCTGGAGGCGGCCGCTCCGATCCTCACAACGCTGGCTGTCGAGCACGGCTATTCGCGCCTGGCGGCCTTCGGCTCGGTGGCCTGCGGCGAAGCGCGCGCAGACTCCGATATCGACCTGATGGACCTCAAGGCGGCCAAGGAACTCACAGGTTCCTCCAGTAAGTGGACCCCACCACGGCAGGCTTCGCCCTTCGAGGCTCGTCGCACCTCAGGGACCGCTCCTCGCGCCTCAGGACTCGGCTCGCTCGTTCCTCGCGGGTCCTGAGGTGCCGCGAGGAACGAGCGGCCTCGAAGGGCGCACCTCAGCTAGGGCGTGTTGATCAAGTGGTTTCGTCTTCGCATGGGTGAGTCTTGAACGGTGATGCGGCAGGAGATCTCTGACGAGGTGTGGTCGGTGATGGAAC
>NZ_JASGDU010000032.1:0-31462 GCF_047607065.1 Aeromicrobium sp.
ATCCTCGCGCTCACCACCGTCATCTGGCACAACGACCGCATCGGAGCACCCGTCCTACGCTCCCTGACCCCCTACGACCACTAAAACCACAGACCAGACCCCGACCCCGCATCAATCATCTAGGGTGCGTGCTTGGCAGTACTCGTGCAGTGACGCTCTAGGCTGGGGCCGTGACGATTCAGTTGTTGGTCATCGTGATCTTGTCGGTGGTCGTGGTCGGGGCTGCGGGGGTAACGGTCGCTCTGCGCCGCAGCAAGCAGTTGCCCTCGGCCGAACGCGAGGCGCTGCCTCCCGCAGAGGTGCCCTCCGAGGAGGAGGCCGCCCCTGCGGAGGAACGGCCCGAGGCGCCGGCCGGCCGGTTGGTCCGGTTGCGTTCGCGCCTGGCGCGATCCAACTCCGCCTTCGGCAAGGGCCTGCTGGCGATCCTGGGCCGCGCCACCCTCGACCAGGCCGCCTGGGACGAGCTGGAAGAGACGCTGCTGGCCGCTGACGTGGGCGTTGGGCCGACCACCGAACTGGTCGACCGGCTCCGCACGCGGCTCCAGGTCGAAGGCTCCACCGACCTCACGCGGGCGCGCGAGATCCTGCGCGAGGAGCTTGTCGCGCTCGTGGACCCGTCGCTGCCGCGGTCGCTGCGTAGCGAAGGCGAGGCCGGCCAGCCGGGCGTCGTCCTCGTGGTCGGGGTCAACGGCACCGGCAAGACCACCACCGTCGGCCGCCTGGCGCGCGTCCTGGTCGCCGAGGACAAGACCGTCGTCCTCGGCGCAGCCGACACCTTCCGTGCCGCCGCCGCCGACCAGTTGCAGACCTGGGGTGAGCGCGTCGGTGCTCCGGTCGTGCGCGGGCCGGAGGGCGGCGACCCGGCCAGCGTCGGCTTCGACACGGTCAAGACCGGCCTGGAATCCGGTGCCGACGTCGTCGTCATCGACACCGCAGGCCGCCTGCACACCAAAGCCGGGCTGATGGACGAACTCGGCAAGGTCAAGCGGGTCGTCGAGAAGCAGGCACCGGTGACCGAGGTGCTGCTCGTCATCGACGCGACCACCGGCCAGAACGGCCTGACCCAGGCGCGCGTGTTCGGCGAGGTCGTCGACGTCACGGGACTCGTCTTGACCAAGCTCGACGGCACGGCCAAGGGCGGCATCGTCATCGCCGTCCAGCGCGAGCTGGGCGTGCCGGTCAAGTTCGTCGGTCTCGGCGAGGGACCCGACGATCTGGCGCCCTTCGACGCCGAGGAGTTCGTCGACGCGCTGCTGGCCTGAACGCGCCCCGGGCGGGCCGGCCCGGCACGTACGATCAAGACATGACGGCCACGGCGATCAGCGAGGTGGCGGCGATCTGCCGCGACCTGATCCGTATCGACACCTCCAACTACGGCGACGGCTCCGGACCCGGTGAGCGCGCCGCCGCCGAGCACGTCGCCGCGCTGCTCGACGAGGTGGGGATCGACTCCGAGATCGTCGAGTCCGAGCGCGGACGCGCCAGCGTGATCGCCCGCTGGGGCAACCCCGATTCCTCGCGGCCCGGCCTCCTCGTCCACGGCCACCTCGACGTCGTGCCGGCGCAGGCCGCCGACTGGCGGGTCGACCCCTTCGCCGCGGAGGTCGTCGACGGCTACATCATCGGGCGCGGCGCGGTCGACATGAAGGACTTCGACGCGATCGTGCTGGCGGTCGTGCGGGAGCGGCAGCGGGCCGGGTGCCTGCCGGACCGGCCGATCACGCTGGTCTTCACCGCCGACGAGGAGGCCGGCGGCGTGCTCGGGGCGCACTGGCTCGCCGAGCACCGCCCGGACGTCTTCGAGGGCTGCACTGAGGCCATCGGCGAGGTGGGCGGCTTCTCCACCGAGGTCGGCGGCCGACGGCTGTACCTGATCGAGACCGGCGAGAAGGGCATCGCCTGGCTGCGGCTGACGGCCACGGGCACGGCCGGGCACGGCTCGATGAAGGCACCCGATAACGCCCTCGTGCACCTGTCGCGGGCGCTGGTGGCGCTCGGCGAGCACACCTGGCCTGCCGAGCCGGGGCCGTCGATGCAGGTGCTTCTGTCGAAGGTCCGTGAGCTGACCGGGGACGCGAGCACCGACCCCGACGCCCTGCTGGAGCACTTCGGCCCGGCGGCGCGCATGCTGACCGCAGGGGTCCGCAACTCCACCAATCCGACGATGCTGCAGGCCGGGTACAAGCACAACGTCATTCCGGGCGAGGCCGTCGCGTATGTCGACGGGCGGTACCTGCCGGGGCACGGAGACGATTTCGTTCCCGCAGTGCAGCGCATCGTCGGGGAGAAGGTCCGGGTCGAGCCGTACATCACCGATATCGCCCTGGAATACCCGTTCGCCGGGGACCTGGTGGATGCGATGACGGTGGCGCTGCACAAGCACGACCCGCAGGCCCATATCGCGCCGTTCGTCATGTCCGGGGGCACCGACGCGAAGGCGTGGAGCAAGCACGGCATCACCTCCTACGGCTTCGCCCCGCTGCGGCTGCCGGCTGACCTGGACTTCACGGCGCTGTTCCACGGGGTCGACGAGCGGGTGCCGATCGATGCGCTGGAGTTCGGCTGCCGCGTCCTCGACGACTTCCTCGACCTCGCCTGAGACTGAGGAGGCGTTCGGATAGGTGAGTATCCGGTCATTGAGGTGCGAGCTTGCGAGCCTCGAAATGACCTACCACCAACGAACCGCTGACAGGCCCCTTCGCCCTTCGAGGCTCGTCGCAAGCTCCCCGCACCTCAGGGACCGAGGTCCGCCTACTGGCACCCTCTTACGGTAGGTCGTGGGAGACGTCGTCGAGCGCCATCGTGATCTCCGGCGGGATGTCGATCTGCTCGGTCAGCAGCAACTCGGCCAACTGGACCGGCGTGCGCGGGCCGATGATCGCCGACGACAACCCGTGCCGGTCGCGGACCCACGCCAGTGCGACCTGAGCCGGGGAGTGGCCGAGGCCGTCGGCCGCACGGACGACGGCCTCGACGATGCCGGCGCGCGAGGGCTGCAGGTAGTCGGCCAGCCAGCGCGCCCAGCCCTCGTCGGCGCCGCGGGAGTCGGCCGGGGTGCCGGTGCGGTACTTGCCGGTCAACACCCCGCGTCCGAGCGGGGACCAGGCGAGCAGGCCCAGGCCGAGATAGTCCAGCGCCTCGACGAGATGCGCCTCTGGGGTGCGGCACAGCAGCGAATATTCGACCTGCGTGCTGACCAGGTGCGGGACTTGCGCCTGAGCCAGAGCGGTCTGCCACGGCGAGTAGTTCGACACCCCGACGTAGCGCACCCGGCCGGAGGTCACCGCATGGTCGAGTGCGGACAGCGTCTCCTCCAGCGGCACCGTTTCGTCCCAGCGGTGGACCTGCCACAGGTCGAGGTGATCGGTGTGCAGTTCGCGCAGGGACTTGTCGAGCTGGCCGAGCATCGCGCCGCGCGAGGCGTCGATGCGGCTCTCCCCGGCGTGCAGCGCGACGCCGCACTTGCCGGCGAGCAGCACCTCTTCGCGCGCGCCACGGTCGGCCAGCAGCGTCCCCAGCAGCGCCTCGGCCCGGCCTTCGCCGTAGACCGGAGCGGTGTCGATGAGCGTTCCCCCGGCCTCGCGGAAGGTGTCGAACAGGTCGGCAGCGGTCTCCTCGTCGACCTGCGAACCCCACGTCATCGTGCCGAGGGCGAGGCGGGACACCCGCAGGCCGGAACGGCCGACACGACGCAACTGCATGCCGACAGGCTAGTCAGGTCGGTGAAGGCCGGGTCGGTAGGCTCGCGGACGTGGATTTTCTGCGCTCGATCGTGCTCGGTCTCCTGCAGGGGCTGACGGAGTTCCTGCCCATCTCCAGCAGCGCCCATCTGGCGATCTTCCCGAAGTTCTTCGGCTGGCAGGATCCGGGTGCGGCCTACACGGCCGTCGTGCAGATCGGCACCGAACTGGCCGTCGTGCTGTACTTCTGGCGCGACATCTGGGCCATCGGTTCGGGCTGGGTGCGCGGGCTGTTCTCCGCCGAGGCGCGGCGCGCGCCCGAATGGCGCATGGGCTGGTTCGTCATCATCGGCTCGCTGCCCATCGTGCTCATCGGCCTGGCCCTCGAAGACCTGATCGACAGCGAGTTCCGCAACCTGTGGGTCATCGGGACGACGTTGATCGTCTTGGGCATCGTGCTGGGCATCGCCGAGCGGGTGGGTCGCAACGCGCGCCCCATCGAGGACCTCACCTGGGGTCACGCGGTGCTGCTGGGCCTGGCGCAGGCTGCGGCGGTCGTGCCGGGCGTGTCCCGGTCCGGTGCCACGATCAGCATGGGCCTGTTCCTGGGCTACGAGCGCGCGGCGGCCACGCGGTACGCCTTCTTGCTGGCGATCCCGGCGGTGGTCGGCGCGGGCGTCTACAAGCTCAAGGACATCCCCGGCGGCGACAACGCCTACGGCTGGGGGCCGACCCTGGTGGGCACGGTGGTCGCCTTCGCCGTGGGCATGGCGGTCATCCACTGGCTGCTCAAGTACGTCAGCACCCGCTCGTACGCGCCGTTCGTGGTCTACCGGATCGCCCTGGGCGCGCTGGTGCTGATCCTGCTCGGCGCGAGTGCCATGACCGCCGACATCGCCATTGCCGGCTGAGTCAGGCATTCGGTGAGTGGCCGGTAGCGGAGGCGGTCCCTGAGGTGCGAGGAGTTTGCGACGAGAGCCTCGAAGGGACGTTGCGGTGGCTCATTTCGAGGCTCGGCCGCAGGTGGCCTCGCACCTCAATGAGCGGGTAGCCACCGGTCCCTGAGGTGCGAGCGAGGAACGAGCGAGCCTCGAAGGGGGTCTCACAGCCAGCCGGAGCGCTTGAAGCGGCGGTAGACGTACAAACACAGCCCGCCCATGAATGCCAGAGACAGCGGGTAGCCGTACGTCCAGTCCAGCTCGGGCATGTGCTCGAAGTTCATGCCGTAGATCCCGGCGATGGCCGTCGGGATGGCGAAGATCGTCGCGCCTGCGGTGAGTTTGCGCATGTCCTCGTTCTGCTGGACGCTCAACTGCGCCAGATGCGCGGTCAGCGCGTTGTCGAGCAGATGGTCGACGGTGTCGATGGCCTCGGCCGCGCGCCCGAGATGGTCGGAGATGTCGCGGAAGTAGAGCCGGACCTCGGCCGGCTCGGCGGTGGCGGCGAAACGCGCGACCGGTTCGCGCAGTGGGGCGACCGCGCGACGGAACTCCAATGCCTCTCGCTTGAGCCGGTAGATCCGGGTCGAATCGCTCGTGCGTTCCGGGGAGAAGACCGAGGTCTCGACCTCCTGTACGTCGATCTCCAACTCGACGGCGACCTCCTCGTAGTGATCCACGATGGCATCGACCACTACGTACAGGGCGGCCGTCGGCCCGTGCGCCAGCGTGTCGATCATGCCCTCGGCCCGACGGCGAGCACCGGCCAGTGACGGCCCGCCGCGGCGCACGGTCAGTAGATAGTGGTCGCCGAGGTACAGGTTGATCTCGTGCGTCGTGATGTCGTCGTCGCGGTAGGAGACCATGCGCATCGACACGACGAGATGATCGCGGTACCGCTCGATCTTCGGGCGCTGATGGGACTCCAGGGCGTCCTCGATGGCCAGGGGATGTAGCCCCAGCACGCCGCCGATGCGGGTGATCTCGTCGGTGCTCGGGTGGTTGACCCCGATCCAGAGGAAGTCGTCGGTACCGAGTCCGGCGAGTGCCTGCTGAAGTTCCCCGGTCGTGCGACCCGATTCTTCGCGGCGGCCGTCGCGGTAGACGGCGCAGTCGATCATCACCTGCACATCGTGCCACTGTGATGCGCTTCGGGCGTCGCATCGGTGCTGACGCCGGGCCGATAGTCTCGACCCATGCGCAGTTGGTCGAGCCCCGAGGTTCCCGCCCTCGCCGATCGTGGTTTCGAGCCGGGACCCGCGCCGGTGGTCTTCGATACGGCCATCGGCTCCGGGCGCGTCGTCCAGGGTGAGGGCGAGGCGCGCTTGTACGTCTGCGGGATCACCCCCTACGACGCCACCCATCTGGGTCACGCGGCCACCTACCTGACCTTCGACCTGCTGCAGCGCCTGTGGCTCGACCAGGGGCGCAGCGTGACCTACACCCAGAACGTCACTGATGTCGACGACCCGTTGCTGGAGCGGGCCGAGGCGACCGGCGTGGATTGGGTCGAGTTGGCCGAGCGCGAGACCCAGCTGTTCCGTGACGACATGACGGCCTTGCGCATGTTGGCCCCGCGTCACTACGTCGGCGCGGTGGAGTCCATCGGCATGGTCGTCGATCTCGTGGGCCGCCTGGAGCGCGCCGGTGCCGTCTACGCCGTCGACGATGACCTGTACTTCGACGTTCACGCCGACCCCGGCTTCGGAGCGGTTTCCGGCTGGGATGCCGCGACCATGCGGAGCGTCTTCGCCGAGCGCGGTGGGGACCCCGAGCGGCCGGGCAAGCGTCATCCGCTGGACTGCCTGCTGTGGCAGGCCGAACGTCCCGGCGAGCCGGCGTGGGACACGCGGCTGGGCCGGGGCCGGCCAGGCTGGCACATCGAGTGCGCGGCCATCGCGCTGGAACACCTCGGCAGCGACTTCGACATTCAGGGAGGCGGGTCGGACCTGGTCTTCCCGCACCACGAGATGTCGGCCTCGGAGGCGGTCGTGGC
The DNA here is from genome assembly GCF_047607065.1 of Aeromicrobium sp. GTDB lineage: Bacteria > Actinomycetota > Actinomycetes > Propionibacteriales > Nocardioidaceae > Aeromicrobium. Next base: position 6,615 of record NZ_JASGDU010000032.1, read on the forward strand.
GACCGGGCAGCCGTTCGCCCGCAGCTACGTCCACGCGGGCATGGTCGCCTTGGACGGGGAGAAGATGAGCAAGTCGAAGGGCAATCTCGTCCTCGTCTCCGCGCTGCGCCGGGCCGGGCACGACCCGATGGCGATCCGGCTGGCCCTACTGGCTCACCACTACCGCAGCGACTGGGAGTGGTTCGACGCCGACATGGACGCCGCTGAGGAGCGACTGGGCACCTGGCGTGCGGCGTCCGGGCGTGCGGCGGCCGCTCCGGCCGCTCCGGTGGTCGCCGGACTGCGTGCGGCCCTGAACGGCGACCTGAACGCCCCCGCAGCCCTGGCCGTCATCGACAGGTGGGCCGCCGCCGACGGTAACGACCCTGAGGCACCCGCCGTGGTCCGTATGGCGGTCGACGCCCTCCTCGGTATCGCGCTCTGACGCCGCGCACCTCCGCCAGCGGGGCTACCTGCGGCCCCTCAGAGTCGGCGCAGGACGGCGGTGACCTTGCCGAGAATGGTCGCGTGCGTGCCGTCGATGGGGGAGTAGTTCTCGTTGGCCGGCAGCAGCCAGACCTCGCCGTCCTTGCGGCGGAAGGTCTTGACCGTGGCCTCGCCGTCGAGCATTGCCGCGACGATCTCGCCGTTCTCGGCGACGGGCTGCTGGCGGATCACCACATAGTCGCCGTCGCAGATGGCCGCGTCGATCATCGAGTCGCCGCGCACCTCCAGCAGGAACAGGGTGCCGTCGCCGACGAGTGAGGTGGGCAGCGGGAAGACCTCTTCCACGCGCTCCTCGGCGAGGATCGGACCGCCGGCCGCGATGCGGCCGACGACGGGGACGTAAGTCGCGGTCGGCATGGCGTCACCCAGGCCGGTCTCGTCCAGGGCGCTCTCGGTCGCCGAGCTGACCGGGCGGGCCGGCTCTCCGCTGGGCAGGAAGATTTCCATGGCTCGCGGACGGAAGGGGTCGCGCCGGATGAAGCCCATCTTCTCGAGCTGCTTGAGTTGATGCGACACCGACGACGTGCTGTGCAAGCCCACCGCAGCCCCGACCTCGCGCATGCTGGGCGGATAGCCGCGGCTGGCGACCTCGTCGCGCAGGAACTCCAGCACCCGGCGTTGGCGGTGGGTCAGCCCGCTGGCATCCGGCGGCCCGTCGGGCAGTTCGGTGACGTTTGAAGTGTCGCTGGCGGACTCGTCGCTGCTCATGGCCTCACGGTAGAACACGGCGGCGACAAATCCAAACATCTGTTCGACTAGGGCGTGTCCTCGGCCGAGGCGGGCCGGTCGCCCTGGCGGACGGCCTCGTAGGCCGCGCCGAGCAGGAGCGCGAAGAAGCCCGCCCACAGCCACAGCAGGAGCACGACGACCCCGGCGAGAGCGCCGTAGGTCTTGCCGTAACTGCCGAAGTTGTCGACGTAGAGCGAGAATCCGATCGAGGCGACCAGCCAGGCCACGGCCGCACCCACGACGCCCGGCGAGGTCAGCTGCGGGCGGTGCTGGCCGGCCGAGCCATCGGGAGCGCTGCGGATCACCAGGCCGAAGCCCAGCACGATGGCGGCCGCCAGCAGGGCGAAGCGGGCGACGTCGAGCAGGGCGCGTGTCCCCGGCACGTCGATCCAGTGGTCCAGCAGGGGCGGGGCGACGGCCGCCAGCGTGACGGTGACGACCAGGAAGCCGACCGCACCGACGGTCAGGCCGATGGCGAGGGCCTTCTGGCGCAGGAAGTTGCGCGTCTGGCGGTGCCCGAGCATGGCGTTGATCGCGGTGACCAGGTTGGCCATGCCGCCGCTGGCGCTGTACAGGGCCACGACGACTGCGGTGGCAAAGCCCAGGCTCAGCGAGCCGGAGGAGGTCGCGGCGAGTGATTCGAGCTGGCCGGTGATGATCGAGGCGGCGTCGGCCGGCAGCGCGTCGGCGAGGCTGTCGGACTGGCGCGCCAGGGTTCCGGGGCTGACGATGAGTCCGTAGGTCATCAGCCCGGCGATCATCGCGGGGAACAGGGAGAGGAAGACGTAGAACGCGACCCCGGCGGCCAGGAGGGAAGCGTTGCGCTCGGAGGCGAGCTTCCAAGCGGTGGCGAGGCGGCGGGCTGTGGCGGGCATGGTTCGACTGTAGAGGCTCCGCGACGAGGGCGGCTGGCCGTCCCTGTTCGCCTTCCCGGTCGCTGGGGTGCCGAGGCGAAGGAGTGGTCTCGAGGGGACTTCCTGCGGTCGGCAGCCCTACCGCGAGGCATTTCGCTGTGTATGTGCGCTAGATCACGTTGTCGATGTTCGTGCAGGTCAGAGGGGTACGGGTGGGCGATTCGCAAATTTGTTCGACGTAGGGCTTCATTTTTGTCCGCCCCTCGGCGTATGGTCGTTCACGTGTTCGATAGAACGCCCGTTCGGATTCCTCCCGATCGAATGACATCCCTCGGCTGGCGCGAGCGGGCGGGCGTCCTATCGGCACCCACTGACTCACGTCCCCTTGGAGGCAGCCATGAGCATCGTCCACCACCACGTTCGTCCGGTGTTCGAGATCCCCGTGCGAGCGGCGGCACCGCGTCATCTGACGGCGGTGCCACGCGAGCGCGTCGTTCTCGCGTCTTCGCCTCGCCCGGCTCTGCGTTTGACCCGCCGGGGTCGCGCGGTGCTGATGCTCGCGGCGCTGTTGGTCATCGGTGCCCTGATGATCGCCTTCGGCTCCGGCTCGGCCGCCACGGGGCAGGCCGGCACCATCACCGGAACGACGACCATCACCGTGCAGCCCGGGCAGACCCTGTGGTCCATCGCGGGCGAGGCCCATCCGGATGGCGACATCCGCGACACGATGTACGACATCGTCAAGCTCAATTCCCTGGTCGACGGTGAGCCGCTGCGCATGGGCACCCGCCTGGCCGTCCCGGTCTACGCCGACTGAGGTCCGCGCATGGGGCCGCTGAGTGAGGGTTTCGCCGGTAGGCCCGGTGGTTCGCGGCCTCCGGCGGTTTTTGTCAGGGGCGCACGAGAAGGTACTTGCATGACCGGCGTCACTTGCGTACCGTGGCACTACATCTGGGACTTACACGACTGTAGTTCTCCACATCTAGTTGCACAACGCGATGGGGATTTCCCACAGTTTCGGGATGGTTATCCCCATGTTCTCCCCGGATGCGTCCCCAATCGTCCCCGTTCCGCCCGTGTGAGGAGGCCCGCGATGCATTGTCCGTTCTGCCGCCACACCGATACGCGGGTGATCGACAGCCGAGTCGCCGACGAAGGTGCCTCGATCCGTCGGCGCCGGGTGTGCTCGGCCTGTGAGAAGCGCTTCACGACTATCGAGCAGATGCAGCTCATGGTGGTCAAGCGCTCCGGTGCGACCGAGCCGTTCGTCCGCGACAAGGCGGTCGCGGGCGTACGCAAGGCCTGCAAAGGACGGCCGGTCTCCGACGACGACCTGGCGCGGCTGGGCCAGCGAGTCGAGGGCACCTTGCGCGAGGCCGGCTGCGCCGAGGTGCCCGCCCACGAAGTCGGCCTCGCGGTGCTCGAACCCCTCAAGGAACTCGACGAGGTCGCTTACCTGCGGTTTGCGAGCGTCTACAAGGCCTTCGATTCGGCCGACGACTTCGCCGCCGAGATCGCCGCTCTCATGTCCCGCTCGGCCGACGGCGAACTCGCCGCAGACCAGCAGCCCGCCGTCACACCCTGATCCGTTCGCGGGCTGCGGCCCGACCCAAGTATCACCACCTCATCTCATCTCAGGAGCATTCCCATGACAGACATCGTCAGCGACGGGTCGGCCGCCGACGCCAGCGTGCGCGAGTTCGGCCAGCGCACGCAGGTGCCGGGGGGCCTGGCGATCGAACGCGTCTACACCACCGAGGGGGTCCACCCGTACGACGAGGTCACCTGGGAGCGCCGTGACGTGGTGCAGACCAATTGGAAGACCGGCGAGAACGTTTTCGAGCAGCGCGGCGTCGAGTTCCCCGACTTCTGGAGCGTCAACGCCTCAACCATCGTCACGACCAAGTACTTCCGCGGCGCGGTCGGCACCGACCAGCGTGAGTCAAGCCTGCGCCAGCTGCTCGACCGCGTCGTGCTGACGTACGTCAGGGCAGGCAAGGAGCACGGCTACTTCGCCACCGCCACGGACGCCGAGGTTTTCGAGCACGAGTTGACTTACATGCTCCTGCACCAGATCTTCAGCTTCAACAGCCCCGTCTGGTTCAACGTGGGCACCTCCAGCCCGCAGCAGGTCAGCGCCTGCTTCATCTTGTCCGTCGACGACTCGATGGACTCGATCCTCAACTGGTACCGGGAAGAGGGCCTGATCTTCAAGGGCGGATCCGGTGCGGGCCTGAACCTCTCGCGCATCCGTTCGTCCAAGGAGCTGCTGCGCTCCTCCGGTGGCACGGCCTCCGGCCCGGTGTCGTTCATGCGCGGGGCCGATGCCTCGGCCGGCACCATCAAGTCCGGTGGCGCGACGCGCCGCGCGGCCAAGATGGTTGTGCTCGATGTCGATCACCCCGACATCGTCGAGTTCGTCGAGACCAAGGAGAAGGAAGAGGAGAAGATCCGCGTTCTGCGTGACGCGGGTTTCGACATGGACCTCGGTGGTGCTGACATCGTGAGCGTCCAGTACCAGAACGCCAACAACTCCGTCCGCGTGAGCGACGAGTTCATGCGGGCCGTGGAGGAGAAGAGCGGCTTCGGGCTGCGCGCCCGCACCACGGGCGAGGTCATCGAGGAGATCGACGCGGTCGACCTGTGGGACAAGATGGCCAAGGCCGCCTGGGCCTGCGCCGATCCGGGCATTCAGTACGACTCGACCATCAACGACTGGCACACGACGCCGGAGGCGGGGCGTATCACGGCTTCCAATCCGTGCAGCGAGTACATGCACCTGGACAACTCCAGTTGCAATCTGGCGAGCCTGAACCTGCTGAAGTTCCTTGAGTCAGATGGTTCGTTTGCGGTCCAGAAGTTTGTCAAGAGCGTCGAACTCATCATCACCGCGATGGACATCAGCATCTGCTTCGCCGACTTCCCGACCGAGCCGATCGCCGAGACCACGCGGGCCTACCGCCAACTCGGCATCGGATATGCCAACCTCGGCGCACTGCTGATGGCCTCGGGCCTGGCCTACGACTCCGACGGCGGCCGGGCGCTGGCCGCGTCGATCACGTCACTGATGACCGGTACGTCCTACCGGCGCAGTGCCGAACTGGCCGGCATTGTCGGCCCGTACGACGGCTACGCGCAGAACGCCGCGCCGCACACGCGGGTCATGCGCAAGCACCTGGCTGCCAATGATGACATCCGCACGCTGCACGCGATGGACATCGCGGTCCAGCGCGAGGCCACCCGCCAGTGGGCCGACAACCTCAAGCTCGGTGAGCGCAACGGCTGGCGCAACGCTCAGGCGTCGGTGCTCGCCCCCACCGGCACCATCGGTTTCATGATGGATTGCGACACCACCGGTATCGAGCCGGATTTCTCGTTGGTCAAGTTCAAGAAGCTCGTCGGCGGCGGGTCGATGCAGGTCGTCAACCAGACGGTCCCGGTCGCGCTCAAGAAGCTCGGTTACGCCGGCGAGACCATCGAGGCGATTGTCGAGTACATCGCCGAGCACGGTCACGTCATCGACGCGCCAGGCCTCAAGCCCGAGCACTACGAGGTCTTCGACTGCGCGGTCGGCGAGCGGGCCATCAAGCCGATGGGTCACGTGCGCATGATGGCGGCGGCCCAGCCGTTCCTGTCCGGCGCGATCTCCAAGACCGTCAACATGCCGGAGTCCTCGACGGTCGAAGAGATCGCCGACGTGTACTTCCAGGGCTGGAAGCTGGGCCTGAAGGCGCTTGCGGTCTACCGTGACAACTGCAAGGTCGGCCAACCGCTCTCGGACGCGAAGGCCAAGAAGAACGACACCAAGGCCGCCGAGGCCGCAGTCAAGACGGTCGTCGTCGAGAAGCCGATCCGTCGTCGCCTGCCGAAGTCGCGTGCCGCGATCACCACCAGCTTCAGCGTCGGCGGTGCCGAGGGGTACATGACCTCCGGCGCGCACGAGAACGGTGAGCTGGGCGAGATCTTCCTCAAGCTCGGCAAGCAAGGGTCGACGCTGGCGGGCGTCATGGACGCCTTCAGCATCGCGGTGTCCATCGGTCTGCAGTACGGGGTGCCGTTGGAGACCTTCGTGTCGAAGTTCACCAACCTCAAGTTCGAGCCGGCGGGTCTGACCGATGACTCCGACATCCGCATGGCGCAGTCGATCATGGACTACGTCTTCCGCCGCCTGTCGCTGGACTATCTGGACTTCGACAAGCGTTCGGCACTGGGTATCTACTCGGCCGAAGAGCGTCAGCGCTACCTCGACACCGGTTCGCACCAGCCGACCACACCGATCAGTGACGGTACGACGGCTGCGGAGTTGGTGGAGTCCGAGCCGGTCGAGAAGGGTGCCCCGGTCGAGGAGGTGCCGCCCGTGGCCCGCACTTCGGCTGAGTTGCTGGAGGTCATCACCGGCTCGGAGGTCGACTCGCCTTTGTGCATGACCTGCGGCACCAAGATGCGGCCTGCCGGCTCCTGCCACGTTTGCGAAGGCTGCGGCTCCACCAGCGGCTGCAGTTGAGTCCCGAGCCTGACGCCGGGGCGGGGCACCGGCAGGTGCCCGCCCCGGTCGGGAGCAGTCGTCACGCTTGAGAGGTGAATGAAGGGGGCTAAGAGATTCCGCAGTCAGGCGGCCTATTGGCGCGGGTTCTTCGCGCTGGGTCGGGGCTTGCGGTCGTGGGCGGCCATGAAATCGCGCAGGTAGACCCAGGTCGTCTCCGGGGCCTTGGTGCCGGTGAGTACGCCCAAGTGGCCGCCCGGCGCGAGCGGCAGGCGCACGTCGGGGGAGTTCGGCAGCAAGCTCCCGACATGGTGGGCGGCTTTCGGCGGCACGAGCACGTCGGACTCGCCGGCGACGTTCATGACCGGCACCGTCACATCGGCGAGATCGACCACGCGGTTCGGTCCCTGGACCCGGCCGGTCGAGACCTCGTTGCGCAGTGCCATGCGCTGATATACCTGCAGCGTCGCCCGTCCCGGATAGGCGAGCATGTTGTTCATCACGTGATCGACCGCCTGGATCTGGGCGAGGAATTCGCGGTCGTTGCGTCGGCTCCACAGCGTGCGCGGCTTCTTGAGGTAGGTGGGCAGCGCGGTCGACTTGAAGCCGATGCTGACCAGCGGTGCCGGAATCGACCCCGCCGTCTTGAGCGCCGTGCCGACGACCCGGCCGCCGGTCAGCTTCGCCACGCCGCGCACCGGTTTGAGCAGCGGATGATCGGACAGGTCGAAGGGGCTGGCGATCATGCCGACACTGCGGATCGGTAGGTCGGAATGCACTGCGGTCGTACCGAGGGACAGCAGTCCGCCCATGCACCATCCGACCAGGTGGACGTCACGCCCGCTCGCGTCCTCGGAGACCGCGCGAACGGCCGGAGGAAGCACGTCGTTGATGAAGTGCTCGATGCCCAACTTGCGGTCCTCGCCCTTGAGCGGCCCGTAGTCCACGAGGTAGGTCGGCCGGCCGTGGTTGACCAGGTCCTCGGCCAGTGACAGGCCTCGCCGCAGATCGAAACAGGCCGCCTGGGAGCCGAGCGGCGGTACGAGCAGCACCGGCAGGCCCTTGGCCCGCACCCCTTCGACGCGGTGATACCGGTGCAGCTCGCGCGTGCGGCCGGTGTCGATGACGTCCGACGGGGTGCGAGTTCGGTCGGCGATATTGCCCCGCACGAGGAAGTCCCACAGGTTGACGACCGCGTCGCGCTGGTCCTTCCACGACAACAGGGATGACTGGCTTGCGTCGTCGGTCTCGGTCACGGATTCGCCTCCTGAACAGCGGGCCTGAGTGTGAGGTACATCATGCCCGATGCGTTCTGGAACGTCAGTCGGTCAGCCCGCAACGACCTCCTCGGCGAGCGCGTTGTGCTCGGCGAGCGTCTCGGCGAGGACGCGCAGTACGCCGAGATCGAAGCCCATGCCGAGATGGGTCGCGTCGACCTGCACGTTGCGAGCCATCGGTCCTTCGTCTTCCTCACGGACCCGGCACGACCAGCCCGACAGGACGCCGTCGCGCGGGGAGTAGAGGGCGGTCGTGGGCTGGCTCAGCGGCTGGGCGAAACGCTCGACGCCTTCGGGAGTCAGGTCCTCGGCCATCGACGGGCGCAGCAGCCGCAGCCACCAGACGATCCAGCCGGTGCCCTTGCGGTTTCGGATCGGGGTGCCCATGGTGATGACGTCGCGGACGCACTCGGGCCGGCGGCGGGCGATCTCGCGGGCGTAGGCACCGCCGAGGCTCCAGCCGAGGACGGTGATCGGACCGTCGGCAGCGAGGCGTTCGACGTGGGCTTCGAGCCGGGCCTCGCCGCTGGGGGTGATGCCCATGTTCCAGCCGAGTTCCCAGCCGGCGGTGCGGTAGCCGAGGCTGTCGAGGAAATGCCGCATCGGCCAGGTGGAGTGATCGGTCGCGGTCAGGCCCGGCAGGACGAGGATCATGTGGCCGTCGCCGCGCGGGCACTCACGGGCCAGATCGCCGAGGCCGGCGGCCAGCTTGGCGAACTGCACCGGCAGGCCGGCGATCTCGCAGGCCAGGCCCAGCGGTCCGGGACGCAGCAATGACAACACGGACATGGGGACCTCGGTTCGCTGGGAGAGTGACGGCCCGGCGAGTTTAGGACACTTTTGGTGTTTCGGGGCAAAAAATGGACCGCCCGACGGGGAAGAGTGGCGTCAGTCCCTGCGGGCGGCATATTGAGTTTAGCCTTCCCTAACTCGTATGCCAAACGCGCTGCTCACGATGTGGACACGGGTCTCAGCGGCGCAGGTGGACCAGGCGGGTGAGTTCGGCGTCGCTGAGTTCGGTCAGCGCCGCCTCGCCGGCGTTGACGACCGCGTCGGCCAGTGCTCGCTTGCTCGTGATGAGTTCGGCGATGGACTCCTCGATGGTGCCCTCGCTGACGATGCGATGGACGTGGACGGCTTGGGTCTGTCCGATCCGGTGCGCCCGGTCGGTCGCCTGGTCCTCGACCGCCGGATTCCACCAGCGGTCGTAGTGCAGCACGTGGTCGGCACGGGTGAGGTTCAATCCGGTGCCGCCGGCTTTCAGCGACAGCACGAAGGCGTCGAAACCCCCGGCCTGGAAGTCGGCCACCATGTGCTCGCGCTGGCGAACGCCGGTGCTGCCGTGCAGGAAGCGGTGGGAGATGCCGAGGTCGTCCAGATGGGCGGTGAGCAGGTGTCCCATCTGGGTGTATTGCGTGAAGATCAGCGTCGTGCCGCCCTCGTCGGTGATCTCCTCGATGATGTCGTCGAAGACCGCGAGTTTGCCCGAGCGCCCGGTGAGCCGGCTGCCGGTCTCGCGCAGGAAGTGCGCCGGATGATTGCAGATCTGCTTGAGCCGGGTCAGCATCGTCACGACGAGCTGCCGCCGCTTCATGCCCTCGGCCTGTTCGATCTCGGCCATCGTCTCGCGGACGACCGCCTCGTACAGGCCGATCTGTTCGCGGGTCAACGAGGCGCGGTAGTCGGTCTCGATCTTCGGCGGCAACTCCGGGGCGATCCCAGGGTCGCTCTTGCGCCGCCGCAGGACGAACGGGCGGACCAGTTCGGCGAGCCGGTCGGCGCGTTGCGGGTCGCGTCCGGACTCGATGGGCTGCGACCACGAGGCGCGGAACTCTTCGGCCGATCCGAGCAGTCCCGGCGTGGTCCAGTCGAGGATCGACCACAGTTCGCCCAGGTGGTTCTCCACCGGGGTTCCGGTCAGGGCCAGGCAGGCGGACTGCTCGAAGGAGCGCAGCACCCGCGCGGCCTTGGTGCGAGGGTTCTTGACGTTCTGCGCCTCGTCGGCGACGACCAGGTCCCACGTGACGCCGCGCAGGTCGGCCGCCGAACTGACCATGGTCGCGTAGGTGGTGATGACGAAACCGCCGCTCAGCCCCGCGAGCGAGCGCCGCGGCCCGTGGAATCGCCGCACGTCGACGCCCGGCGCGAAGCGGCCGATCTCCCGCTCCCAGTTGCCGATCACCGAGGCGGGGCAGACCACCAGCGTCGGCGCGAGCGGCAGGCCCAGCTCCTCGGCTCGCTCGGCGCGATGGCGCTGCAGGGCGATGAGCATGACGGTTTTGCCCAGGCCCATGTCGTCGGCGAGGCAGCCGCCGAGGCCGAGTTCGGTCAGCTGGCTCATCCAGCGCAGGCCCTGCACCTGGTAGTCGCGCAGGGTTCCGGCGAGGGAGGACGGCTGGATGGTGGCCACCTGGCTGCGGTCGACGGCGGCGAGCCGGCGGCGCACATCGTCGAGCCAGCCCTCGGCGCTGACCTGGGTGCGGCGGCCGTCGACGATCATCTCCCCGGTGACCAGTGCGCGCAGCACTTCCCCGGAGCCGACCTCGCGGCCGGGGGCGTGCAGCGCCCGCTGCAGGCGCGTCCGGTCGACCATGACCCAGGAGTCACGCAGGCGGATCACCGCCCGGTGATCGCGGGCCAGCTGTTCGACCTCGGCCTCGGTGAGCACTTGCTCGCCCATGGCCACCTGCCAGTCGAACCGGAACAGTTGGTGATGGGTGAAGGCTCCGGGGCGGTCGTGGCGCGGTGCCGACCGGTCGTCGGCGCGCAGGACCGCGCGGGTGTCGAGCTGGCGGATCAGCGACTCAGGCCAGCGCACCTCGATGCGGTTGGCCAGGAGCGTTGCGGTGAGCCGGCCGTGCCCCAGGTCGGCCAGCTCGTCGGCGCTGACGGTGATGCCGCCGCGTGCATGGGGTTCGGCCAGCCGCTCGGCCGGTGCCCAGGAGCGGGAGACTCGTTCGAGCATGAGCCGGGTCGGCTCGCGGGCGTCGATGACAATGGGCCGCTCGGGGCCGCTGGTGAGTTCGGAGGCGTCGAAGGGGGAGGCCGCTTGCGCTCGCGGGATGATCCGCAGCCGCACCACTGCGGCCTCGGTGTCGGTGGGCTGGTCGAGGAAGGCGACCTCGAGGGCGAAGGAGAACTGGCTCTCGCGCTGGCGTGCCGGGACCGTGCGCGGCGGAGGCGTCTGAGGGGTGGTGGCGACCGCAGGCGCGTCCACCGCGAGGGCGTCGAGGAAGGCGAAGACGGCGCGCTGTCCGGCTCCGGGGTCGGCTCCGATGTTCTTGCCTGCCGCGCGCAGCTGGTCGATGGCTGAAGCCGGTGGCGCGAGCAGGTGTCCGGTCGTCATCAGGCGCAGCGCGACGATGGCCGGGGTGGCCCAGGCGCGCACGGTCGCATCGGCGTTGACCAGGCGAATGCCCTGGCTGAGCGGCCCGACCGCATCGAAGGCCGAGACGCGCTGCTCGCCGCCGGGAGCCTCGATGACGAAGCGGGAGTCGGCTGGTTCGTCGGCGACCTCGAAGTGGACCGGATGACGCAGCAGCGGCAGTAGGTCGTCGCGGGAGGCCATCAGACCATTGTCGCCCACGCTTGCCGTGGCTGACTGCGGGGTGGCGGTGCCGCTCAGGCCTGCTGCTCCTGATCGGCTCCCTGCCGCTTCTCGGCCGCCTGGCGCTGGACATCGTCCATGTCGAGGCCGCGTACGACCGAGATCAACTGCTCCAGGCCGGCCTGCGGCAGCGCGCCGGCACGGGAGTAGACGAGCACGCCGTCGCGGAAGGCCATGAGCGTCGGCAGCGCCATGACCTGCGCGGCGGCGGCCAGTTGCGGTTCGACCTCGGTGCTGATCTTGGCGAAGGTGATATCGGGATGGCGCTCGCTTGCGGCCTCGTAGACGGGCGCGAACTGCCGGCAGGGTCCGCACCAGGAGGCCCACCAGTCGATCAGGGTGATCCCCTCGCTGCCGATGGCGTCGTCGATCGTGTCGGGGGTCAGCGTCACGGTGCTCATGGCGAGGTCAACCACTGCGCGCGCGACGGCATTCCGCGACCGCCGATGTGGGCCGAGTCACGTCAAGCTACCGACACGTAGGGCTGTGCTGCGAAGCGCATCGGGTTTAGCCTCGTAGTGAAGGCAAGCCCGTGGGACACAGCAAAGGAGTAGGCGATGGACGAGAGCAGTTTCGATTTCGATCAGGCGACCGTGGCGAGCGCCTCGGCTGGATTTCCCGCGCAGCGACGGGCAGCGGGTCAGGCCGAGGAAGTGCCCGCCGACCTGGACCGTCTGGGAACGCCGGGAAGTTTCGGTGAGCACGTGTGGGACGAGAACGGCCACTACTGAGTAGGGGATTCCGCGCCGATAGGAGGAGCCGGTCCCTGAGGTGCGAGGGTGCCCAGCGCCCGAGCCTCGAAGGGACTCACCTGCGGCAGGCTTCGAGGCTCGCTCGTTCCTCGCTCGCACCTCAGCCAGCGGGCCTCTCTGCGGAACCTCTCCACACGACGCAGGTCCGATTTCGGCTCGTAGGCGAAGAACGAGGCCCCTACCGCATCGCGGTAGGGGCCTCGTTCGTCGAACGCGGTGGGACCGGTCTCAGATGACGCGGACGTTCGCGGCCTGGAGGCCCTTGGGACCCTCCTCGACGTCGAACTCGACCTTCTGCTCCTCGTTGAGGGTGCGGAAGCCGGAGCTCTGGATCGCGCTGTAGTGCGCGAAGACATCGGCACCGCCGTCGTCGGGGGCGATGAAGCCGAAGCCCTTGTCGGCGTTGAACCACTTGACGGTTCCGGTGGCCATGTTATTTCTCCTTCAGCGAAAACCGGGCGGCACTTCCACCCAGAGCCGCAGTTCTCACGCTCCACCGAACCGACCGAAAGGACAAACCCGAGATCGTGGCCAAACACTCAAACCTTGCAACTGGGCAGTCAGCCTAGTAGACACGGGGAGCCTCGGCCACCCGACGGGTGAAGTAGCGGGTGAACTTCGTGTGAAATCCGTCGCGTCGTCGCGCAAGGGCCTCGTTCAGAGGTCGTAATCGACCACGAGGGGGGCATGATCGGACCACCGTTCGGCCCAGCTCTCGGCCCGGTCGACGACGGCGCTCACTGCGGACTCGCCGAGGTCGGGCGTCGCCATCTGGTAGTCGATGCGCCACCCGGTGTCGTTGTCGAAGGCTTGTCCGCGCATCGACCACCAGGTGTACGGACCGTCGACATCCCCGGCGAGCCGGCGTGCGACGTCGACCCAGCCCAGCTCGCCGAAGAAGCGGTCGAAATAAGCCCGCTCTTCGGGCAGGAAGCCGGCCTTCTTGACGTTGCCCTTGGCGTTACGGATGTCGCGCGGCGTGTGGGCGACGTTGAGGTCGCCGGTGACGACCGCGTGCGCGCCGCTGTCGCGCAACTCGCCGAGGCGCACGATCATGTCGTCGAGGAACTGGTACTTCAGGTCCTGCTTAGGGGTGCCGACACCGCCGGTGTGGACATAGGCCGAGACGACGGTGAGCGAGCCGCCGGCATGGGGGAGGTCGGCCTCGATCCAGCGCCCGGACTCGTCGCTGGGGCCGCCCAGTCCGATCCGGATCGCGGCCGGTTCCAGCCGGCTCAGCACGGCCACGCCCGCACGGCCCTTGTCGGCGGCTTCGGCGTGGGCCACGTGATAGCCGGTGCCGGCCAGCATCTCGTGTACTAGGGCGTCGGGCGCGCGCACCTCCTGCAGCGTGACGATGTCGCAGTCGCGCTCGGCGAGGAACTCGGCCAGGCCCGTGCTCTGGCCGCGGTTCTTGTTCCAGGCGGCACGGATGCCGTTGACGTTGACGGTGGCGAGTCGGATCACGCCGATCAGCCTACGGACGGACGAATGCCGGTCACGGGAGGCCCCGTGACCGGCATTCGCGCCGCGCGGCGGTGCTCAGTTGCCGAGGATGAGGCCCTTCGGGTCGACCTTCGGCGCCACGACGACGGCGTGGGTGAGGATCTTGTCGGCGAAGGTCTCCTTCTTGGCGTCCCACAGCGGGAAGAGGAAGCCGATGTAGCAGGGGAGCGCGTCGAGCAGGTGTACGAAGTAGCGCGCGATCGCCATGCCGGTGCCGACCGGCTGGCCGGTCTTGCCGTCGACGAGCTTGATACCGATGACGGCCTTACCGACGGTGTAGCCGGTGGTCCCCTGCTTGACGCCGTAATTGAAGATGATCCAGGCGAAGCCGGCCAGGAAGGTCAGCGGCGTGAACAGGTACGTGCCGGCGATGCCGTCGAGGATGATGCCGACGAGGTAGACCACGACGAACGGTGCCATATCGATCAGGTAGGCCAAGAAGCGCTGAACCCACTCGGCGGGCTGGCCGGTGGCGGCGGGAGGCGGGAAGTTGCTCATGTGTGTGTTCCTTCGAACGACGTGCGGGGTTGGGATGAGGCACAGCATAGTGACCGATTGCCCCGTTGTGCGGTCCTCTTTGGGAAGCGCTGATTTATTCGGGTTGCGTGCTGTTGGCCGGTCCCTGAGGTGCGAGCTTGCGAGCCTCGAAGGGACTCCAACCGCAACTCATTTCGAGGCTCCGCTCGTTCCTCGCTCCGCACCTCAACGAGCGGCACCGACCTATAAATCAGCGGATCCTTTGGTCCGGTGTGGCGGGCATTCCTGACATGAGCGCCGCAGGCGGGTAGGGTCGTGGCGCGAAGTCTCTTCATCAGTCAAGAAATCAGGTGTCGTTGTGGATCTCTCCAAGATCAATCCGCTGAATCTCGGCGCGCTCGGTGCGGGTGTGCTCACCTTCATCCTGTCGCTGATCCCGGCCTTCTACCGTGTCTCCTTCGACGGCGATGACGATTACGGCATTCCGGGTGCCTCCGATGGCATCAACGCCTGGCACGAGGTGGGCGTCTTCGCGATGCTCGTCTTCCTGCTTGCCGTGGCCGTCGTCGCGGTCAAGGTTTTCGCCGCCCAGGTGGTACCGGCCAACATCCCGCTGAACCTCATCGCTGCGGCCCTCGGCGGCCTGGCGCTGTTGCTGCTGCTCATCTATGCGTTCACCGTGGGCGATGACGTGCCCGACTACCTCGATGATTCGGTCAGTGCCGGACTGTTCATCACCGGTTACCTGCAGATCCTGACCACCATCGCGTTCGTCGCGCTGGCCGCGCTCGGGTTCAAGGACTCCGGCGAGAAGTTGCCCGACTTCAACACCGGTGCCCAACAGCCCCCGGCCGCGCCGTGGACCCCTCCGGCGACTCCCCAGGCCCAGGCTCCGGTCGCTCCGCCCGCTGCGCCTCCGGTGACGCCCCCGGCTCCGCCCGCTGCTTCGTCGGCCCCGGAGCCGCCGGCCCCGCCGGCCGATCCTGCGCCGCCGGCCCCGCCCGCGCCGTGAGCTTGCCGATCAGGTAGCAATCCGCCGAGCGCCCGTCCTTCAGGAAGTGAAGGGCGGGCGTTCGTCGAGCCGGATCGACTGACGTCCGGCCCAGCGCCACAGGCGCGCGACGGCATCGCGGTCGTCGTCGGTGACGAGATTGCCCATGACGCGCAGCGCGATGGTCATCAGCCGGTGCGAACGCATGGCCACCGGTCCGGCCAGCGGGATGATTCGGGGGATCGTCAGCAGGCCGGCGAGCCGGCGCGCGATGGAGAAGGCCTCGCCGTAGTGGGTGGTCAGCAGGTCCGGCCAGGCCAGATCGAGCCGGTCGTTCCCCTCGGCCAGCAACTCCGCGCCGACGCGGCCGGTCTCCAGCCCGTAGTCGATGCCCTCGCCGTTGAGCGGGTTGACGCAGCCGGCGGCGTCGCCGACGAGGAGCCAGTTGGGTCCCGCCACGCCCGAGACCGCCCCGCCCATCGGCAGCAGGGCGCTGGTCGGGGCGCGCAGCGCCTCGCCGAGGCCCCACTCGGCGCGGCGCAGCCTCGCGTAGTACTCCATGAGCGGACGCAATTGCAGGTCGGCGGGGCGCTTGGCCGTGGCCAGCGCGCCGACCCCGAGATTGACCTCGCCCTGGGCGGTTCCCAGCGGGAAGATCCAGCCGTAGCCCGGCAGCAGCTCCCCGTGCGGGCCGCGCAGTTCGAGGTGCGAGCTGATCCACGGATCGTCGGCGCGGGCGGAGGTGACGTAGGAGCGGCCGGCGACGCCGTAGGTGGTCTCCCGGTGCCAGGTGCGGCCCAGGGCGCGCCCCAGCGAGGACTTCACCCCGTCGGCGACGATGAGCCGGCGGCAGAAGATCGTGTGCAGCACACGCTCGCGGCCGATGCGGAAGTGGACCGCCGTGACGCGGCCGGCGGTATTGCGGTCGACGTCGACGGCACGGGCGCTCTCGACCCCGGTGACGCCGGCCTCCAGCGCGGCGGCGCGCAGCCGGTCGTCGAGTTCGGTGCGCGGCACCGCCGAGCCGTGGTCCGGCAGCGAGCCGCCCGGCCACGGCAGCAGCAACTCGACGCCGAAGCCCGCCGCCCGCAGGCCGCGATTGCTCGTGTGCGAGCGGACCCAGGAACCTAGGCCGAGCCGGTCGAGTTCGGCGATGGCCCGTGGCGTCAGGCCGTCGCCGCAGGTCTTGTCACGGGGGAAGGCGGCGGCGTCGGCGAGCACGACGTCCAGGCCGCTGCGGGCCGCCCACGCCGCTGCCGAGGAGCCGGCGGGGCCGGCACCCACCACGAGGACATCGGTCTGGGTCGGCAGGGGCATGGGCCGATTGTTCCAGAGCCTGCGACGATAGCGGCCATGAGTTCTCAGGCAACCTCACCAAAACCTGCGGCCCGTTTCGCCTCGCGCGGCTCGACCCGTTTCGACATCCTCCTGGCGCTGTTCTGCGTGGTCTTGATCGTGTCGAACATCGCCGCGACCAAGAGCATCGAGATCGGCGCGGGGTCGTTCAACCTCGGCTCGCTGCAGATCTGGCCCGTGGTCACCGACGGCGGGGCGATCCTGTTCCCGCTCGCCTACATCCTCGGCGACGTCATCAGCGAGGTCTACGGGTTCGCCGCAGCCCGGCGGGCGGTCCTCGTCGGGTTCGCCGCCGCCCTCATGGCCGCGGTCACCTTCTGGCTGGTCGAACGCGCCCCGGCGGCGAGCTTCTACGAGAACCAAGAGGCATTCGCGAGCGTCGCCGGTCCGGTCGCACAGGTCGTCGTCGCCAGCGTCGCCGGCTACGTCGCCGGCCAGCTGCTCAACTCCTGGGTGCTCGTGCGGATGAAGGAGCGCACGCGCGAGAAGGGCCTCATCGGTCGGCTGGCGGCCTCGACCGGCGTCGGCGAGCTGGCCGACACGGTGCTGTTCTGCGCTATCGCGGCCAGCGCCATCGGTATTGACTCGCTCGGTGTGTTTGGCAACTACGTCGTCGTCGGTGTGCTCTACAAGGTCGCCGTCGAGTTTGCGGTGATGCCGGTCACGGTCGCGGTCATCGCGTGGCTGAAGCGCCGCGAGACGACCTACTGACCGCCGCCGCTGTGCCGGACGGGCGCTACTGTCGATGCCATGACCACGGAACTGGGTATGCCCGAAGCGCCCGCGCCGGTGCTGTCACCGCGCCGCCGGTCGCGGCGCATCAAGGTCGGCACCGTCGACGTCGGCGGCGACGCGCCGGTGTCGGTGCAGTCGATGACTACCACCTTGACCTCCGACGTCAACAGCACGCTGCAGCAGATCGCCGAACTGACCGCCGCCGGCTGTGACATCGTGCGCGTCGCCTGCCCGAGTTCCGACGACGCCGACGCGCTGCCGGCCATCGCGGCCAAGAGCCAGATCCCGGTCATCGCCGACATCCACTTCCAGCCCAAGTACGTCTTCGCCGCCATCGACGCCGGCTGCGCGGCGGTGCGCGTCAACCCCGGCAACATCCGCAAGTTCGACGACCAGGTCGGTGCCATCGCCAAGGCGGCCAAGGACGCCGGGGTCTCGATCCGCATCGGTGTCAACGCCGGATCGCTCGACAAACGGCTGCTGGAAAAGTACGGCAAGGCCACGCCCGAGGCGCTGGTGGAATCGGCCGTGTGGGAGGCGTCGCTGTTCGAGGAGCACGACTTCCACGACTTCAAGATCTCGGTCAAGCACAACGATCCCGTGGTCATGGTGCGCGCCTACCAACTGCTCGCCGAGCGCGGCGACTGGCCGCTGCACCTCGGTGTCACCGAGGCCGGTCCGGCCTTCCAGGGCACGATCAAGAGCGCGGTGGCCTTCGGTCACCTGCTCGGGCAGGGCATCGGCGACACGATCCGCGTCTCGCTGTCGGCTCCGCCGGTCGAGGAGGTCAAGGTCGGCCTGCAGATCCTCGAATCGCTCAACCTGCGCCCGCGCCGACTGGAGATCGTCTCCTGTCCGTCGTGCGGTCGCGCCCAGGTCGACGTCTACACGCTCGCCGAGCAGGTCACGGCCGGGTTGGACGGCCTGGAGGTGCCGCTGCGGGTGGCCGTCATGGGCTGCGTCGTCAACGGTCCCGGCGAGGCGCGCGAGGCCGACCTCGGCGTCGCCTCCGGCAACGGCAAGGGGCAGATCTTCGTCAAGGGCGAGGTCATCAAGACGGTGCCGGAGTCCAAGATCGTCGAGACGCTGATCGAGGAGGCCATGCGCATCGCCGACGGCATGGAACCGGCCGAGGGAAGCGCCCCGGAGGTCACCGTCAGCGGCTGACCACCGAATGAGGGGGTTCGTGCCGGTCATTGAGGTGCGAGCTTGCGAGCCTCGAAATGACCCGCCCACGGCAGGCTTCGAGGCTCGCTCGTACCTCAGCCAGCGTCTTCCGCGTACTTTCTAAGCAGTGGCTCGTGAGGCCGAGGCGTACTACGAGGAGGCATCGTGCGGACATCGACGATGGCGGTGCGCGTGCTGTCGTCGGCCGACCTGCCCGCGTACCACCGGCTGCTCGCCGCCGATCCCCACGGCAACGTCTTCTTGCGGCACCGCGCCGACGTGACCGGCTTGGAGTCGCCGTGGCTGGGCGGGCGCATGCTCGGCTGGTTCGCCGACGACGTGCTCACCTCGGTGTGCCATCACGGGGCGAACATCGTCCCCGGCGAGGCGACGCCCCAGGCCATCGACGCCTTCGCGCAGGTGATCGCCACCGGTACGTCACGCCCGGCGTCCATCGCCGGACGGCAGGCCGATGTGTTGCGGCTGTGGTCGCACCTGGAGCGGGTGTGGGGACCGGCGCGCTCGGTGCGGCCCGAACAGCCCTTCCTGCTGCTCGACACCGCGCCGGCGGTGGCACCGGACCTGCGGGTCCGCCCGGTTCTCGTCGACGAGATCGACGTGCTCTATCCGGCCTGCGTGCGCATGTTCACCGAGGAGGTCGGCGTCAACCCCGAGACGACGCACGGCAGCCTGTACCGCGCGCGCGTCGCCCAACTCATCGCGCAGGGATGGGCGTTCGCCGTCATCGAGGACGGCCGGGTGCTGTTCAAGGCGGAGATCGGCGCGATGGCGGCCGGCACCTGCCAGATCCAGGGCGTGTGGATGACCCCCGAGCTGCGCGGCACGGGGTGGGCCGCCCCGGCGCTCGCGGGCGTCGTCAACCTCATCCGCGACCAGTTCGTGCCGGCGGTCAGCCTCTACGTCAACGCCCACAACGAGCGCGCTCACCGGGCCTACCTGCGGGCCGGCTTCCGGCACCACGACACCTTTGCGACCGTCCTGCTGTGAGCGGCGCGGCTACAGTCGTGCCCATGACGCGCGACATCAAACTGCTGGCCGTGATCCTCGGCGGTGCCGGCATCCTGCACTTCGTCAAGCCCGAGCCGTTCGAGAAGATCGTGCCGAAGCCGCTGCCGTACAAGCGCGAGCTGGTCTACGCCTCGGGCGTCGTGGAGGTGGGGTCGGCGCTCATGCTGACCCGTCCGCGCACTCGCCGCTGGGGCGGGCGGCTGGCCGAGCTGCTGCTCGTGTCGGTCTTCCCCGCGAATGTGCAGATGGCGCTCGACGGGGTGCGCAGCGAACGGTCGCCGGGCTGGTACAAGGCCGGCGTGATCGGCCGGCTCCCGCTGCAGCTGCCGCTCATCGCCATCGCCCGCAAGGCCGCGCGCTCCTGACCCGCCTCCCGACGGGGCCGACGGGCCGGGCCGGGTGGTAGAGCGCGCCTCGATAGGGTCGCTGCCATGCGCATGACCCAGTTGTTCGTCCGTACCCTTCGTGACGCCCCGGCCGATGCCGAGGTCCCGAGCCACCGCCTGCTGGTGCGTGCGGGGTACGTGCGCCGCGCCGCGCCGGGCATCTACACCTGGCTGCCGCTCGGCCTGAAGGTGCTGGGCAAGGTCGAGCAGATCGTCCGCGAGGAGATGAACGCCATCGGCGGCCAGGAGGTGCGCTTCCCCGCGCTGCTGCCGCGCGAGCCGTACGAGGCGACGAACCGCTGGAACGAGTACGGACCTAACCTGTTCCGCCTGCAGGACCGGCGCGGCACCGACATGCTCCTGGGACCCACGCACGAGGAGATGTTCACGCTCCTGGTCAAGGACCTGTACTCGTCGTACAAGGACCTGCCGGTCGTGCTGTACCAGATCCAGACCAAGTACCGCGACGAGGCGCGCCCCCGCGCGGGCATCCTGCGCGGGCGCGAGTTCGTGATGAAGGACTCCTACTCCTTCGACGTCACCGACGAGGGCCTGGCCGCGAGCTACCAGGCGCACCGCGACGCCTACGTGCGCATCTTCGACCGGCTCGGCCTGGAATACGTCATCGTGCAGGCCGACTCGGGGGCGATGGGCGGCTCGGCCAGCGAGGAGTTCCTCGCGGTCTCTGCGGTCGGCGAGGACACCTTCGTCCGGTCGCCCGGCGGATACGCCGCCAACGTCGAAGCCGTCACGACGGTCGTACCGCCGGCGCAGCCGGTCGACGGGCTGCCGACCGCGCGAGTCGTCGACACGCCGGATACGCCGACCATCGAGACGCTCGTCGACCACCTCAACGCGAGCTTCCCGCGCGAGGACCGGCCGTGGACCGCAGCCGACACGCTCAAGAACGTGCTGGTCATGCTGCGCCATCCCGACGGCAGCACCGAACCGCTGGCCGTCGGCGTGCCCGGCGACCGGGAGGTCGATCCGAAGCGCCTGGAGACCCAGGTATCGCCGGCCGAGGTGGAGGCCTTCGACGAGGCCGCCTTCGCCCGGTATCCGCAGCTGGTCAAGGGCTACATCGGCCCGGCCGCGCTCGGCACCGAGAGTGTCACCGGCATCCGCTATCTGCTCGACCCGCGGGTGGTCGAGGGCACCGGCTGGGTCACCGGCGCGAACGAGCCGGGCCGCCACGTCATCGACCTGGTCGCGGGGCGTGATTTCACGGCCGACGGCACCATCGAGGCCGCCGAGGTCCGTCCGGGCGATCCTGCACCGGACGGCTCCGGACCGCTCGAGCTGGCCCGCGGCATGGAGATGGGGCACGTCTTCCAGCTCGGCCGCAAGTACGCCGAGGCGCTGGGACTGCAGGTGCTGGACGAGAACGGCAAGCTGGTCACGGTGACGATGGGGTCCTACGGGGTCGGCGTGTCGCGGGCGGTCGCGGCCGTGGTCGAGAGTTCGCACGACGAGTTCGGCATCGTCTGGCCGAAGGAACTGGCACCGTTCGACGTGCATGTGGTGGTGGCCGGCAAGGACGAGGCGACGGCGGCCGGGGCCGAGCAGGTCGTGGCCGACCTGGAGGCGTCCGGGCTGGAGGTCCTGTTCGACGACCGCCCGAAGGTCTCGCCGGGCGTGAAGTTCAAGGACGCCGAACTGCTCGGCATGCCGACCATCGTCGTCGTCGGCCGCGGCTACGCCGACGGCCTGGTGGAGGTCAAGGACCGGGCCACCGGCGAGCGCCGCGAGGTTCTGGCCGCCGATCTGGTGGCGACGCTCACCGCCGACTGACCCCCAAGATTTCTGCGGAGTCCAGGTGTTTTCCGGACCGGCTCAGGCGTCGAGGCCGGGGAAGGCGACGGGGGTGCCGCCCCAGTCGAGGCGGGCCGTCTCGGCGGTGACCAGGCGGGTCAGCGCGTCGTCGCGGTCCTTTCCGGTCGTCGATCCGGCGAGGATCGCCCACGCAGCACCGATGCGCGCCTCGATGCCCTGCGCGCGCTCCAGCGCCTCGGCCTCGTCGGCGACGGTGGCCGGGGCGTAGGAGGCCTGAGGGGGCACGTCTTCGGCCACTGCGGCGATGAGCCGGTCGCGCTCCTTACGGTGGGCGGTGAAGGCTTCGTAGGCGCGCTGGCTCAGGGCGGGAACGGCCCCGCCGATCAGCCCGTAGGTCCACACGGCCTCGTGCTCCAGGGCGAGGACGTCGGCCAGCCGGCTCATGCGATCACCCCGTTCCCGGCCAACTCCAGGCAGGCCGCGACGGAACCGAGGGTGCGGGCCAGATCCGGTGAGACCGCGTCGAGCGCCTGGTCGCGCCGGGCGAGGGCTGCGTCGGCGAGTGCCGTGCGGGCGGCCTCCAGGTCTACGGCGGGCGGTTCGGTTGACGCGGGCGCCCCACCGAGTGCGTCCAGGTGTTCGGTCAACAGGTTGGAGAGGGTCCCAGACAGGTCGCCGACGAGCGAGATCAAGCGGGCCTGATCGGCTGCTGCCTTGGCCAGCAGGGCGCGGTCGGCCTCGTCGGGCTTCGATACCGGATCGATGCCGATCCGGCGGGCAACATCGTCGAGACGGCCCACGGTGCCGAGTCCGCCGACCGCAGCTGCCGCCGCCACAGCGGCACCACTGAGGATCACGGTTCGTCGGCGCGTCACGCTGGCAGGGTATCCGACCACGGGATGCCGGTACGCTGGTGACGGTGCCGTCGCCTCGGCGGCACCGACAACCGAACCCCACAATCGGACCCCCGGAGCGGATCGCCGCCGGCCGCCTGAGAAGGAGAAGCGATGGATGACCGGATTGCGGCCGTCGTGCGCGACATCGTCGCAGCGCACGGGTTCGACCTCGACGACATCACGCTCGGCGGCGGGAAGCGCCGCATGCTGCGGGTGGTCGTCGATGCCGAGGGGGGCGTCGGGATCGACGCGCTCGGCCGCCTGAGCCGCGAGATCTCTCAGGCGCTCGACACCGATGCGGGTGCCCAGGCGGTTGTCGGGGCGGGTGCCTACACGCTGGAGGTCACCTCCCGCGGTACCGACCGGCCTCTGGTGATCGCGCGCCATTGGCAGCGCAATGTGGGCCGCCTCGTGGCGGTCACGCCCATCGAGGGCGACCATTTTACCGGACGGGTCGCGCACGCCGACGAAGAGGCCGTGACGCTGCAGGTTGCGGGCAGCGGGCAGTCCGAGGAGCGGGTCGTCCCGTATACGCAGATCCGCGCTGCGGTCGTCCAGGTCGAACTGAACCGAAAGAAGGACAGCTGAGATGGATATCGACATGACGGCGCTGCGCGCCCTCGAACACGAGAAGGACATCTCCTTCGACGTTCTGGTCGAGGCGATCGAGCAGGCGCTCCTGTCGGCCTATCACAAGACGCCCGGTGCGCTGCCGCAGGCGCGAGTGGTCCTGGACCGCAAGAGCGGCCATGTCAGCGTCCTGGCCCGTGAACGGCTCGTCACCGAGGTGCGGGTCGAGACCGACGATGCGGAGCCGCCGGCCGCGCGGTTCAGCGAGGAGTTCGACCACACGCCTGACAACTTCGGCCGTACGGCCGCAGCCATCGCCCGCCAGGTCATCATGCAGCGTATCCGCGAGGCCACCGACGACCTGACCTACGGCGAGTTCTCCGGCAAAGTCGGCGACATCGTCTCCGGTGTCATCGCCCAGGGGCGCATGCCCGGCGATGTGCTGCTCGACCTCGGCAAGGTGGAGGCGTTGCTGCCGGCCACCGAGCGCGTCGCCGACGAGAAGTACGCCCACGGCGAGCGGCTCAAGGCCTACGTCTACGACGTCGAGAAGGGGCCGCGCGGCCCGCGGGTCAAGGTCTCGCGCACCCATCCGAACCTCGTACGCCTGCTGTTCGCCCTGGAGGTGCCCGAAATCGCCGACGGCGCGGTCGAGATCGCCGCGATCGCCCGCGAGGCCGGCCACCGGTCCAAGATCGCCGTCCGCGCGACCGTTCCCGGCGTCAATGCCAAAGGCGCTTGCATCGGACCGATGGGCGCGCGGGTGCGTAACGTCATGCACGAGTTGCACGGCGAGAAGATCGACATCGTCGACTACAGCGACGATCCGGCCGAGTTCATCGGGTACGCGCTCTCGCCGTCGCGGGTCACGAGCGTTACGGTGGTCGACGAGGCGGCCCGCGCCGCGCGCGTCGTGGTGCCAGACTTCCAGCTGTCCCTGGCTATCGGCAAGGAGGGCCAGAACGCCCGCCTGGCCGCCAAACTGACCGGTTGGCGCATCGACATCCGGCCGGACACGGCACCGGGGGAGGCATCGCCATCGCGCGCGGGGTAGAATCGAGGACGGTCTGGCGTACGTGCATCGGATGCCGAAAGCGTGCGGCTCAGACCACCCTGGTTCGTCTCGTCGCGGTGCAGGCCGACACCCTTACGGTGGTCACGCCCGATCCGCGTCGTCGCTTGCCGGGCCGAGGTGCCTACCTGCACCCCGATCCGGCGTGTGTGGACCAGGCGAGACGTCGCGCGGCGTTCGGCCGGGCGCTCCGGGTTTCCGGGGCACTCGACCTGCACCTGCTCGACGGCCTGCCCGGACCCGAACCCACCACCTAACCCATCTGCGAGGCCGTGCCTCGCACCGACCGGAAGCGGAGCACTCAGCTCATGAGCACTCGATGAGTACGTTCCGATGATCTTGTACGTCAATCCGGTCTGATTCCTCCTTACATGGGAGCGATCAGGCCCCATGAAGGAGAACAGTGGCTGTCAGAGTCCACGAGCTCGCGCGCGAGCTCGGTGTGGAGAGCAAAGTCATCCTGTCCACGTTGAAGGACATGGGTGAATACGTGAAGTCGGCATCCTCGTCGGTGGAAGCGCCGGTCGTGCGCCGCCTCAAGGAGGAGCACGGCGACGCCCTGCGGGCGCAGGGTGCCAAAAAGAAGGCCCCGGCCAAGAAGGCTGCCGCCGATGCTGCGCCGGCCGCCCCTGCGGCCGAGGCCGCCGAGGCTCCTGCGGCTGAGCAGGCCCCCGCCGCGCCGACTCCCGGCCCGCGTCCGAG
>NZ_JASGDU010000033.1:0-5437 GCF_047607065.1 Aeromicrobium sp.
CGGTGTCGACCTTGTCGGTGGAGATCTCCAGGAGGGGTTCGTCGACGGCGATGGTGTCACCGACGGCTTTGAGCCATTGGGTGACGGTTCCCTCGGTGACGCTCTCGCCGAGGGCAGGAAGGGTGACTTCGGTGGCCATAGTGACGTCCTTCAGGCGTGCGAGTGGAGGGGCTTACCGGCCAAGGCCAGTGCGGCCTCGCCGAGGGCTTCGTTCTGGGTCGGATGGGCGTGGATGAACTGGGCGACATCCTCGGGGTAGGCCTCCCAGTTGACGATCAGGGAGGCTTCGCCGACCTGCTCGCCCAGCCGGGTGCCGATCATGTGGACGCCCACGATGGGGCCATCCTTCTCACGCACCAGTTTGACGGTGCCGGCGGTGGCCAGGATCTGGCTCTTGCCGTTGCCGCCCAGGTTGTACTCGACGACCTCGACGTTCTCGGCACCGAAGCGCTCCTTGGCCTGCGGCTCGGTGATGCCGACGCTGGCCAACTCCGGCTCGCAGTAGGTGACACGCGGGATGCCCGAGTCGACGACCGGCTGCGGGTTGAGACCGGCGATCTCCTCGGCGACGAAGATGCCGTGCGCGAAACCGCGGTGTGCGAGTTGCAGGCCCGGCACGAGGTCGCCGACCGCGTAGATGCCGGGCAAGTTCGTGTGCAGGCGCTCGTCGGTGGGCACCCAGCCCCGGTCGACCGTGACGCCGGCCTCCTTGAAGCCCATGCCCTCGCCGCGCGGGCCGCGGCCGACCGCCACGAGTACCAGGTCGGTCTCGATGGACTCGCCGTTCTCCAGCGTGACCACCGCAGCGCTCGCGGTCTGCTCGACCTTGGAGAACTTCACGCCGGTCTTGAAGGCGATCTTGCGCTTGCGGAAGGCCCGCTCCAGCTGCTTGCTGAGGGCCGGATCCTCCAGCGGAACCAGCGACGGCAGGCCCTCGATGATCGTGACGTCGGCACCGAAGGACTTCCAGACGCTCGCGAACTCCACGCCGATGACGCTGCCGCCGATGATGACGACGCGCTCGGGGATCTCGCTCATCGTCAGGGCCTCGTCGCTGGTGACGACGCGGCCGCCGATCTCCAGGCCGAGGGTGCGGGCCTGCGAGCCGGTGGCGAGGACGACGTTCGTGCCGGTGTACTGCTCGCCGTCGACCTCGACCGTGCCGCCGCCGCCCGGCGAGGCCGACACGAGCTTGCCCTCGCCCTCGACGACGGTGATGCCGGCGGACTTGATGAGGCCCTGCAGGCCCTTGTAGAGGCGGTCGATGACGCCGGACTTGAAGGCGTTGACGCCGTTCATGTCAATGCTGTCGAGGCTGGCGTTGACGCCGATGCTCGCACCGTGACGCACCTCGTCGGCGACCTCGGCGGCGTGCAGCAGGGCCTTGGTCGGGATGCAGCCGTTGTGCAGGCAGGTGCCGCCGAGCTTGCCCTTCTCGATCAGCGCCACCGAGAAGCCGAGCTGACTGGCGCGCAGCGCGCAGGCATAACCGCCGCTGCCCCCGCCGAGGATCACGATGTCGTAGGTGCCAGGGCCGTTCGGGGCGTCCGCCACGATGTCCTCCGTTGAGCGTCGTCGAGAAGTGGTGAGATTCTCACCCGCAGCCATCTTTGCACTCGGGGGGTGAGCCTGAGCACGGGGGCGGACCTAACCGCAGTCACAATGAACGGCCCGATCCGGCACACTGTTCGTCATGGCTTGGTGGAACCGGCGCAAGACGTCTCGCACGGCTTCGGGTGCGGCCGTTTCGGACCGTCATGCGAGTCGTGCGGACCTCGATCATCTGACCGAGTTCGCCCGGTCGCGGCGCGGGGTGGAGGCGTTCGTCGAGCCGGCGACCTCGGTCACCCAGACGACGCTGCTGCTGATCGCCGGCGACGGGGAGTGGACGCGGCGGCGGGTGGCCTCGCCGCAGGCGGCTGTGGACCTGGCCCGCAAGCTGGAGATCCCGGTCTACGACACCAATCGGGTCGGTTATCCGCAGCGTATGCGTGACTATGACCAGCGTCAGCGTTCGCGGCCGTCGGCGCGCCCGACGATCACGCCGGCGGCCTCCTCGGCCCTGTCATCGGCCGAGCAGGCTGCCCTGATGACGCTGGAGGTCATCGCCGGAGCCGATCCGCTGCCGGACGGCCACACACCCGCCGATCTCGCCCTGTTGCTGCGTCAGGCGCGCGCCAAGGCGCACCCGGACCGCACGGGCAGCCGCGAGGCGTGGGACAAGGTCGAGAAGGCCGCCCGCGTCCTCGGCGTGGATTGATTCGGTCGCGCCGGGTGCCATCCCGGTCATTGAGGCGCGAGCTTGCGAGCGTCGAAATGACCCCCACCGCAGGCTTCGTCCTTCGAGGCCCCTCCTTCGTCGGGGCACCTCAGGACCCGCGAGAAACGAGCGCGCCGCGTCAGGCGGTGAGGTCGCGGGCGAGCTGGACGAGGGTGCGGACGGCGACGCCCGTGCCGCCGTTGGGAACCTCGCCGTAGGCGGCACCGTCGTTGAACGACGGGCCGGCGATGTCTAGGTGCGCCCACGGCGTCTGGCCGACGAACTCGCGTAGGAACGCGGCGGCGAACAGCGCGCCGCCGTACGGCTTGGGGTTGTGCTGACGCAGGTCGGCGACCTTCGAGGTGGTCACCGCAGCGCCGATCTCGGACGGGATCGGCAGCGGCCACATCGGCTCGCCGACGGTGCCCGCTGCCTCGATCAGTCGGTCGACGGTCTCTGAGGGCGCGCCGAAGATGCCGCTGGTCCGCTCCCCGAGGGCCACCATGCAGGCCCCGGTCAAGGTGGCGACGTCGACGATGAGATCCGGTTCGGCCTCGGCGGCCAGCGCGAGACCGTCACCCAGGACCAGCCGGCCCTCGGCGTCGGTGTTGAGCACCTCGACGGTCTTGCCGCTGCGCATGGTCAGCACGTCGCCGGGCCGGGTTGCGGCACCGCTCGGCATGTTCTCGGCCAGGCAGGCGAAGGCGGTGACCTTGATCGGCAGGCCGAGCCGTGCGATGGCCAGCGTGGCCGCCACGACCGCCGCCGCGCCGGC
Organism: Aeromicrobium sp.; assembly: GCF_047607065.1. GTDB lineage: Bacteria > Actinomycetota > Actinomycetes > Propionibacteriales > Nocardioidaceae > Aeromicrobium. The sequence continues at coordinate 3,036 of NZ_JASGDU010000033.1, forward strand.
CATGTCGATCTTCATCGTCGACATGCCGGTGCCGGTCTTGATCGACAGGCCGCCCGAATCGAAGGTGATGCCCTTGCCGACCAGGGCGAGGTGCGCTCCGGCATCTTTGGGGTTGTAGGTGAGGGTGACCAGTCGCGGCGGGGCCTCCGAGCCGCGGCCGACCCCGAGGATGCCGCCGCAGTTCTCCTTCGCCAGGCGCTTCTCGTCCCAGATCTGGACCTTGACGTCGTCGGCGGCGTAGGACTCGATGGCCTCGGCGAACGCCGGCGGACGCAGGTCGCCCGGCGGGGTGTTGACCCAGTCGCGGGCCTGTGCGACGGCGTCGGTGACGATGACCGACTCCTCGACGGCCCGCGCCGCCGACGCCTGGCGGGCGAAGGAACTGAGCACCACGTGTTCGGCCGGAGGGTTGCCGGTCGAGGGCGCGGTCTTGTAGGCGGTATAGCGGTATCGGCCGAGCCGCACGCCCTCGGCCACGGCCACGGTCTCGTCGATGCTCGCCGGATGCAGTGCGACGGCCACCGAACGACCCTCCGGCACCCGCCGCACGCCTCGGGCGGCGGCGGCGCGCAGGTCTGCGGCGCTCGGCTCGGCCGGTAGCGCGACCGCGACGATCACGTCGGCCTGGGCGCGCTCGCCGGCCGGGAACACCACGACTTCGTCGGTCTTGCCGGTGAAACCGAGCAGGTCGAGGACATCGGCCAGGCCGTCTCGATCATCCTCGCTGCGGATGCCGAGCACGAGGACCTCGGCTTTGGCGGTGAGCGGCTGGGCGGTGCTCACGGTGACGCTGGGCAGGTCGGGGCGATGGGGGGCAGCCATGAGGAAACGGTAGCGCGGGTCGCGAGTAGGTTGAGCCGCATGGATCTGCTGCGTTCGCCCCTGCACGACCGCCACGTCGTCCTCGGTGCCAAGTTCGCCGAGTTCGGCGGCTGGGACATGCCGCTGGAATACAGCGGCGTCGTCAGCGAGCACACCGCAGTCCGAGGCGGGGTCGGCGTGTTCGACGTCAGCCACCTCGGCAAGGCGCTGGTGCGCGGTGCGGGGGCGGCGGAGTTCGTCAACTCCTGCCTGACCAACGACCTCGGCCGGATCGCGCCCGGCCAGGCGCAGTACACGCTGTGCTGCGACGCCGACGGCGGCACCGTCGACGACCTCATCGTCTACCTGCGCGGCGACGACGAGGTGTTTCTCATCCCGAACGCCGCGAACACCGCAGCCGTCGTCGCCCGGCTCGCGCAGGCTGCTCCCGCAGACATCGAGGTGATCGACCAGCACCGTGACTTCGCCGTGATCGCCGTGCAGGGCACCCGCAGCGACGAGGTGCTCACCGGCTTGGGCCTGCCGGTCGACCACGATTACATGTCGTTCACCACCGGCGCGGTCGACGGCCATGAGTTCACGGTCTGCCGCACCGGATACACCGGGGAGCGCGGCTACGAGCTGGTCGTGCCCGCCGCGTCGGCCGGCGCGGTGTGGGATGCGGTCATGGCTGCGGGCGAGCCGCACGGGATCGTCCCCTGCGGACTCGGCGCGCGCGACACGTTGCGCACCGAGATGGGCTACCCGCTGCACGGCCACGAACTGTCCGACCAGATCAGCCCGGTTATGGCGCGCGCCGCATGGGCGGTCGGCTGGGCCAAGCCGGAGTTCTGGGGCAAGGTGGCCCTGGAGGAGCAGAAGGCGGCCAAGACCGTCCGCACCCTGCGCGGCCTGCGGGCCGATGGCCGCGGCATTCCGAGGCCCGGCATGACCGTGCGCGATGCCTCCGGCGCGATCATCGGCGAGATCACCTCCGGCACGTTCTCACCGACCCTGCGCCAGGGCATCGGCCTGGCCCTGCTCGACCCCGGCGTGGCCGACGGCGATGCGGTCACCGTCGATGTGCGCAAGCGTTCGGAAGCCTTTACCGTGACCAAGCCGCCGTTCGTCACCCCGTCGACCCGCGAAGCCTGAGGAACTGACATGACCTGGACCTGGACCTATGAAGACGCCGACGGCAACCTGGTCGGCGCGTCGACCCCGTTCCCGTCGCGTGGTGACGCCGAGACCTGGATCGGCGAGGCTTATCCGGATCTGGTCGAGGAGGGCGTCGCCCAGGTGCGCCTGCTCGACGGCGACACCGAGGTCTACGGTCCGATGTCCCTCAGCGCGTAAGGACCGCCCGCAGATGAGGTAATCCGGTCATTGAGGTGCGGAGCGAGGAACGAGCGGAGCCTCGAAATGACCCACCACGGCAGGCTTTGCCCTTCGAGGCTCGGCCGCGAGCGGCCTCGCACCTCAGGGGCCGACTCACCGACCAGCGGGACTCAGTGATTCCGCAGATAGGCGGAACCCGGTCATTGAGGTGCGAGCTTGCGAGCCGGGTCCTGAGGTGCGAGGAGCTTGCGACGAGCCTCGAA
>NZ_JASGDU010000034.1:0-60538 GCF_047607065.1 Aeromicrobium sp.
GATCACCAGAAGCCGCAGCCGTGCCATCAGCCTCATCATCGACAAGCGAACCGAGCATCAAATCAGAGGTGTTGCTGTCCTCGTCGAGGTCGACAATCCGGTGGCTGGCACCGTTCTCACCATCCCAGCTCGTCCCGTACGTCGACGGCGCATCACCAAGATCATCACACGGCTGACCGAAGTTATCGATCCAGGTCTGGTCGCTGCCGGAGCGGCCCTCCACCGAGATCACGAACCGATCCACGTCAGCCAGAACCGCGCTGAACTCCTCAGCCGACGGAGCCGATGAACTCATATCGACACCCGTACCCGAGACCACTCCCGTGTGCCACAGGCTCGGGTCCATCGGCACCCGCACCCGGTTCCAAGCCGTCGAGTCGACGATCTGGTCACGGAAGTTGTACCAGTAACGCTCATCATTGGCACCGACAATCGAGACGTAAATATTGAAGCCGATACCCGTGTCATTCAGGTAGTCGAACTGCAGAATCTCGCTGGGATCATCCATGAACGAAAAATCGCTGCTATAACCATTCGACGCGAAATCCGGCGTCCACACCTCCGTCCAGGTGCCGCCCTGCAGATCGGGACTGTAGATCGACGGAGCCGGGTTGCCCTCGTCTTCCACCCACTCCACCGGCTGCTCAGCGATGTTGATCGTCACGCCGTCCTGGTCGACCGTCGCACGACGCCAGGTCTCACTCTCTTCTTCGGTATCGAAGGTGACGAGGTTCGAGCAACCGCCGAACAGCGGGTCACCGACCTCAAGAGTCGCCTCGGCGGGCAGGTTCAAACCCACCACATCAGACAAATCATCCGGAGCATTCGTCCACTCATCATCCAGGCCGGCGTCGTCGGGAACCTGCACGTCGAACTCCATCGTGCAGTACGTCACCTGACTAGCCAGATTCCCCGTGAAAGACACCGACGACTCACCGGCAGTAAGCGACGACGTGATCGGAGCAACCGAATCAATCAGACCATTCGCGTCGTAGCACGCCGTCGACACGTTCGGATCATCAGCCACCGGCAGCGGCAGGGAGTCGGTGAACGCCCAGCCGTTCTTCGCGCCAAGTTCGGTGGTATTGGTCACGGTGAAGCGCACCCGTGCCGTACCACCCGCATCAGCTGTCACCGGCACGAACTCTTTGTCGAGCTGCGGCGAGACGTCGAGCATCTGGATGTCGTCGAAAGCATGGTCGTTGCCGATGCCGTTGCCGTTGGCGTTGCGCAACACGATGTAGGGATTGTCCGAGTCGGTCCACAGCACCGGGTCGGGGGCAACGTACTCGGAGGCACCACACGGCGTGACCGGGGAGGCGTTGAGCGAGATGGGGTCGTCGCCTACACCGGCCGTCAAGCCGTTGTCGTCGTCGAAGTAGAAGTTCAACTGCGGCCTGCGGTCGACGCCACTGACCGTGCAGTTCACCGCCGAGACGTTCACCGAGAAGGTGAGGAACCGGTTGCTGAGGGAGGTAGCGGTCTGCACCGGGGCATTGGTGGCGAATTCCACGAGGTTGTCATCGCCACTCCCGCCCGTATAGGCCGACACCACGTGATTGAGCGAACCGGTTCCGTTCAACGCGCCCAGCTGAGCGGCCGCTGTACGCAGGCCATTACGCGCGCTGGATTGCGTGACGCCGAGGGCAATCAGGGTTGAGTTCGGCGTGTACGGCGACAGGACGATCCCGTTGAAGGCGGATGTCGTGGCCCAGAACTCATCGGCCGTGTAGGTATTGCCGTCGACGCCGGTGAACCCGCCGACGAGCGCCACCGCATCGGAGTTACTGACCTCATCGGACAGGGGGGGGACGCCCTCGAAGTCTTCGTGGAAGACCGTCACACCGTCTTGGGGTTCACCGGGCGTACCCGCGACGGCCGACGCTGGCGCGGCGGCGAGCAACGGGACGACGACGACCGAGGCCGCGACCAGCGCACCGCTGAGTATTACCGGGGACAGTCTCTTCACGACATCTCCTACCACACGCACCTGAGCCGAGGCACTCAAACAACTTAGACGCCCCAGGATACCTCCCTTTCGCGCGCCCTCAGACCAGGCGCAGACAATTCACCCTCGAAATCACCCCGATGGTGACCGATCTCACCGGCGGGGGCATCCCGCTCACCGTGGGCAATAGCGGGTCGCCCTCGGCATTACGCATCCTTCAGCGCGACATGCTCCGCCAGGCGGCATCGATGCTGGTCCGCACATCGACTTCGCGCGCGGCAGCGACATCGGGGCTGTCGACCTCGCGCGCCACGAACTTCGCCACGAACCGCCTGACCTCGGCGTCGACCCCGGCGGCCTTCTGCACCACGCTCGCGCGCAGCCCGTCGGCCTTGAGGTTGAGCCGGATGTCGCGCGCGGCCGGCGGGGTGATGTCGATGACGATGCGCAGGTCGTCGGTGGCCCGCGCATGCACCGTGAGCGGTACGACCAGGTCGCCGTGGAAGCGATGCCGGTCCAGCTGCAGGTTCAGCTCGAAGTCCAGGCTCACCGGCAGCATGACCTTGTAGACGACCTCGTCGTTGGCGACCGAGCGGATGGCGGGGCGGCCGACCTGCCCATGAGCGGTCACCTGCGCGACCCGCCCCGGACCGACGCCCTTGGGACCGAACTCGATGGGCTGGCCCGCAAGTGCGCCGATGGCGTCCAGGATGCGCTCGGGGGTCACGGCGGCGCGGAAGAACGCCTCGCCGAACTCGGCGTAGGTGCAAAACGGTGTGGGCGTGACCTCCGTCATGAGACCTGAGCGTATCCCCCGAGCAGGTCCCTGAGGTGCGTAGGCCGCAGGGTCATTTCGAGGTGTGCTGCGCTCGCACCTCAATGACCGGATGACCGCACAAGCGGGTCCTGAGGTGCCGCGAGGGACGAGCGGCCTCGAAGGGCGCACCTCAACGACCGGGGCGTCAGAGCGGTTCGGTGAGGGAGACGAGGATGCGCGGGAGGGTGCGGCGCAGCAGGTCGAGGTCGAAGTCGCGCTCCTCGACGAGCGAGCTGAGCACCAGCGCGTCCCAGGTGCCCATGAGGATGAGCACCGCCTCGCGGCTCTCGACCACGAGGCGCAGCCCGGTGAGATCGAGCGCGGCCTCGACCACCTCCGCGATGCCGTCGACGATCCGGTGCCACCACTCGACGAACTCCTCACCGCCCAGGTCCCCGCGCAGGCCGCGCATCTCGAACTCCAGGTGCAGCAGGAACCACTCGCGGTCCGGCGGCTGCAGCAGGGCGAACCGCTCCAGCACCGCCGCAGCGGCCTCGGCCGGCTCCAGCCCGGCGAAGACCGACGGGTCGGCGGCCTCGCGCACCAGTGCCAGCATGCGCTCGCGCTCGCGGTCCACCAGCGCGCGTACCAGGGCGTCCATCGAGTCGAAGTTGGAGTAGAAGGCCCCCCTCGTGAAGCCGGCCTCCGCGCACAGCCGGGCGACGGTGATGCCCTTGAGTCCTTCGCGGGCGAGGAGGTCGCGGGCGGCGTCGAGCAACCGGCCGCGCGTCACCGACCGATGACGACGGGTCGGCTCAGCCTGAAGCGGTGCGGGAGAGTCGGCCACGACAGAAGAATACATTTACGCACTGGATACATTTGTGTATCGTGAAGTCATGTCGACGTTCCTGTACCAGCTCGGCCGCTGGGCCTTCCGCCACAGCACGCGGGTCATCCTGGCCTGGATCGCACTGATCCTCGTCGCCGGCGGGGCCGCAGCCACCCTGGGCGACGGCACCCGCAACGAGTTCACGATCCCCGGATCGCAGGCCCAGGAGGCCTTCGACAGCCTGGAACGCACCTTTCCGGAGATCTCCGGCGTCTCGGCCTACCTCGTCATCGTCGCACCGGACGGCACCACCATCCACGACGCGGCGGCGCGCGGCCTCATCGAGCAGACCGTCGCGCGCATCGACGCCGTCGACGGCGTCCGCGAGGCTTCCTCGCCCTTCGGGATGCTCGAGGACATCGCGATCTCCGGCGACGACAGCGCCGCCCAGGTGCAGGTGCAGCTGGCTGGCGGCTACGAGGACGTCACCGCCGGCCTCAAGGACGACCTCCTCGCCACCGCCGACCCCCTGGCCGATGCCGGGTACACGGTGGCCTTCGGCGGCGACGCCTTCGCCAGCAGCGGACCGAAGCTGTCGATCGTCGAGGTCGTCGGCGTCGTGGTCGCCTTCACCGTCCTGTACTGGATGTTCCGTTCGGCGAGCGCGGCGGTCATGTCCATCGGCACCGCCCTCGTCGGCGTGGCCGTGGCCCTGGAACTGACCTGGATCGCCACCGGATTCCTCACCATCTCCTCCACCTCGCCGCTGCTGGCGCTGATGATCGGCCTGGCCGTCGGCATCGACTACGCCCTGTTCATCGTGTCGCGGTACCGCGAACTGCTCGCCGAAGGCGTCGCCGCCGAGGAGGCCGCCGCCCGCGCCGTGGCGACCGCCGGATCGGCCGTCGTCTTCGCCGGGGCCACCGTGATGATCGCGCTCCTCGGCCTGGCCGTGGCCCGCATCCCGTTCCTCACCGTCATGGGCGTCATCGGCTCGCTCGCCGTGGCCGTGTCGGTCGTCGTCGCGGTCACCCTGCTGCCCGCCGCGCTGGCGCTGGCCGGCGAACGGCTGCGGCCCGCCGACGGCGAACGGCCGCCGGGATCGTTCTCGCGCCGCTGGGTCGCGCTGACCACCCGCTTCCCGGCCCTGTCCATCGTCCTCATCGTCGTCGGCCTGGCCATCGCCGCCATCCCGGCCAAGGACCTCCAGCTCGCACTGCCCGACAACGGCACCGAGCCACCCGATTCGGCCGCCCGCGTCTCCTATGACCTCGTCGAGCGCGAGTTCGGCCCCGGCTACAACGGGCCGCTGCTCGTGACGATGAACATCATCGGCACCACCGATCCCCTCGGCGTCGTCGACGCCCTCGAGCGTGACCTGAGCACGATCCCCGGCGTGCAGGCCATCGGCCTGGCCACCCCCAACGCCACGGCCGACACCGCAGTGATCCAGGTACTGCCCGAGACCGGCCCGCGCGACGCGCGCACCGCCGAACTCGTCCACACCATCCGCGACGCCGCACCGCAGTGGGAGGACGAATACGGCATCGACGTCGCCGTTACCGGGTACACCGCAGCCGGCATCGACGTATCCGAACGGCTCCGCAGCGCGCTGCTGCCGTTCGGCATCGTCGTCATGGGGCTGTCGCTCCTGCTGCTGATGATCGTGTTCCGGTCGGTGCTCGTGCCGCTCAAGGCGACCCTCGGCTTCCTGCTGTCCACCGGAGCGTCCTTCGGCGCGGTCGTCGCGGTGTTCCAGTGGGGCTGGCTCGGCGGCCTCGTCCACCTCGACCAGCCCGGACCGCTCATCAGCTTCCTGCCGATCCTGCTGATGGCCGTGCTGTTCGGCCTGTCGATGGACTACGAGGTCTTCCTCATGGCCCGCATGAAAGAGGAGTACGGGCGCACCCGCGACGCCGACCGGGCCATCGTCGACGGCTTCGTGGGCAGTTCACGGGTCGTCACCGCCGCGGCGGTCATCATGCTCGCGGTGTTCGCGGCCTTCGTCCCTGACGGCGACGCGAACATCAGGCCCATCGCCTTCGCCCTGGCCGTGGGCGTCTTCGCCGACGCCTTTCTCGTCCGCATGTTCTTCGCGCCTGCGGTGATGAAGTTCGCCGGGCACCGCGCCTGGTCGATGCCCGGCTTCCTCGCCCGGCGGCTGCCGCACGTGGACGCCGAAGGCGAAGCACTGTACGAGCGGATCGCCTTGGAATCGTGGCCCCCCGGACACACCGGCGACGCGCTGACGGCGGCGGGCCTCACACTCCAGACCTCCGAGGGCCTGGTCTACAACGACGTGGCGGCCTCCCTCCCGCGCGGCGACTGGCTCATCGTCCACGGCCCGGACGGCTCGGGCAAGACCGCGCTGCTGCTGACCCTCGCCGGGCGCATGGCCTTCACTGCGGGGCGGCTGCGCGTCGCCGGGCATCTGCTCCCGCACGAGTCCGGCGCGGTGCGCAAGGCGGCCGCGCTGGGCGAGATACGCGGCGTCAACGACCTCGACGACAACCTCACCGTCGACCAGCACATCGCCGAACGGCTGTCGATCCGCACCTTCGGGCTGTGGGTCTCGCGCGCCAAGGTCGCGCCCGTGCGGCACCGGCTCAACCTGGCCCTGGAGGCCGCCCACACCGAGGCCGGGATTCCCTTCGCCGAGATCGAGGGCACCCGGCTCGTGTCGTCGCTGAGCCGGCTGGAACGCACCTGTCTCGGCGTCGTGCTCGCGCTCGTCTCCGATCCGGAGCTGCTGGTGCTCGACGACGCCGACCGCCTGCGCTCCCCGGCGGACCTGGCGCTGCTGTGGGCCACGCTGCGCCATCTGCTCGCCGGAGGCTCCACCGCCCTGGTCGCCAGCGTGAAGTCGCCCGAGACCGCCCCGCCGCCCGGACCGCACATTCACCTGGTCGAAATCAACACCCGCCGCACCCTCGATGAGTTGATGCTCTGATGATCCCTTCACCCCCGCTGCCCTGGTACGAGATCGCGCGCTTCCAGCGCAGCCGCCTCACCCGCGTCGCGCTCGTCGCGGTATCGATCGTGCCGCTGCTGTACGGCGCGCTGTACGTGTGGGCCAACGCCGACCCCATCGGCCGCCTCGACCACATCCAGGCCGCCGTGGTCAATCACGACCAGGTGATCGAGGTCACCGGCCCCGACGGCCAGACCCAGCCGGTCGCGGTCGGCCGGCTGCTGGCGGCCAACCTGGTCGAGTCGGACGCGCCGAACAACTACGACTGGGTGCTGACCGATGCCGCCGACGCCGAGGCCGGCCTGGCCGACGGCAGCTACAAGGCCGTCCTGACGATCCCGGAGAACCTGTCGACCGCAGCCACCTCCACCGCCGGCGACCCGTCCGAGGCCGTGCAGGGGCGTCTGGACCTGCGCACCAACGACGCAGTGAACTTCGTCAACGGGCAGATCGCCGACCGCATCCTGGCTGCGGCGAGCGCGGCGCTCAACGCCCAGGTCACCGAGACCTATCTCGACCACCTCTACCTCGGTTTCAGCGACATCAAGGCCTCGCTGTCGCAGGCCGCCGACGGGGCGGGGCAGTTGGCCGGCGGTGCCCAGGCACTCGCCGACGGCGCGACGCAGCTGGCCACGGGGACCGCGCAGCTCGCCGACGGAGCGCGGCGGCTCGATACCGGGTCCGGACAACTCTCGAACGGACTCGACCAACTGCGCTCGGGCACTTCGACGCTCACCACCGACACCCGCCAACTCGCCGACGGTGCCCAGCAGGTCGCCGACGGGACGGCGCAGATCAACGCCCTGGTCCAGCAAGTCACCACGACGATCACCGGCAACACCGGCCAGGCCGAGCAGTCACTGGCCACCCTGGAGACGACCCTGCGCGATCTGGCCCAGCAGTGCCGCGACGCGGGCACGGCCGACTGCACGCCGTTGGACGCGGCCGCCGACCAAGCCGCGTCCGCACGCGCCGGTCTCGGCGACATCACCATCCAGGCCGGACAGGCGAGCCAGCAGGCCCAGGCACTCGCCGACGGCGCGGGGCAGGTGGCCGACGGCAACCGCACCCTGGCCGACCGGGTGCCGGCGCTCGTCGCTGGCATCGGCCAGGCGGCCGACGGGGCCGCCGCGCTGCACACCGGAGCCGCCCAGTTGAGCAGCGGCACCGCGCAGGCCGCCGACGGGGCACGGCGACTCGCCGACGGCGCGGGGCAGCTGACCGGCGGGACCGTTTCGCTCGCCGACGCCCTGCGCGACGGCAGCGACCAGGTTCCCGGCTACACAGGCGACGAGCGCGAACGGCTCTCGGAGGTCGCCGCGACCCCGGTGAAGGAGTCCGCCGAGCGCCTCAACGCGGTCGGGACCTACGGCGACGGCCTGGCACCGTACTTCATGGCGCTGGCACTGTGGGTCGGGGCCATGTCGGTCTACCTGCTGCTGCGGCCTCTGTCGCCGCGCGCGGTCGCCTCGACCACCGGCTGCGTCCGGGCCGCCTTGGCCGGGTTCTTCCCCGGTACGGCCGTCGCGCTACTCCAGGTGGCCCTGCTGACGGCGGTACTGCTGTGGGTCGTCGGCGTCGACGCGGCGCAGCCCTGGTTGATGCTCGGTCTCGGCACGCTGACCGCCTTGGTGTTCGTGGCCATCAACCAGACGCTCATCGCGTGGTTCGGCGGGGCCGGGCGCTTCCTCGCCATCGCCTTCGTCTGCCTGCAGCTGGCCTCTTCGGGAGGGACCTATCCCATCGAGACCTCACCGGGGCTGTTCACGGTGCTTCACCATCTGTTGCCGATGACCTACGCGGTCCACGGGCTACGCGCGGCGACGGCCGGCGGGACGGCGGGGGTCGGCCAGGACGTCTTCGCGCTGGCCTGCTTCGGGCTGCTGGCGCTGGTCCTGACGATGGTGGCGGCCAAGCGGCACCAGCGCGTCACCATCACCCGCCTGCACCCCACCCTCGTCGTCTGAGTCAAGGGACTGAGAAGGTGGGCGGATGGATCCGCTGGCTGAGGTGCGTAGGCCGCTTGCGGCCGGAGCCTCGAAGCCAGCAGTGGTGGGTCATTTCGAGGCTCGCAAGCTCGCACCTCAATGACCGGGTCCGCCTACTGGCGGAATCCCTCTCCCGCCGAACCTATTCGTCGAGGGCGGGCGGAGCCGAGGAGATCGCGGCGGCCGGCAGGTGACTGCGGCGGCGCGCGCCGGGAAGGCGTCCGGCGAGCGTGCTGAGCGGTTCGACCGCCCCGCTGAGCACCGACACGGCGTCGTTCAACTCGGGGATCGCGTCACCGAGCATACGCATGCGCGGCACCAGCTCCTCGAAGATGCCGCCGAGCCCGACGAGCTTGTCCAGGGTGCCGCCGGGCTGCAACAGACTCTCCAGGATTCCCTCCTCCTCCAGCAGCTGCTCCAGCAGGCCGCCGGGCGCGAGGATCCGGTCCAGCGACCCGTCGGGTTCGAGCAGCCGGTCGAGCGTGCCTCCCTCGGCGACCAGCCGGTCGATGGGGCCGCCCACCTCCACCAGGCGGTCGAGCGGGCCACCTGGCTCCACCATGCGCTCCAGGGGACCACCCGGCGCGAGCAACCGGTCGAACGGACCACCCGGCGCGAGAAAGCGATAGATGCCGCCGTCCTCGGCCAGCGCCCGGTCGAGCGGGCCACCGGCCTCCAGCAGACGCACGAACGGCCCATCCTCGGAGGCCATGCGGTCGAGCAGGCCGTCGCGGGCGAGCGCCTTGCCGATGGGCCGGTCCTCACGGGTCAGCTCGGCCAGCGTGTACGCCAGGCCGATGGGACCGTGCTCGTCTTCGAGGATCTTGCCGAGCTGATCGAGGAGGCCGCCTTCGGAGAAGATTTTCGCCAACTGCTGGGCATACCCGCCGTCGCGCAGGAGCGGACCCTGCGGAGAGACGAAATGTCCGAGCGCGAGGGTGGTGCGAGTAGCGGCCACGGTGACACGCACGGGCAGTGCGACGAGCGAAGGAAGGTTCATGGCGGCAGCCTATGCGGCCTACGTCACACTTGTCAGCCGGTCATGCACTCTGCGTCACAGGGCGCGGGCGAGGGCCGCGATAGCCAGGAGCACCGCGCCCACGACCGAGATCAGCACGACCCAGAGGGTCGCGATGGTCAACGAGACGGTGATGCCGATGCGCGGCGGCGCGAAATGGCGCGCGTTCGGCAGGTCGCCGACGCCCTCGATCCAGTGTCCCGGCAGCGTGACGCCGCGCCAGGCCGCGCGCAGCCGGGAGAACAGCCGCGAGCCACCGCCGCCGGCGAGCTGTTCGAGCACGCCGCGCGTCTCGTCGGCGCGCTCGCTGAGGTTGACCATGATGCCGAGTTCGGTGCCCAGCGCCTCCGGTTCGGCGACGGCCTTGACGATCTGCCGGCGACGCCAGCCGAAGGCCAGCGGCACCAGGGTCAGCAGGGCCGTGACGATGCCGAAAACGAGTCCGGCTGTCCCGCCCAGCGAGATCGAGGACGCCGCCATGACCACCAGGAACGGGAACGGCGCGACCAGCAGGATCGCGGTCGGGATGCGTAGGAGGCGGACCGCGACAGTGATGGCCTGGGCGGCGCGGCCGGCCGCCTTGCCGGTCTGGTCGTCCACGCGAGCCGCCATGCGGTTCACCGCGTCGTTGGTGCGGCGGCCCCACCCCCCTTTGCCTCTCGCCATGCCCCCACCCTACGAAAGGTGCCTTCGGGCTGGCTGAGGTGCGCCCTTCGAGGCTCGTCGCAAGCTCCTCGCGCCTCAGGAACCGGGAGGAACGAGCGAGCCTCGAAGCCTGCGGCGGTGGGTCATGTCGCCCTTCGAGGCCGCTCCTTCGTCGCGGCACCTCAGGACCCGGCTCGGGTGCGGGGCACCCCGCACCTCGATGACCGGGCGTTCTCAGCAGCCGCCAGCCCTGAGGTTCCGAAGCCCGGCGTGTAGCGTCGCGGGGTGGCCGTGATCCTTGCCCTCGCCTCCGCGATGACCTACGGCGTCAGCGACTTCCTCGGCGGCGTGTTCTCCCGCGGCCAGCGGGTGAGCGCCTGGCAGATCGCCGTCGCGGGACAGTGCTCCTCGGCCGCCGTCACCTGGCTGGCCGTGCTCGCGGTGACCGGCGAGGCGACCCGCGAACACGTGCTCCTCAGCGCCCTCGCCGGACTCGGGTCGGGCTTCGGCACCGGTTTCCTCTACCGCGGCTTCGCGCGCGGCCGCATGGGCGTCGTCGCCCCCGTCTCGGCCGTCGGCTCGGCACTGGTCCCGCTCGCCGTCGGCCTCGGCCAGGGCGACCGGCCCTCGGCCCTCGCCGTCATCGGCGTCGCCTGCGCCTTCCCGGCGATCTGGCTGGTGGCCCGACCCGACCCGCAGGCCCACGGCCCCCTGCTCGACGCCGAACCCGGAGCGCCCAGCGGCTTCGTCGACGCGGTGCTCGCCGGGCTGGGCTTCGGCGTGCTGTTCGCGGTCCTCGGCCAGATCCCCGACGACGCCGGGTTCGTCCCCCTCGCCATCTGCCAAACGGTCTCCATCGCGGCGATCGTCGTCACCGCCATGCTCCTGCGGGAAGCCTGGGTGCCGCGCTCGGGTCCGGCCGCGCTCGGCCTGCTGCTCGGACCCCTGGGATTCACGGCGACCGCCGCATTCATGCTCGCCACCCACCACGGCCTGCTGTCGGTCGTCTCGGTGATCGCCGCCTTGTATCCGGCCTCGACCGTCCTGCTGGCCCGGCTCGTCCTGCACGAACGCATCGGACGCGGCCAGGCGGCCGGGCTGGCAGCCGCCGCCGTATCGGTCTCTCTCGTGGCCCTCGGCTAGGTTCATCGCGTGCGTATCGCGACCTGGAACGTCAACTCCATCCGCAGCCGGATCGACCGTGTCGTTGCCTTCCTGGAACGACACGACGTCGACGTTCTCGCCATCCAGGAGACCAAATGCCGTGAGGACCAGTTCCCCGGACTCGCGTTGAGCGCGCTCGGCTACGAGTACGCCCACGTCGGGCTGAACCAGTGGAACGGCGTCGCGGTCATCTCCCGCGTCGGCCTGGAGGACGTGCAGCGGCAGTTCGCCGACGACCAGCCGCAGTTCGGCGACGTACTCGAACCACGGGCCGTCGGGGCCACCTGCGGCGGGGTGCAGGTGTGGAGCCTGTACGTGCCGAACGGCCGCGACCTCGACCACGACCACTACGCCTACAAGCTCGACTGGCTGGCGCGGCTGCGCGCGGCGGGCGACGCCTGGCTGGCCGCCGACCCGCAGGCGCAGATCGCCCTGACCGGTGACTGGAACATCGCCCCCGAGGACGACGACGTGTGGGACATCGCCGCCTTCGCTGGCAAGACCCACGTGTCCGAACCGGAGCGCGCGGCCTTCCGCGCCGTGGTCGAGACCGGGTTCGCCGACGTCGTCCGCCCGCACGCCCCCGGCCCCGGCGTCTACACCTTCTGGGACTACCAGCAGCTGCGATTCCCGAAGAAGGAGGGCATGCGGATCGACTTCGCCCTGTGCTCCCCGGCGCTCGCCGCGCGGGTCACGCAGGGCTGGATCGACCGCGACGAACGCAAGGGCAAAGGTGCCAGCGACCATGCCCCCGTCGTCATCGACCTCGACTGACAACCCCACCGCCCGAGGGCACCGCTATTCCAGGTGCCAGACGAGAGCTTCACCGCCGCCAACCAGCAGCACGGACCCGCCCGTGGCGACGACTCGCAACTCGTCGCCGACGTTCAGGGGGTCGCCGTCGGCCGCGATCGTCCCGCGAGTCACGTGGACGAGCAGCCGCCGGCCGATTTCTACGGCGACGGGTTCGGCCGGTCGGATGATCTCCAGTCGCGCGGCGGCGTGGACCGAGACGCCGGGATACCGACCGGGACCGCCGGGCACCTCGACCAGCGCGTATTCCGGTGCGCCCTCATGGGTCGAGCGCAGCATGGTCTGGACGAAGCACAGCGGTTCGGTCGCCGAGGCGTTGCGTTCGGTGTGTTCGGCACCGGTTCCGGCGCTGAGCCGCTGCACGGTGCCCGGCCCGATGATGCCGCCCACCCCGGTGGTATCGCGGTGCGCGAGTACTCCCTCGACGACCCAGGTCACGATGTCGACGTCGGCGTGACGGTGCGCGTCGTACCCGCGACCGGGGGCGAGGTGCTCGACGTTGATCGCACTCAGCGCGCCGAAGCCGACGTTGGCGGGGTCGTAGTGGGCACCGTAGCTGAAGGAGTGGACTGTGGTGATGCCGTCGCCGTGCGTCACGAAACGGTCAGCAGCGCGGCGCAATTCACGCGAGGAGACCTCAGGCATAGCCGAGTTCGTGCAGGCGGTCGTCGTCGATGCCGAAGTGGTGGGCGATCTCGTGCACCACGGTGATGCGGACCTCCTCGACGACGTCGTCCTCGGTCTCGCAGATCGCCAGGGTCGGGCGGCGGAAGATGAGGATGCGGTCCGGGAGCACGCCGCCGTAGCTGAAGTCGCGTTCGGTCAGGGCGATGCCGTCGTACAGGCCGAGGAGGCCGGGTTCGTCCTCGGGGGCGTCGTCCTCGACGAAGAGAGCCACGTTGTCCATCAGTGCGGCCAGTTCCGTCGGCAACGACGCCAGCGCGGCCTCGGCCAGCGCCACGAATCGCTCCTCGTCGACCTCGATCACACCCCCATCCTGCCAGCGGGGCATCGGCCGCCGAGCACGCCCGTTATGCTGGTCGGTGCCGCGCCCCCTTCGTCTAGCGGCCTAGGACGCCGCCCTTTCAAGGCGGTAGCGCGGGTTCGAATCCCGTAGGGGGTACCAACGACCCGAAGGCCCCTGCGCCCTTCGAGGCTCGCAAGCGGGTCCTGAGGTGCGACGAGGAACGAGGAGCCTCGAAGGGCGCACCTCAGGGACCGGAACGAGTAGGGCCTGCGGATCGTTTTGCGTCCGAGCGACACGCCACAGGTGCCGCACAGCGTCGCCGTGTGCGAAGGCGGCACCTCGACGTGTACAGTGGACTCGTTGTTTGGCGTTTGTTGTACCAGTGTTGCTGTGTGACCGGCCGCGTTCAGCGCGGTCTTTCTCGTTTCTTCATCGGTTGATGCGCGTCGCGACCCCGACGCACGCCACGGTGGCGTGCGCACCCACCGAAGGAGAACATTATGGCTACCGGAACCGTCAAGTGGTTCAACGCCGAAAAGGGCTACGGCTTCATCGCCCCCGACGCCGGCGGCGAGGACCTCTTCGCCCACTTCAAGCAGATCGTCGGCTCGGGCTACCGCTCGCTCGACGAGAACCAGAAGGTCGAGTTCGAGGTCGAGCAGGGCCAGAAGGGCCTTCAGGCCGCGCAGATTCGCGCCATCTGAGACCAGCAAACGCCCCGTCCACTCACGCAGTGGGCGGGGCGTTTCGCATTCCCTGGCCGCAGGTTCAACCCAGGGCGCATCAGCAAGCCCCTCGCCCCGTCGACCACGAACGCCCGGATGCACTCGGGGGAGCTTGAGGACACGGTCGCCTGAGAACGTGCGCGGATAGGCCCGCCGGCTGAGGTAAGTAGGCCGCTTGCGGCCGGAGCCTCGAAGCCCCGCCGCGGGTGGGTCCCTTCGAGGCTCGCAAGCTCGCACCTCAGGGACCGAGGTTCGCCTACTGGCAGACGTTCTAAACAAGGAGCGCTCCGAGGCTGTAGGTGTCGGCAAGATGCTCGATGAACAGCTTCTCCCTTCGCCACGGCAAACTGGGGCCATGCCCGCCGGCCGCTACGCCCCGTCCCCCTCGGGCGATCTGCACGTGGGCAACCTGCGCACGGCCGTCCTGGCCTGGCTGTTCGCGCGCAGCACGAGCCGCGACTTCGCCGTGCGCATCGACGATCTGGACCGGGTGAGACCCGGTGCCGCCGAACGCCAGGTGGAAGACCTTGCCGCTCTCGGCCTCGACTGGGATGGCTCTGTGCTGTATCAGAGCACCCGCCGAGAGACCTACGCCACGGCAATCGACCGCCTCACCTCGCTCGGCCTGACCTACGAATGCTTCTGCACCCGGCGTGAGATCCTCGAGGCACCCAGCGCGCCGCATCGTGCGCCGGGCGCCTACCCCGGCACCTGCCGAAACCTGTCCCGAACCGAACGCGACCTCCGCCGCACCGAACGTCCCGCAGCGATCCGGCTGCGTGCGGAGGTCGCCTCGTGGACCGTAAACGACCTCCTACACGGCGAGGTCGAGGCGGACGTGGACGATCTGGTGCTGCGCCGCGGCGACGGCACCCCGGCCTACAACCTCACCGTCGTCCTCGACGACGCCCACCAGGGCGTCGACCAGGTGGTCCGCGGCGAGGATCTGCTCTCGTCCGCGCCCCGCCAGGCCTATCTCGCGCAGCTCCTCGGGCTGCCCGTGCCGGCGTACGCGCACGTCCCGCTCGCGCTCAATGCGGGCGGGCAGCGCCTGGCCAAGCGCGACGGCGCGGTCACGCTGCGCGCCCTGTCCGAACGCGGCATCGACGTGCTGCGCATGATCGGCGACTCGCTGGGCTTCGCCGGGGCCGCTCCGGCGGACTGGCTGGCCGAGTTCGACCCGGCGCGGCTCCCGCGCGGGCCGTGGGTGGTCACGCCGCCAGCCACTCCCTGAGGTGCGTCCCTTCGAGGCTCCGGCCGCAGGCGGCCTGCGCACCTCAGGGACCGGAATCACGCCTCCCGGGTGAGGTGGTCTTCGAGCAGGGCGGTGACGACCTCGGGCTGCTCCAGCGGGCTGAGGTGTCCCGCGCCGGGGATGATCTCCAGCCGCGCGCCGGGGATCGTCGCGGCGATGACCTGCGCCTTCGCCACCGGCGTCGCCACATCGTGCTCCCCTGCAGCGACCAGCGTCGGCGCGGTGATCGCACCGATCTCCGGCAGGATCGGGTCGCGGTCGGTGACGCCGTAGATCGCCTGCACCATGCCCGGTCGCGGCACCTTCGTGAGAATGCCCATCCACTCGTCGATGACGGCGCGGCCCCGCGGAGAGCCGATGAACTCCGTGGAGAACATGATCGGCTCGACCTTCGTCGCCACCGGGCCGATCCCGAACCAGCGGTAGATCCGCGCGAGCAGCCGATAGCGGCTGACCTTCTCCGGATCCTCCGGGCCGGCGCTGGTGTCGAGCAAGGTCAGCGTGCGCACGCGCTCGGGGTGCCGCGCGGCGAAGCGCATGCCGACGAAGCCGCCCATCGACAACCCGACGTAGTGGACCCGGTCCAGGCCGAGCGCATCGAGCACGCCTACGAGATCGCCGGTGAGCGTGTCCATGTCGTAGCCGCCGGAGGCCGCCGCGGGGCTGTCGCCCTGGCCGCGCCAGTCGATCGTGATGCACCGGTAGCGGTCGCGCAGCGCCCGGACCTGGGCCTGGAACATCCAGCCGTTGAACAGCAGTCCGTGCCCGAAGACGATGGCGGGCTTGTCCTCGCCGCCGGTGTCCAGCACGAAGACCTTGGTGCCGTTGGTGTCGATCAGTGCCATCGCCGGCCTCCTTCACGGGACGTCGTTGTCCGCGAGCGTCACCCTGTCGGAAGTCCGGCCCGCTGTCCAGCATTTTCGGCGAAGCCTTGACGATGGTTGTGAGTCATCACTAACTTATCGTCCATGTCACCCCGCATGAGCGCCGAGGAACGCCGCATCGCCGTGCTCGAAGCCGCCATCGAGGAGTACGGCCGCGCCGGGATGCACGCCACCTCCACCGAGGCCATCGCCGCGCGCGCCGGCATCTCCCAGCCCTACCTGTTCCGCCTGTTCGGCACGAAGACCGACCTCATCACCGCCGCCATCGAGCACCACACCGCCGTCCTGCGCGACGGCTTCCGCGAGGCCGCCGAGAACCGCCCCGACGGCGTCAGCCCCCTGCAGGCGATGGCGACGGCCTACCTGGAGTTCCTGGCCGGCGACGCCAACGACCTGCGCTGCCAACTCCACACCTGGGCGGCCGCCTCCGACCCGGCGATCAAGGACGTCGCCCAGCGCACCTACCGGCAGATCTGGGCCGACGTCGCCGAACTCAGCGGTGCCGACCCCGCCCAGCTCCGCTCCTTCATGGCCGACGGCATGTTGCTCACCGTCCTCGGCGCCCTCGACCTGCTCGACCTCTTCGGCGACCCCGCCGACGTCATCAAGGAGTACTGATGTTCGACGCCCTCTCCCGTCTGGCCTCCTCCCGGCCGAAGCGCATCCTCGTCGTCACCGGGCTGTTCTTCGTCATCGCCGCCGTCTTCGGCGGTCCGGTGACCGGACTGCTCAACGCCGACACCGACTCCTTCTCCGACACCGGTTCGGACTCCTCGCTCGCCCTCGATCTCGTCGCCGAGGCGAGCGGACTCGACGCCATGCCGTCCATCGTCGTCCTGACCGACACCGACGACACGCAGGCGCAGCGCGAACTCCTCGCGGTGCTCGACGGTCAGGACGGCATCGGCCAGGTGGCCGGCGGCCCCGACGCCGGCCCGCCGTTCGTGTCCACCGACGGCTCACAGACCTTCTACGCGGTGACCTTCGCCGCCGAGACCGACTCCGACCTCGCCACCGAACATCTGCGCACCGAACTGGCCGACATCGACGGGCTGACCATCGGCGGCGTCGCCGTGGCGTTCCAGCAGGTCAACGAGCAGGTCGAGCGCGACCTCGTGACCGCCGAGATGATCGCCTTCCCGCTGCTGTTCGTCGTCGCACTGCTGGTGTTCCGTTCGGCGGCCTCGGCCGCGCTGCCGCTGCTCGTCGGCGGGCTGACCATCGTCACGTCCATGCTCATCGTGCGCGGTGTCGACGAGATGCTGGAGATCTCCGTCTTCGCGCTCAACCTCATCACCGGCCTCGGGCTGGGCCTGGCCATCGACTACTCGCTGTTCATGGTGTCGCGCTTCCGCGAGGAGCTGCACCGCGTCGGGCCGGGGGCCGAGGCCGTGCGCCGGACGGTCGCCACGGCCGGGCGCACGGTGCTGTACTCGGCGGTCACCATCGCCGGTGCGGGCCTGTCGCTGCTGGTGTTCCCGCTGCGCTTCCTGTACTCGATGGGCATCGGCGTGACCATCGTGGCGCTCGTGTCGGCCGCGGTGAGCCTGCTCGTGTTGCCCGCGCTGTTCGCGGTGCTGCAGCAGCGCGTCAACGCCGGTGCCCCGGCGCGGTGGAAGCGAGCGCAGGAGGCCGAGGCCAGCCCGGACCACCGCGGATTCTGGTACCGCCTGTCGACCTTCGTCATGCGCTACCGGGTCGCCACGGCGGTCGTCGGTGCGGTGCTGCTGCTCGGCCTCGGCGCGCCGTTCCTCGGGGTGAAGTTCACCGGCGTCGACTCCCAAGTGCTGCCCGCCGACGCCTCGGCGCGAGTCGTCGACGAGACCCTGCGCACCGAGTTCACCGAGGCGGACTCCTCCCCCGTGCTGGTCGCCCTCGAAGCCGGTGCAGGCGACAGCGACGAGGCCGAGGCCTTCGCGGACCGGATCGCCGGACTCGACTCGGTCGCCACCGTCATCCCTCCGCGCCATCTCGGCGACACGCTGTGGCAGATCGACGTCCTCACCGAGGGCGATCCGCTCGACGAGTCTACGATCGACCTCGTCCACGAGATCCGCAGACTGGACTCCCCCGGCACCGTCTGGGTCGGCGGCACGGCCGCCGATCAGATCGACCAGTTCCACTCCATCAGAGAACGAGTTCCCCTGGCGCTGCTCATCCTCGGTGCCTTGACCTTCATCACCCTGTTCCTGATGACCGGCTCGGTGGTGCTGCCGATCAAGGCGCTGGCGATGAACCTACTGACGATCAGCGCGACCTTCGGCCTGCTCGTGCTGATCTTCCAGCGCGGAAACCTCGAAGGACTGCTCGACTTCACCAGTTCGGGCGCACTGGAGTCGACGCAGCCGGTGTTCATCTTCGCGGTGGTCTTCGGCCTGTCGACCGACTACGCGGTGTTCCTGCTGACCAGGATCAAAGAGGCCCGCGATCACGGTGCCGGCGAGCGGGAGTCGGTGGCGCTGGGCCTGCAGCGGACCGGCCGGATCGTCACGGCGGCCGCGCTGCTGTTCGCCATCGCCTTGGGCGCGTTCGCCACCAGCGAGATCGTGTTCATCAAGGAACTCGGCATCGGCGTGGCGGCGGCCGTGCTGATCGACGCGACCATCGTCCGGGCGATCCTGGTGCCGTCGCTGATGGCCATGCTGGGGCGGGCGA
Source organism: Aeromicrobium sp. (assembly GCF_047607065.1). Lineage (GTDB taxonomy): Bacteria > Actinomycetota > Actinomycetes > Propionibacteriales > Nocardioidaceae > Aeromicrobium. The sequence continues at coordinate 18,620 of NZ_JASGDU010000034.1, forward strand.
ACTGGTGGGCACCGGGGCCGCTACGCCGGCTTCACGCGAAGATCGGGCTGTCGGAGTCGTAACGGGCGACCCCATTTGGCCGCCGCGCACGCGATGGGCTAAGGTTGCTCCGCAGCACGGCCCCGTGGCGCAGTTGGTTAGCGCGCCGCCCTGTCACGGCGGAGGTCGCGGGTTCGAGTCCCGTCGGGGTCGCCAACGACGAAGCCCCCACCGAAGAATCAGGTGGGGGTTTCGCCCATTTCCGGCGCAGTCGGAGCAGGAAGTCCCGCTGGCCGAGGCGCGGATCGGCGGAGCCGATCATGGAGGTGCGCCCTTCGAGGCCGCTCGTTCCTCGCGGCACCTCAGGACCCGCGCAGCACACCTCGAATGACCCAACCAGCGAGCCTATGCGCGCACCGTTCTGACGCACGTCCCGGCGGTTCGTGTGGGTGGCCTCTGGCAGCCTGTCGGTATGCAGGGTACGGACCGGAAGACGACCTACGCCGCCGAGCACATGGTGGTCGCCTGGCTCGACACCACCTCCCCCGAGGACGGCACGGTCCGGGTGAGCCTCGGCGAGGGGCCGGACCGGCGGGTCGTCACCTACACGCCCGAGGCAGAACCGCGCTTCAGCCGCCCGGCGGAGGTAACGCACTTCGTCGAGCGGGTGCTGGAGCGGCTACGTAGCCAGGCTCGCGCGTTCGGCTCGAACTACCGGGACCGCGAACAGCGTCCGGTCGAGGTCGTGGCGCATCGCGGCTGGACGAAGGCCAGTTATCTCGACGGCACGATCCGGCTGCCCCAGCGCGAGCGCGGCGGCGCGTGGGCGCTGCGCGGCCTGGTGGTCCTGCACGAACTCGCCCACCACCTCAACACCGGCGTCGACGGGACGATCATCGACTCCCACGGCGACGGCTTCCGGGCCACCTTCGTCCGGCTGCTGGAGGACCTCGGCTGGAGCGAGATCGCCGCGATGCTGAGCGAGGCGTACCGGCAGGTCGGCCTCGACCGCACCGGCGAGGCCGACGATGACGGCATGCTCGACAAGGTGGGCAAACTGCTCCGGCACGCCGAAGGTGCCTCGACCCCGGCCGAGCGCGACGCATTCTTCGCCAAGGCCCAGCAGCTCGCCACGACGCATTCGATCGAACTGGCGGTGGCGCGTGCCGCCGTGGCGGATCGGTCCGCCGAGACACCGACCTTCGAGCCGGTCCGCCTCGGCCACCGCGGCCAGCAGTCCAATGTGCGGTTCATCGAACTCATGGTCGCCATCACCCGCGCCAATGATCTGCGTTGCAGCATCCGCAGCGACAACACCGGGGTCACCCTGTACGGATTCGGCAGCGACATCGACGTCGCCAAGACGCTCTACATGTCGCTGGTCGTGCAGATGGTCGCCGATGCCGACGCCTACCTCCGCTCCGGGGCGCACCGCCCCACCCACGGCCGCACGGCCCGAGCCGCGTTCTACCAAGGCTGGACGGCGCGGATCGAACAGCGGCTGCGCGAGGCGCGGCGGGCGGCTCAGGTGAGTGCCGGGGTGAGCGATGACCCGCAGGCTCCCGGCGCGGCGCGCACGGCCGCCGGAAACCCCCGCGCGCTGGCCCTCATCGCCAAGGAGGTCGAGGTCAGCGACTATTACGCCGCCATGCGACGCCAGCACGGGGTTTCGGGCACCTGGCGCGGTAGCAGCCGGGTCGCCGACCGGCGTTCGGCCGCGCGCGGCCGGGCTGCCGCCGAACGCGCACGGTTCGGCCGAGGCAAGGAACTCACCCCGTGAACCGGCGGCCTCGGCGCGCGTACGACGGCACTGTGACCCGTCTGCGTTGCGTGCGATAAGATCGCGGTCGCCTCGTGCGGACAGATGCGAGGCGATGGCCAGGTAGCTCAGTTGGTACGAGCGTCCGCCTGAAAAGCGGAAGGTCGCCGGTTCGACCCCGGCCCTGGCCACCCATGAGAAAACCCCCGCGCTCTTTGCGGGGGTTTTCTCATGGGTGAACGGGGTCAGCGGGCGAAACGGTGCTCGCCTGGGGGTCCCCCTGCTCGGAGCTTGCGGAGAGCTTGGGGGAGTCGACCCCGGCCCTGGCCACGGACGAAAGCGGCCCCACGTTCTTTGTGGGGCCGCTTTCGTCCGTGATCGCGGTTGGTAAGAGAACCGGTGCTCGCCTGGGGGTCCCCCAGCCCCGCGAGGAACGAGCGGGGCGAGGGGGAGTCGACCCCGGCCCTGGCCACCACCCGGCCCGCTCAGCGGGTCGGCAGGGCGTGCTCGTCCTCAGGGGCCGGGTCGGCGGGCTTCCAGCCGGGCGGACCGAAGATGTAGCCCATCTTGTCGCGCCAGGTCGCGGCACCCTTGACGTCGCGGGCGATGTCGGCGTAGTGGCCGTACTGCAACCTGAGCAGGTTGTAGGTGTCGACCTTCTTGGTCAGGCCATAGGTCGGGCGCTGCTTCTCTTCGGTGAACGTGCCGAGCATGCGGTCCCAGATGATGAGGATGCCGGCGTAGTTCTTGTCCAGATATTCCCGGTCGGACCCGTGGTGGACGCGGTGGTGCGAGGGCGTGTTGAAGATGAACTCGATGGGCCGCGGCAGCCGGTCGATCAACTCGGTGTGGACGAAGAACTGGTAGATGAGGTTGAGGCTGAAGGCCACGTAGATCGTCCACGGCGCGAAGCCCAACAGCGGGAACGGCAGCCAGAAGAAGAACTCGAACCACGGGTTCCACTTCTGCCGCAGCGCGGTGCCGAAGTTCATGTACTCGCTGGAGTGGTGGGCCTGGTGGCCGGCCCACGCGATGCGCACCCGGTGGCTGAAGCGATGGTGCAGGTAGTAACTGAAGTCGATGCCGACCATGAGCACGACCCAGTACCACCAGGTGTCGACCGGCAATTCCCACTGCGCGACGTAGGTGAACACCGCCACGAACGCGAGGAAGGTGACGATCTTGAAGCCGGTCAGGAAGAACACCGAGAGGATGCCCATGGAGATCGACGCGCGGGCGTCCTTGAGGGCGTAGCCCGTGGGGTTGTCGTCGTGGTCGAGCCACTTGAGCGCAGCCAATTCGATGACGATGCACAGCAGGAAGAACGGCACCGCGAAGGTGAACGGGTTCTTCATGGGGTCGAGCAGGTCGGACATACATCCTCCACAGACAGGCCGATGCTCACGGCGAGCTATATGACTTCACGGTAAGTTACCACATGGTCAACCCGTGCGCTAGGATAGACCATGTGGCTCGTAACAACGCTGGAACCAAGGGTGTCCCACGCGCCGAGAGATGGCAACAGATTCTGGACATCGCTTCGCTCGCCTTCGGCACCGACGGTTTCGCGGCGACCAACATCGCCGACATCGCGCGCAGCGCCGGCATCTCCAAGCCGCTGATCTATAACTACTTCGGCTCCAAGGAAGGTCTCTACGTCGCCTGCGTCGACGAGGCGGGCGAACTGCTCGCCGGCGAGATGGAGCGTGTGGCCCGCGGTGATGTCGTCGGCGTCGAACGCGGCCTGCGCACCCTCGACGCGATGTTCACGATCCTGGAGGACCGGCGGCACCTGTGGCGGCTGTTGCACGACCGCAGCGCACCGAGCACCGGCGAGGTCGCCAGCGTCATCACGCACCACACCCGCCGCATCGACGCCCTGGCCCACGAAGGCGTCAGCGAGCTACTGGCGCTGTCGGGTGACCCCGACGCGCTGGACGCCTCCGCACTGACTGCGGTGTGGATCGGCATCGTCGACGCCCTCATGGACTGGTGGGTGGCGCACCCCGACGAGACGGCCGCACACATGTCCGAGCGCATCGGCCGCGTGGTCGGCGCGCTGCTGGCCGACATCGCCCGGCTCGGCGCTGCGGTATAGAAGAGCCATGAGCAACCCCCGCGTCGTCGTCATCACCGGCGCGTCGAGCGGCATCGGTGCCGAAGCCGCCGCGCAGCTCGGCGCGAAAGGCTGGACGGTCTGCCTCCTCGCCCGCCGGGCCGACGAGCTGGCCGAGGTCGCCGCGCGCGTGCGCGATGCCGGCGGGCAGGCCCATACCTACCCGGTCGACCTGACCGACGACGAGCAGACGCACGCCGTGGCCGAGGCGATCCTCGCCGACCACGGGCACGTCGACGTGCTGGTCAACAACGCCGGGCGCTCGATCCGCCGCTCGATCCGCGACTCCTTGGACCGCCTGCACGACCACGAGCGGGTCATGGCGGTCAACTACTTCGCCGCGATCAGGCTCACTCACGCCCTGCTGCCGTCGATGATCGAGCGGGGTCGCGGCCATGTGGTGTTCAGTTCAACGATGTCGACCCAGGTGCCGATTCCGCTGTTCAGCGCCTACCTGGCCAGCAAGAGTGCGCTGGAGTCCTATGCCCGCTCGCTCATGGCCGAGATGGGGCACCGGGGCATCACCACGACCGTCGTCTACTTCCCGATGGTGCGCACGCCGATGTCGGGAGCCACCTCGATCTACGCGGCGATGCCGATGATGACCGCCGACAAGGCCGGCGGCTGGCTCGTCAAGGCCGTCATCGACCGTCCGACCCGTGTCACGAGCCTCGGCGGGGCGGTGAGCCAGGCGGGCATGTCGGTGCTGCCGGGTGTGCTGACCAAGGTCGTCACCCCGCAGATCCGCCGTATGGACAAGCGCCTGTCCCGCAAGAAGTCCGCCGCGTCGGACTAGGCTTTCGTCATGGCGGCAGAGGCACCGAAGCGCTGGTGGTCCGGGCGACTGTCCGAGGCGATGGATCAGCCCCGCATGGCCAAGGCCGCCTCGATCTTGCGGCTCGTCGTGGTCGTCCAGGCTTCGGCCGCCGTGCTCAGCACGGTGTTCGTCCGGGCCTCGGGCCAGTACCGGATGGACATCTACCTGCCGATGCTCGTCAGCGGAACGCTCACCGTCATCGCCATCGCGGCCTTGACCCACCTACTCGCTCGCCGCGACCCGGACGCCGCCACCACGCCGTCGCGCCTGACCTTGGGCTTCGCGGCCGTCGTCTTCGGCCTGTTCGGGACCTCGATGTCCTTCCTCCAGGGCTTCTGGGCCTCGCCGTTCCTGCTGCTGTGCGCGGTGTCCTCGCTCATCATCGGCGTCGCCATCGGCCGCAAATACGGATGGGTGGCGCTCGGCACCGGCATCGTCTCGCTGGTCGTCCTCGAACTGGCGCGGGCTGCCGGGCTGGTCGAGTACGCCCCGGCGCTCCTGACCCGCAGCGTCGACGGATCGAGCGCGATCCTGCGAGTGGTCGCCTCGGCGATCCCGCTCGGCACGTTCACCGCACTGGCGGTCGGGCTGTGCTTCTGCATCCTGCGCAGCAACGAGGAGCACCAGGAAGCGCTGGCGCGCAGCCACGACCTGATCCGCCGCTACGTGCCCGCCCAGGTGGCCGATGCCATCCTCGTCGGCGGCGAGGAGACCACCCGGCTGGAGCGCCGCAAACTCACCATCTTCTTCTCCGACATCGTCAACTTCACCGAGACGACCGACCGCATGGAACCGGAGGAACTGGCGCTGATCCTCGACGAGTACTTCTCGGAGATGACCCGGATCGCCCAGAAGTACGACGGCACCATCGACGAACTCATCGGCGACGCCGTGCTGATCTTCTTCGGCGCGCCTGCGGCCACCGACGACCGCGATCACGCGCTGCGCGCCGTGCGCATGGCCGTCGAAATGCAGCGGGCCGCCGCCGCGCTCAACGCGCGCTGGGAGGACGCCGGGATCGACGCGGGCTTTCGCGTGCGCATGGGCATCAACACCGGGGTCGTCACGGTCGGCAACGTCGGCACCGGCCAGCGCCGCAAGTACGCCGCGCTCGGCCGGGCGGTCAACCTCGCGGCCCGCATCCAGACCCACAGCGCACCCGGCGAGATCCTGCTGAGCCGGCCCACCTGGCTGCTCATCCGGGGTGACCTGGCCTGTTCTTCGCGCGGCCAGGTCGACCTCAAGGGCGTCGGCCGGCCCGTCGAACTCTATGCCGTCGAACCTGTCCACGCCGACTCGTGGAAGGCAGCGCCATGACGACCGAACCCTTCCAGGTCTTCGCCCATGCGCATGAGCAGGTGGTGTTCTGCCACGATCCGGCCAGCGGGCTGCGGGCGATCATCGCCTTGCATTCGACCGTGCTGGGGCCGGGGCTGGGCGGCACTCGCTTCCATCCGTACGCGAGCGAGACCGAGGCGCTGGCCGATGTGCTCGCGCTGAGCCGCGGCATGACCTACAAGAACGCCCTGGCCGGACTCGACCTCGGCGGCGGGAAGGCCGTCATCATCGGCGACCCGCACGCCGACAAGAGCGAGGCGCTGCTGCGCGCGTACGGTCGGTTCGTCGAATCGCTGAACGGCCGGTACTTCACCGCCTGCGACGTCGGCACCTACAGCGCCGACATGGACGTCGTCGCCCGTGAGACCGGCTACGTCACCGGCCGCACCGTCGAACACGGCGGTGCCGGCGACTCCTCGGTGCTGACGGCGTTCGGGGTCTACCAGGGGATGCGCGCGAGCGCCCAGCACGTGTGGGGCGACCCGTCGCTGGCCGGGCGCGCCGTCGGGGTCAGCGGCGTCGGCAAAGTCGGGCGGCACCTCGTGGACCACCTCGTCGAGGAGGACGCCCGGGTCGTCGTCACCGACATCGATCCCGAAACCGTCGACGCCCTCACCCAGGCGCACCCGGACGTGCGGGTCGCGGCCTCGACCGACGCACTCGTGGCCACGGACCTCGACGTCTTCGCGCCGTGCGCCCTCGGCCGCGCGCTGACCGACGACGTGGTGACCTCACTCTCGGCCAAGATCGTCTGCGGCGGTGCCAACAACCAGCTCGCCCACGACGGCACTGCTGCCCTGCTGAGCGCGCGGGGCATCGTCTACGCGCCGGACTACTGCGTCAATGCCGGCGGGGTGATCCAGGTGGCCGACGAACTCGATCCCCTGGGCTTCTCCTTCGAGCGCGCCCGCGCGCGGGCCACGGGCATCTTCGAGACCACCCTGGCCGTGCTGGAGCGCGCGGCGACCGACGGCGTCACGACGGCACAGGCCGCCGACACTGAGGCCGAACGGCGCATGCACGACATCGGCCGCCTGAGGACCCTCTACCTCGGCGATTGAACCGAGTCAGGGGGCGGGGCACCAGAGGTTCCGCTGGCTGAGGTGCGAGGCCGCAAGCGGCCGAGCCTCGAAGCCTGCGGGCAGGTCCCTTCGAGGCTCGCAAACTCGCACCTCAGGGACCGGCGTCAACTGGCGTCGCGGTCCTCGTACTGGGCCGCTAAGTCGGCATATTGATCTGGAATCGGATCACCCGACTCGCCGTGAAGTTCTTGCTGCAGGCTCCCGAAGTCCGGATCGAAGGTCCGGTACTTGAGATTGCGTGCAACCTTGGTCTGCTTGGCTTTCGCACGGCCGCGCCCCATGGGTCGACCCCCTCGCACAGTGATCGTGAAATGTCGTGCGACTAGCCTACCCAATCGCCCCCACCGACGCTCCGCGGGTCCGCGCTCAGGGGTGATCGCCGACGAGCGTGACACTGCCGCCGGGGCCGTACACCCCCGCATCGGCCACGTCTCCGGCGATCCAGGCCGCGATGCCATGCTCGCCGAGCAGCCGCACGGCGGCGTCGGCCGAGGCCGGATCGACGAGCGCGACCATGCCCACGCCCATGTTCAGCGCCTGTTCGAGCGCCGGACGCTCCACACCGCCGAGATCGCCGACGAGACCGAAGATCGGGTCCGGCGTCCACGTGCTCCGGGCCAGACGCACCGACACCTCCGGCGGCACCACGCGCTCGAGGTTGGCCGCCAGGCCGCCGCCGGTCACATGCGACATCGCGTGCGTGCCGCCCGCACGGGCCAGAGCCAGGCACGGCAGCGTGTACAGCCGGGTCGGCGTCAGCAGGGCCTCGCCGAGCGTCGTGCCCAGCTCGGGAACCTGCCGCTCCAGCGACCAGCCGGCGATCTGGAAGAACACGTGCCGCACCAGCGAGTAGCCGTTGGAGTGCAGGCCCGAGGACGCCATCGCCACGACGACATCACCGGGGCGCACCAGCTCGGCACCCAGCAGCGCGTCGGCCTCGACAACCCCGGTGGTCGAACCGGCGATGTCGTACTCGTCGGCACCCAGCAGGCCCGGATGCTCGGCGGTCTCGCCGCCCAGCAGCGCCGTACCGGACTCCGCACACGCCTGCGCGATGCCCTTGACGATCTCGGCAATCCGCTCCGGCACCACCTTGCCGCAGGCGATGTAGTCGGTCATCAACAGCGGCTCGGCACCGCAGACCACCAGGTCGTCGACGAGCATCCCGACGAGGTCGAAGCCGATGGTGTCGTGCTTGTCCAGGCGCTGCGCGATCTGGACCTTCGTGCCAACGCCGTCGGCCGACGTGGCCAGCAGCGGGCGGCGGTACTCCTTCAGCGCAGAAGCGTCGAACAGGCCCGCGAAGCCGCCGATGCCGCCGACGACCTCGGGGCGGCGGGCCTTCTCGACCCACTGCTTCATCAGTTCGACGGCCCGGTCGCCCGCGGCGACGGAGACCCCCGCAGCGGCATAGTCGGTCACGAGATCACCTTCAAGGTCGGAGTATCGGCCGGCAACTCCAGCAGGTGCTTGCCGATCAGGTCGTCCTCGGGCAGGGCGACGGGGTAGATGCCGTCGAAGCACGCCCGGCACAGGTTGTCCTTGGGCACGTTGGTCGCCTCGACGAGGTCGTCCAGCTCGACGTACGACAGCGAGTCCGCGCCGATGGAGCGACAGATCTCCTCGACGCTGATGCCGTTGGCGATCAGTTCAGCCCGCGAGGCGAAGTCGATGCCGTAGAAGCACGGCCACTTGACCGGCGGACTAGAGATGCGCACGTGCACCTCAGCGGCACCGAACTCGCGCAGCATGCGCACAAGCGCGCGCTGGGTGTTGCCGCGCACGATCGAGTCGTCGACCACGACGAGCCGCTTACCCGCGATGACGTCGCGCAACGGGTTGAGTTTGAGCCGGATGCCGAGCTGGCGGATCGTCTGCGACGGCTGGATGAAGGTGCGCCCCACGTAGGAGTTCTTGACCAGGCCGTGCCCGAACGGGATTCCGGACTCCTCGGCGTAGCCAATGGCCGCCGGGGTGCCGGACTCCGGCACGGGGATCACCAGGTCGGCCTCGACCGGAGCCGTACGGGCCAAGTTGCGGCCGATCTGTTCGCGGACGCTGAAGACGCGCTGATCGTTGATCGTCGTGTCCGGGCGGGCGAGGTAGACGTACTCGAAGACGCAGCCCTTCGGCGCGGCCGGGGCGAACCGCTCGCTGCGCAGGCCGCTGGAGTCGACCGCGACGAACTCGCCCGGCTCGATCTCACGGATATAGGACGCGCCGACGATGTCGAGGGCCGCAGTCTCGCTGGCGATGACCCAGCCGCGCTCGAGGCGGCCGAGCACGAGCGGACGGATACCCTGCGGATCGCGTGCGGCGTACAGCGTGTGCTCGTCCATGAAGACCAGGCTGAACGCGCCACGCACCTGGGGCAGCACCTCCAGCGCCGCCTCCTCGACCGAGCGGTCCTGATAGGACGCGAGCAGGCTGGCCATCGCGGCGGTGTCGCTCGTGGCAGTCTCGTGGTGGCGCACCTCACCGCCCAGACGGCGGTCCAGGATGTCGACCAGCTCGTGGGTGTTGGTGAGGTTGCCGTTGTGCGCCAGCGCGACCGAACCGGATGCGGTGGGCCGGAAGGTCGGCTGCGCGTTCTGCCACACGCTCGATCCGGTGGTGGAGTACCGCGCGTGGCCGATGGCGATCTCGCCCTGCAGCGACTCCAGCGTCGACTCGTCGAAAACCTGGCTGACCAGGCCCATGTCCTTGTAGACGAGGATCTGCCGTCCGTTGCCCACCGCGATACCCGCCGACTCCTGGCCACGGTGCTGCAGGGCGTACAGGCCGAAGTAGGTCAGCTTCGCGACCTCCTCGCCGGGTGCCCAGACCCCGAAGACGCCACAGGCATCCTGGGGACCGCGATCTTGAGGATCGATGTCGTGGGTCAAGAGACCATCGCCGCGCGCCACCTGACCAGTGTAAAGCCGTTCTGCCCTGGCCCCGACCGCTCAGGCTCCCCTATGAACCCCAGGTGCGCCCGAGGTCACACCAGCGGGAGGTGGGCAGTGAGGTCCGAGCGCGCCCCGCTGGCGTGCAGACGGGCCTCGGACCAGGCGAGCGTGCCGCGGGCGAGGGCAATCCAGGTCTCCGGGTCGGCCTCCACCACGGCCGGCGGCGTACCGCGCGTGTGCGAGGCCCCCTCGATGACCTGCACCGCGCCGAACGGCGGGACCCGCACCTCCACACTGTGACCGGGAAGGCGCTGTTCGAGCACGGCGAGGAAATGGCGGGTCAGGGCCGCGAGGTCCGTGCGCGCGGCCTCCCCGGCGTCAAGCCGGGCGCACGCGGAGGCGACCTCGGCGCGCGGGAGCCGTCGGTACCGGGCCATCAGAGCGCCGGGGGGCCGTCATGGAAAGACCTGCCGGACCGGCCTCCCCCGGCCACCCGCACCGTGTTCATGGGCCACCTCCGTCGCTGGCACCAGCGTAGGGGACCGGGACGGTTCCGCGCACTACGATCACGCCATGCGTATCCACCATCTGGTCGCCGGCCGGGTCGCCCCGCCGGTCGGCCCGGCCACGATCTGCCACGTCCTGCTGGCCGAGCATCCCGACGGGCTGACCCTGGTGGACTCCGGCTTCAGCCGCGCCGACCTGGCCGACCCCAGGCGGCTCGGCTTCATGCGTCACCTGGTGCGGCCGGTGGCCGGATTCACGGCGGCCGATGCCGTCGAGGGCGCGGGCTTCGACATCGGCGACGTCGCCCACATCGTGCTGACGCACCTGGACTTCGACCACGTCGGCGGCGCGGCGGACTTCCCGAACGCCGTCTGGCATACGACCGCGACCGAATGGACCGCAGCCCGCACCGACACCGCGCGGATCGAGCGGACGCGCTACCGCGACGCGCAGTTGCGCGACGCCCCGGAAGTACGCACCTATGCGGGCGAGGGCGACACGTGGCGGCACGGGCTGTCGGCCCACAGCGTGCTCGACGGGATCAGCCTAGTGCCGCTGGCCGGGCACACCCGCGGCCATGCGGCGGTCGCCCTACAGGGCGAGGACGATCTGGTGGTCCACGCCGGGGACGCGGTGTTCGATGCGAGCAGCTACCGCGCCGCAGGCGTCGACGGTCGGCCGTTGACGAAGATCGCCAGCATGCGGGCCTTCGAGCGGGCCGTGGCGCGCATCCCGAAACGGCTCGCCGCCAATCACGCGGTGCTCGCAGAGCTGCAGGACGATCCGGACGTCACGGTCGTCAACGCCCACGACGAGCGGGTCTTCCCCGGCTGAGCGGACCCGCAGATAGGCGGAGCCGGTCAGCCAGCGGACCTACCTGCGGAATCTCTATGCTCCGCACCTCAGGGACCAGGCAGCGGCATCGGCTCGCTATGGCGTCCGCTCAGGAGGCGGGCCAGCGGCGGTTCCAGGCGACGACCTCGCGGACGCCGAGGTCCGGGTCGTCGGCGAGCGCGTCGAGCACGCCCGCCGGCGTCGCCGGGTGCGCGGCCGTCCACCGGCGCACCGGCGCGGACGCATCGGCCGCGAGGCGCCTCAGCACCTCCGGGGTCGCTCTCGGGCTGCGCGCCACGCAGCAGCGCACCGACATCTCGGCGTCCCCGGCCAGCAGCTCCAGCACTTCGGCCGGCACGTGCACGTTCAGGGCCGCGCTCTCGCGCACCCGCAGATCACCCGAGGCCGCCATCGCCGCGATCCGCCGCAGCTTGCTCTCGCCGACCTGCGGCGAGGCGAAGGTCGCCACCGAGGGCGCGTCCATCGCCTCGCGCAGGCGGGCGCGCTGCTGCGGGGTCCAGAACGTGACACAGGACACGGCTTACGAACCGGCCTTGGCGTTCACCTCGTAGGAGGTGTTGATCGACTCGAAGAAGTTCACCAACTGCAAGGTGTCGTTGGCCGTCGCCATCCACTTGGCCGGATTGGCCACGTTGTAGTGCGGACCGAAACCCAGTTCGTCGAGCCGCCGGTCGGCGAGGTAGCGCACGTACTGGTTGATGTAGTCGGCGTTGACCCCGAGGATGCCGTTGGGCAGCAGGTCGCGGTTGTAGGCCTCCTCCATCTCCACGGCGTCGAGGATCATCTGACGGATCTCCTCGGCGAACTCCGGCGTCGCGACGTCGGGATTCTCGTCGAGCACGGTGAGGATGAGGTTCAGCCCAAACTTCAGGTGCAGGCTCTCGTCGCGCACGATCCACTCGATGAGTGAACCGAAGTTGCGCAGCAAGTTCCGCTGCCGGAAACTCAGCGCCACCATGAAACCCGAGTAGAACCAGATTCCTTCGAGGATCACGTTGTAGGCGATGAGGTTGCGCACGAAGTCGCGCTTGCCCTCGATGGTGGTGATGTCGAGGGTCTGCTCGGTCATCCGCTTGATGAAGCGGATCTCGAACTCCTCCTTCTTCGCCATCGACGGCACCGTCACGTGCGACTCGTACGCGGCGACCCGGTCGATGGGGAAGGTCTCCAGCACGTACTCGAAGCTCATGCAGTGATTGGCCTCCTCCCACATCTGCTTGGCGAGGTAGAGGTGACACTCGGCGGCGTTGACGTAGGGATAGACGCCGAAGGCCAGCGCCTTGTTGACGAGCAGTTCGTTGGGGTTGAAGTAGCTCATCAGGAAGGTCAGCGCGTGCCGCTCCTCGGTGCTCATGCGCTCGAAGTCGGCCAGGTCCTCACCGAGCTGGATCTCGTTGGGGAACCACGTGTTGGCGACGGCCTGGTCGTACAGTTCCATCGCCCAGGGGTAGGTGACGGGCTTGAGGAGGAGTCCCTCCTCAATACCCGTGCCCAGGATGCCCATGCGGGTCTCACTTTCGTTGGATGTCAGGGAATGTCCCTTCGAGGCTCGCCGAACCGGACGCTTCGGTCCCTGAGGTGCGACGAGGAACGAGGAGCCTCGAAGCGACGTCCGTCACTGGCAGGACTCGCACTGGAGGCGTTCAGCGGGGTCGATGGGGCAGAAGGCACCGTCCACGAAGTCCGCCTCGACCACGTCCAGCTCGGCGACGCCCTCGGGCACGACCTCGGCGACCGGCTCGGTGACGTCGAGGCTCGCTTCGCTTCGCACCTCAGCCACCGGAGCTGCCGCTGCGAAGCCACGACGGACCGGGGCCGGAGCCGTGGGGGCAACCGCTCCGAAGCCCCGGCGCGGGGCCACGGCCCCGGTGCCCGAGACGGCCTCGGCCTTGTTGACCTTGACCGTGCTCTGCTCGGCGGTGTGCCGCGGCATCATGTGCAGGTAGTAGGTCGTCTTGACGCCCTTCTTCCAGGCCGCCGCGTACAGGTCGACCATCTCGCCGACGTCACGGCTGGCGAGGTAGATGTTGCGGCTGATCGCCTGGTCGATCCACTTCTGCGCCCGCGCCGCGACCTCAAGGAAGGCGTACGGGGTGAGCTGGAAACTGGTCTGGTAGATCTCGACCAGCTCGGCCGGCACGCCCTCGACCTTGGACAGGTCTCCCTGGTGGCGCAGCAGGTCCTCGCGGACCTTCTCCCACAGGCCCAGCTCGCGCAGGTCCTCGACGAGGTTGCGGTTGACCTCCAGGAACTTGCCGGCGCTGGTGGAGCGGCTGAAGATCTGGCTGAACTGCGGGTCCAGGCCCGGCGTGGTGCCGGCGACCAGGCCGATGGAGGCGGTCGGCGCGATGGCCATGAGGGTCGAGTTGCGGATGCCGCCCTTGACCTTCTCGCGCAGCGATTCCCAGTCCAGTCGGGTCGTGCGGTCGACCTCGACCGGCACCCCCCGGTCGGCCTCCAGCGCGGCGATGGAGTCGATGGGCACCATGCCGCGACTCCAGCCCGATCCGTCGAAGTTCGGGTAGGCACCGCGCTCGCGGGCCAGGTCGGCCGAGGCGTCGATGGCGTGCCAGGAGACGAACTCCATGATCTGATCCATCAGCTCGTAGGCCGACTCCGAGGCGTAGGAGTAGCCGAAGCGCTCGACGATGTCGGTGAAGCCCATGACGCCCAGGCCGAGCGCGCGGTTCTCCTCATTCGAGCGCTCCGATTCGGGCACCGAACTGAGCGTGATGTCGATGAGGTTGTCGAGCTGGCGCACCGCCAGGCGCACCGACGAGGCGAGCCGCTCCCAGTCCACCTTGGCGTGCTGACGGCGGCCGGTGACGTGCCGCGAGAGGTTGATCGAGGCCAGGTTGCAGACCGAGACGTTGTCGCGGTCCTGCGGCAGGCAGATCTCGGTGCACAGGTTCGACAGGTGGATCGTGCCGGTGTTGTCGTTGAGGGCGCGGGTGTTGATGGTGTCCTTCCAGGTCAGCCACGGGTGGCTGGTGGTCTGCAGGCTCACCAGGATCGCGCGGAACTGCTCGCGCGCCTTCATCTTCTTGTGCCGCAGCTCGCCGGCCTCGGCCAGTGCCGCGTACTCGGCGTAGCGCTTGCTGAACGCACGGCCGGTCAGCTCGACCAGATCGGGCACGTCGAGCGGATCGAACAGGTACCACGGGGCATCGTTTTCGACGCGCTTCATGAACTCGTCGGAGATCCACACGGCGGTGTTGGCGGTGCGGGTGCGGCGGTACGGGTCGCCGGAGTTCTGCCGCAGATCGAGGAACTGGGCGAAATCGAGGTGCCAGTTCTCCATGTAGAAGCACAGCGCGCCGAACTTCTTGCCGCCGCGGCTGATCGCGCGCAGCGTCGAGTCGATGGTGTGCATGAAGGGGATCGGGCCGGTCGAGGTGGTGTTGTTGGACCGGATCGGCGACCCCTCGGCGCGCAGCTTCGAGACCGACAGGCCGATGCCGCCGGTGCCCTTGGTCAGCCACATGACGTCGCGCACGCTCTTGGCGATGTGCTCGATGTCGTCTTCCATCTGCATGACGAAGCAGTTGGACAGCTGCGGGTAGCCGGTGCCGGCGTTGACGAGGGTGGAGCCGGCGGCGAGGTATTCGAGGCGGCTCATCTTGTCGTAGAACTTCAGCGCGGCACTGGTGGGATCGACCTCGTTGAGCGACAGGCCCATCGCGACGCGCATCCAGAAGAACTGCGGTACCTCCAGCGGCGTGCCGTCCGGCTCGGTCATCATGTAGCGGTTGCGCATGGTCTGGGCGCCGATGTAGCGCAGCAGGTCGTCGCGGTCGGGGTCGATGGCCGCGCCGAGGACCTCGAGGTCGAAGGCTTCGGCCAGGCGCTCGTCGAGCAGCTTCAGCTCGACGCCGCGCAGGATCGAGGCGACGAAGGCCGGGCCGCACAGCGTGTAGACCTCGTCGCGGGTGACGCCCTCGCCGAAGATCTTCTTGTAGAGGCTCTTGATGAGCAGGCGGGCGGCGATGGTGTCGTAGGCCGGATCGTCCTTGACGTTGCCGAGTGCGACGCCGATGACGGCCTCGTCGAGCTGTTCGGAGCTGATGCCGTCGAACAGGGTGATCTCGAGTTCGGCGCGCAACTGGGTGGCGCGCTCGACCTCGTGGTCGAGGCCGGCGGCAGCCTCGGTGATGGACTTCGCGATCTCGTATCCGTCGTACGGAACCGTCGTGCCGTCGCGCTTGACGACCCCGATGGTGGCGTGTCCGGTGCTGCTCATGTGTCGACCCCTCGTCAACTCGTCGTGTGCTGTGCGTTCGCGGCGATGCGTCGGCAGGTCTTCGGACTCGCGGGCCTGGCCACCGGCCGCCTACTGTCCGTCGCTTCCCAGATCCGAAGACCCAGTGCTGATGACGGAGGTCGTTCCCACTCACCGCTGCGGGGCAGTCCCGGATTCGCACCGGGTTCCCTCTTACGACGACCGCTCTGGATGACCGGCCGAACCAACGCGCAAGTCACTATATAGGGGAAATCACATCCATGTAACCCCCATATCTAGTTTCCTGTGCGCGGCGGCCCCCACAGGCCGGAATACCGGCGAATGTCCGCCGACACTGGGCGCGCGACGCGGCTACGGCGTGGTGACGATCAGGCCGGTGGCGTCGGCGTAGAGGTGGTCGCCCGGTGTGATGGTGACGCCGCCGACCGTCACCGGCACGCCGGCCTCGCCACGACCCTGACGGTTCGAGCGGCGCGGGGTCGATCCGAGGGCGCGCACGCCGAGATCGAGCGTGCGCAACACCTCGACGTCGCGCACAGCCCCGGCGATCACCACGCCGGCCCATCCCTGCTCGACCGCGCCGCCGGCGATGAGGTCGCCCAGCAACGCGACAGCGAGCGACTCTCCTCCGTCGACCACGAGCACATGGCCCTCGCCGGGCGTCGCCAGCAACTCCTTGACGCGGGAGTTGTCCTGCGGACAGCGGGCCGTACGCACCGGGCCGTCGAACACCTCGCGGCCGCCGTAGTCGATGAACGGCAGGGGGAGGACACGGGCAGCCTCGCCCAGTTCGTCACACAGGTCGGGGGTCGTCCAGCTCATGCGCATACTCCTGAGAGGTCAGCGGGAAGATCGGTCTTCTCCCCGCGAGGAAGGCTGCACGGCCTTCACGGTACTGGCCGGACTCGGCAGCGCACGCGGCCGACCGCCCGCGCGTGAAGGCCTGGGCCGCCGCGACGGCTACCGGCGACCGAGCCGCGATCACCCGACCGAGTTCCTGAGCGCGGCCGAGGGCCTCCCCGGCACCGACCACCTCCCCGACCAGCCCCACGGTGCGCGCCCACGCCACGTCGAACAGCTCCCCGCAGATCAACATCCGGCGCGCCTCCGCGAGCCGGCGCGTCGACGGCATGATCGGTCATGTCTTCCTCCTCGTCTCGAGACCACCGTGACGCAGGAGACCACGCCTGCGTCAGGCCGCGAATCGGCGAAGATCTGACAGCCAGGCTTCGCCGTCACCCGCCGATACCTGTGGCACAGTGACCCGATGACGAGCCACGAAGTCGATCCGACCATCGAGTTGACGGCGTGGACCGGGCCGTGGCTCGAGGACGACCCCGACGCGAACCTCAAGGCCGACGTCGCCCTGTATGCCCCGCTGGACCCGTTGCGGACTCAGCGCGGGCACCGACATCCCGGTCGGCGCGCTGGCCCGCTACGTCCTGTCGAAGTACGCGACGTCGGGTAGCGGCTGACTGCTGGAGATCGGTCCGGTCATGGTGCACCGGCTGTGGGAACCCATCCAGGCCGCCGAGGCCGCCGACAGCGATGAGGCACGGCTCACCGCCTACGACCAACTGCGCCAGATGGTCTCGTGGCTGCGCTTCCCGCTCGCGGATAAGAGCGTCTACGAGATCGACGGAGCCTGACCCGACGGCGCGACGTACTCGTGCCGCAGGTCCGTGACCTGCGCGATGTGGTCGAAGTCGTGGTCCGCCGTCAACACGGTCGCGTCGTTCACGAGGGCGTACCCGGCGATGAGGATGTCGGCAGCGCCGGCCGCGCGCACGAGTCCGGCGCGCCACAGCGCGGCCTGCACGTCCAGGACGAGCGATTCGTCGGGGGCGTGCTCCAGCGGGAAGCCCAAGGAGATCTGCTCCCGATAGCGGGCATGCTCGGTCGGCGTGCGGGCGCTGTGGCAGAACTCCAGTACCTGCGGCGGACAGGTGACGAACAGGTCCGCCGGCGCGCGCTCGATGCGCCGCAGCCGCGCGGTGATCGCCGAGTCGCCGGTGGCGAGCCTCGCCCAGACGGAGTTGTCGACCAGGTAGTCGGTCACGAGTCGGCGGGCGCGTCGAGTCCGGCAGGCAGGCCGGACAACTCGGCGATACCGTCGATCATCGCGCCCTTCTGCTTGGCGGCGATCAGCCGGCGCAGCGCCAAGTCCAGCACGGCGCGGTTGGATTTCTCCCCGGTGAGGGCACGAGCGCGTTCGATCAACTGCGGGTCCAGATCCACGCTCGTCACTGCCATCGCACACTCCCTCCCTCGCTATATGACTGATGATATCAGCTAGAGCGGCGGGCCTGCTCGTCTACGGGATCGTCGGCGTCAGCGGGTAAGGGGCGAAGCTGCCGCGGCTCTCGTCGACGAGGAGCGGCCGGCCGATCGGCGGGGCCGCCCGCTGGGGGCATCGCGGTCGGTCACAGGTACGACAGCCAGGACCGATCGGCACGGCGTCGGGAGTCGTCAGATCCAGACCCTTGCTGTAGGCCATGCGACCGGCCTGCCGCAGCTCACAGCCCAGCCCGATGACGAAGGTCTTGGCCGCGTTGCCGTAACCACCGCGCCGCCGCGTGACCGTGCGCGCGACCCACAGGTAGCGCTGCCCGTCGGGCATCTCGGCGACCTGCACGTCGACCCGCCCCGGTGAGGCGAAGGCGTCGTAGACGTTCCACAGCGGGCAGGTTCCGCCGCTGCGGGAGAAGTGGAAGCCGGTCGCCGACTGCCGTTTGGAGATGTTGCCGGCCTTGTCGACCCGCACGAAAATGAACGGAACACCACGCATATGGGGCCGTTGCAGCGTGCTGAGCCGGTGGGCGATCGTCTCGTAGCCGACCCCGAAGTACTCGGCCAGCACCTCGACGTCGTAGCGCATCCGCTCGGCGGCGCGGAAGAACGGCGTGTAGGGCAGGATCAGGGCCCCGGCGAAGTGGTTGGCCAGGCCGATCCGCGCCAGGGACCGTGTCGTGTCGTCGGGCCAGGTCTCCTCGCCGAGCACCTGCTCGATCAGGTCGTCGGCCTCCAGATAGGCCAGCTGGGTGGCCATCCGGTAGGCCTGCTGGCCGGGGCGCAGGTCGCTCGACAGGCGCAGGACCCGCTCGGTCTCCGAGTACGTGTGGGTGTCGACACCCTCCGCCGGAGCGGACTCGACCCGGATGCCGTGGGCCTCCTCCAGGTGACGGCGCAGGTGACGGCGCACCTCGCCCCGGCGCGTGCCGATCTCCTTCGCGAGTCCCTCGGCCGCCCGGTCGAGCACGTCGACGTAGTTCTGCCGGCGGTAGAAGAAGTCGCGTACGTGCTCGTGCGGCATCAGCGCGGGCGACTCGGTGCGCGAGTCGGTGACCGACTCCAGGTGGGTCAGGGCGTCGCGGTACCGGCGGTGCAAGTTGACCACGGCATCGGCGATCTCCGGCATCGAGGCCGCCACCTGCTGCAGGTCGCTCAGCGGGACGGCCTGCCCGCCCGCGGCCTCGGGCAGGGCCTCACGCAGTTCGGCGAGCTGCCGGGCCGTGTCGCGCGGGGCGAAGAAGGTCGGATCGATGCCGAACACCTCGGCCAGCCTCACCAGCACCGTGACGGTGAGCGGACGGGTGTCGTGCTCGATCTGGTTGAGATAGCTCGGCGAGATGGCCAGGATGCGGGCCAGCTCGACCTGCGTCAGCCCGCGCTCCTCGCGCAGCCGGCGCAGGCGCGTCCCGGCGTACACCTTCTCCATGACGTCGAGGGTACGCCGATTTCGCAATGCCGAAGGTTCGCAATCTTCGCAAAATGGGTCGATGTGATTGTCAGAATCTCGCCGACTGCGCCTGTTTACGCTGGTCAGTGCATCGTGTGTCCTAGTGGAGAACAATCCCGTTCCCCTTCGAGGAGATTCACATGAGCACCACGTCCCCGACCGTGGCACCGACCGCCGAGCAGCTCGACCAGCAGTGGGCCACCGACCCGCGCTGGAGAGGCGTCAAGCGTGACTACACCGGTGCCGACGTCGTACGCCTGCGTGGCACGGTGCAGGAGGCCCACACGCTGGCCGACCTCGGCTCGCGCAAGCTGTGGGATCTCGTCACCGGCCAGGTCGAGGGCGTCGACTACGTCAACGCGCTCGGCGCGCTGACCGGCAACCAGGCCGTGCAACAGGTCCGCGCCGGCCTGAAGGCCATCTACCTGTCGGGCTGGCAGGTCGCCGCCGACGCCAACCTCGCCGGTCACACCTACCCCGACCAGAGCCTCTACCCGGCCAACTCGGTGCCGGCCGTCGTGCGCCGCATCAACAACGCGCTGCTGCGCGCCGACCAGCTCGAGCACGCCGAAGGCGAGGTCACGCGCGACTGGCTCGCGCCGATCGTCGCCGATGCCGAGGCCGGCTTCGGCGGTCCGCTCAACGCCTACGAGCTGATGAAGGGCATGATCGCCGCCGGTGCCGCGGGCGTGCACTGGGAGGACCAGCTCGCCAGCGAGAAGAAGTGCGGACACCTCGGCGGCAAGGTGCTAATCCCCACCCAGCAGCACGTCCGTACGCTCAACGCCGCACGCCTCGCCGCCGACGTCGCGGGCGTCCCCTCGGTCGTCATCGCGCGCACCGACGCCCAGGCCGCGACCCTGCTGACCAGCGACGTCGACGAGCGTGACCGCAGGTTCCTGACCGGAGGACGCACCTCGGAGGGCTTCTACGAGGTCACGGGCGGCATCGAGCCGTGCATCGACCGCGGCATCGCCTACGCCGAGTACGCCGACCTACTGTGGATGGAGACCTCCGAGCCCGATCTGGAGCTGGCCCGTCAGTACGCCGAGGCCATCAAGAAGGAGCACCCGGACCAGCTGCTCGCCTACAACTGCTCGCCGTCGTTCAACTGGAAGAAACACCTCGACGACGACACGATCGCGAAGTTCCAGCGCGAGCTTGGCGCGATGGGCTACACCTTCCAGTTCATCACCCTGGCCGGCTTCCACGCGCTCAACCACTCGATGTTCGACCTGGCCCACGGCTACGCCCGCACCGGCATGAGCGCGTACGTGGAGCTGCAGGAGCGCGAGTTCGGCGACGAGGAGCGCGGCTACACCGCCACCCGCCACCAGCGCGAGGCCGGCACGGGCTACTTCGACGCGATCAGTACGACCGTCAACCCCGCCTCCTCGACCACCGCGCTGGCGGGTTCGACCGAGGCTGCACAGTTCGGGGAGGGCAAGTTCTGATGGCCGTCACCCGAGCCGACATGGCGTTCCTCGGACCCGTCGGGGAACGCGACGGCGAGATCCTGTCCGACGGGGCGCTCGGCTTCGTGCGCATGCTGCACGTCCGCTTCGACGAGCGGCGGCGCGAACTGCTCGCCCTGCGCGAGCGGCGCGACCCGGCCGAGGCGTTCGCGTTCAGCCCCGAGACCGCCGCGATCCGCGAGGACTCCTCGTGGCGCGTCGCCGGGGCGGGCCCCGGCCTGGAGGACCGGCGCGTCGAGATCACCGGTCCGGTCGATCGCAAGATGACGATCAACGCCCTGAACTCCGGCGCCCGCTGCTGGCTGGCCGACTTCGAGGACGCGACGTCGCCGACGTGGCGCAACGTCGTCGAGGGCCAGATCAACCTGCACGATGCCGTCAGCCGAGTGATCTCCCACGAGGAGAACGGCAAGCGGTACGAGCTGCGCGAGGAGCCGGGCAACGGTCCGGGGCTCGCCACCATCATCGTGCGGCCACGCGGTCTGCACCTGGAGGAGCGCCATGTGCTCATCTGCGGCCGGCCCGTCGCCGGTGCCCTGTTCGACTTCGCGCTCTACATGCACCACAATGCACGGCGCCTGGTCGCTCAGGGCACCGGTCCCTATTTCTACCTGCCCAAGCTGGAGAGTCATCTCGAGGCGCGCTGGTGGGACGAGGTCTTCACGCTGGCCGAGCGCTGGTACGGACTGCCGCACGGCACGATCCGCGCCACAGTGCTGATCGAGACCCTTCCGGCGGCCTTCCGCATGGAGGAGATCCTCTACGAACTGCGCGACCACATGGCCGGGCTGAACGCCGGGCGCTGGGACTACATCTTCAGCGCGATCAAGAACGTCGGCGTCGATCCGCGCAACGTCTTCCCCGACCGGGTCGACGTGACGATGACGGTGCCGTTCATGCGCGCCTACACCGAACTGCTGGTGTCGACCTGCCACAGGCGGGGCGCGCATGCGATCGGCGGCATGGCGGCGGTCATCCCGTCCAAGGATCCCGAGGCGAACGTCGCGGCCCTGGCCAAGGTCAAGGCCGACAAGGACCGCGAGGCCGGCGACGGCTTCGACGGCTCGTGGGTCGCTCACCCGGGCCTGGTGCAGACGTGCGTCGACGCCTTCACGGCGGTGTTCGGCGAGAAGCCGAATCAGCTCGACCGGCTGCGCGACGACGTGTTGGTGAGTGCCGACGAGCTGTTGGACATCGCCTCGACCCCCGGTCGGGTCACCTCTGAGGGCGTGCGGGCCAACGTGTCGGTGCTGATCCGGTACGTCAACGCCTGGCTCGACGGCCTCGGCGCGGTCGGCCTGGACGGGCTGATGGAGGACGCCGCGACGGCCGAGATCTCGCGGTGCCAGCTGTGGCAGTGGTCGCAGCACGGCACCAGGACCGCCGAGGGCCAGCTCGTCACACCGTTCTTCATCGCCCAGGTGCTGGAGGCCGAGCTGGCGAAGGAGGCCAAGGCGCAGGACCTGCCCGCCGCGCGGGTCGACACCCTGCGCGAGCTGGTGCGGCACGGCTGCCTCGGCCGCGAGTTGCCGGAGTTCCTCACGATCGAGGCCTACGAGAAGCACCTGGTCAAGATCGCGGTAGCAGCATGACGATCGACCGCGTCGCGGTGATCGGCGGCGGGCAGATGGGCGCGGGGATCGCCGAGGTCTGTGCGCGTGCCGGTGCCGAGGTCGTGGTCGTCGAGTCCGACGGCGAGGGCGGCCGGCGCGCCCTCGCCCGGATCGACGGCTCGCTCGACCGGGCCGTGCGCCGCGGCAAGCTGGAGGACGCCGAGCGGCGCGCCACCATCGAGCGCATCGGGGTCTCGACCGATCTCGCGGCCTGCGCCGACCGACAGCTCGTGATCGAGGCGATCGTGGAGGACGCCGACGCGAAGATCGCCGTGCTGAGTTCGGTGAACCGGGTGCTGACCAACCCGAAGGCGATTCTCGCCACCAACACCTCCTCCATCCCGATTATGAAGCTGGCTGCGGCCACGGGCGCACCCGAGCGGGTCGTGGGGCTGCACTTTTTCAATCCCGTACCGGTCATGCCGGTCGTGGAGGTCATCACGACGCTCGCGACCCGTCCCGAGGTGGTCGAGCGGGTCCGCTCGTTCGCCACCGACCAGCTCGGCAAGAGCGTCATCGACGCTCAAGACCGGGCGGGCTTCGTCGTGAACTCGCTGCTGATCCCCTACCTGCTGTCGGCAATCCGGATGCTGGAGTCGGGCTACGCCTCGGCCGAGGACATCGACGCGGGCATGCGGCTGGGCTGCGGGCACCCCATGGGTCCGCTGGAGCTGGCCGACCTCATCGGCCTCGACACCGTTCAGGCCATCGCCGAGTCGATGTATGCCGAGCACAAGGAACCGCTCTACGCGCCACCGCCCCTGTTGAGTCGCATGACCGACGCGGGGTTGCTGGGCCGCAAGAGCGGACGCGGCTTCGGCCGCCACTGACCGCTGGCTGGTGCCGGGCTGCTGCACCCCGGCACCGGCCAGCACCTTCTTCTGCGGCCGACAGCCAGTCTCGGCAGGTCTTGCTTGCTCAATCGGCGAGGGAGGCGTAGTGGTCGGCTGCGGCGACCACCCGGTTGTTGTATTCCACCGACACGTTGTAGGCGCTCACTGCGGCGATCCAGTTCGACGCCACCGTCAGATCGCCGCCCACCTGGCACAGGTAGACCGCCGCCGCCAGCGCGGCATCGTCGAGGTCGTGGATGTCGGCCATCTGGTCAAGGTCGCCGTCCTGGGCGTAGGACTCCCACGTCGACGGGATGAACTGCATCGGACCGACCGCCCGGTCCCACTGCGGGTCGCCATCGACCTCGCCGCCGTCGGTGTCGGCAATGCCGGCCACACCCGCACCGTTGAGGGCGACCCCGACGACCTGCGGCCTCGCCACCCCGTCACTGTCGATCTTGCCGCCGTAGATCGTGCCGTGTTCGGACTCGACGTAGCCGATAGCCGCGAGCGTCGTCCACGACAGCCCGCAGTCCGGGTGCGTCTTGGCCACGGCCAGCGTCGCGCCCGCGTACGAGGCCAGCGCCCGCGACGGGATGCCGGTCGCCGAGGCGGTCTGCGCCACCCAGGCCGGATCGGCAAGACTGTCGACCCCCTGGACGTCACCGGAACCGAGCGTCGACACCTGGCCCGGCAACGCGCTCTGCCACGGCGTCGCGGACTGCACCCGCCCGCTCTGGCTCCACAGCCATCCGGCCGTGGCGAGCAGGATCACCGCGCCACATCCGGCCGCGACGGCGACGACCCCACGCCGCGGCCGCCCGCTCCCGTTCACCACAAAGCGAGCGTACCGACGCTCGCCTCGGCACCCCCATGAGAACCCCCGACGAGAACATGCGCGGGTAGGTGCTGGCTGAGGCGCGTAGGCCACTTGCGGCCGGAGCCTCAAGCGCACCGATCTAGACGTGGAGGCTGGCTTCGGAGTCGGCGTGGCCGCGGGGTTCCAGTTGCAGGGTCGAATGCTCCACGTCGAAGTGCTCGGCTAGGCACACCCGCAGCCGGTCCAGGACCTCGTGCGCCTGCCCCATGCGTTCGATGGAGTCCTCCACGACGATGTGCGCGCTCATCACCGGCATGCCCGAGGTAATGGTCCAGACGTGCAGGTCGTGGACGTCGACGACCCCCGGCACCTCGCACAGATGCCGGCGCAGTTCAGCCAGGTCCATGTCGGACGGTGCCGACTCCATGAGCACCCCAGCCACGTCACGCAGCAGGCTCACCGCTCGCGGGGCCACCAGTAGGGCAATGACCAGTGACGCGACCGCATCGGCGCGCACCCAGCCGGTGCCGAGGACGACCAGCGACGAGACGATGACCGCAGCCGACCCTGCGGCATCGCCGAGCACCTCCAAATAGGCACCGCGCACGTTGAGGCTCTCGCCGGCACCCTCGCGCAGGATCAGCAGACCGGCGACATTGACCGCCAGGCCAACCGCGCCGGCGACCAGCACCGGCCAGGCCTCCAGCGGCTCCGGCGCACCGAGGCGGCGCACGGCACCGACGACGATCCAGACGCACAGCCCGATCAGTGCCAGTCCGTTGAGGCCCGCAGCCAAGATCTCGGTGCGGTGATAGCCGAAGGTGCGCCGCGAACCGGGTGCTCCCCCGCGCTGGGCGACCGTGATCGCCGCCAGCGCCAGCACCAATCCGAACGAATCGCCGAGCAGGTGAGCCGCGTCTGCCAGCAGGGCGAGGCTGCCGGTGAGCAGCGCCACCACCGCCTCGACGACGAGCACCGTCAGCGACATCGCCAGGACGACCGCGAGCCTGCCGCGATGCGCCGCGCCGACGCTGCCATGTCCGTGGTCGTGCCCCATAGCGCCACCGTAGGGCGATCCTCGGAGCACGACCAGGCGTCGTCCGCCAAAAGGACGCCTACGACAACCGTTCCCGTGGCCTTGTCATTGTGCCCGCCTACGGCCGGAGGCGCTAGCGTGTCCGTCATGGCGAAGCGCACGAATCCCTCGACCCCCGACAAGTCCGGCCCGCGAGGCCCGCTCGGCCTGGCGGCCTCCTCTATCGCCGGTTCCGCGCGATTCGCCGAGAAGATTGAGACGCTGCTCGACGAGGCCATCGCCACCTTGCGCGCGGCCCGGCCGGTCCTTGAAGCCGTGAACGCCGAGATCGAAAAGGGCCTGCTGGACGATGTCCGCGCTCTGCTGACCACGGTCCCCGACACCCAGCAGGACGTGCGGGTCGCGCGCGAGTCCGCCGAGCGCATCGCCGGCATCATCGACGGTGCCCTGATGCCGCTCGGCGCGGTCCCCGGGGCCAAGCTCGCCAAACGGGTCGCCCGCGGTCGCGGCCCCGGCAAGGACGCCGCCGAATAGGAGGTTCCGCAGATAGGTCGGCTGGCTGAGGTGTCCACCGGCAACGACGATGCCCCCGCTGCCCTGAGGGCGGCGGGGGCATCGTTCAGCAGTGCTGAGTCAGCAGATCACTTGATGATCTTGGTGACCCGGCCGGCACCGACGGTACGGCCGCCCTCGCGGATGGCGAAACGCAGGCCCTCCTCCATGGCGATCGGCTGGATCAGCTCGACCTTCATCTCGGTGTTGTCGCCAGGCATGACCATCTCCGTGCCCTCGGGCAGCGTGACGACGCCGGTGACGTCCGTGGTGCGGAAGTAGAACTGCGGACGGTAGTTGTTGAAGAACGGCGTGTGACGACCGCCCTCCTCCTTGGACAGGATGTACGCCTGGCCCTCGAACTCCGTGTGCGGGGTCGTGGTGCCCGGGGCGATGACGACCTGGCCGCGCTCGACGTCCTCACGCTTCGTACCGCGGAGCAGGAGGCCGACGTTCTCGCCCGCCTGGCCCTCGTCGAGAAGCTTGCGGAACATCTCGATGCCCGTGACCGTGGTGGTCTGCTTCGTCTCGCGGATGCCCACGATGTCGACGGTGTCGTTGACCTTCACGACGCCGCGCTCGATACGACCGGTGATGACGGTTCCGCGACCGGTGATCGTGAAGACGTCCTCGACCGGCATGAGGAACGGCTTGTCCGTCTCACGCGGCGGCAGCGGGATGTACTCGTCGACCGCAGCCATGAGTTCGAGGACCGACTTGCCCCACTTCTCGTCACCCTGCAGGGCCGGGTGAGCGGCGACGCGGACGATCGGGGCGTTGTCGCCGTCGAACTCCTGGTCGCTGAGCAACTCGCGGACCTCCATCTCGACGAGCTCGAGGATCTCCTCGTCGTCGACCATGTCGCACTTGTTGAGCGCGACGACGATCGACGGCACGCCGACCTGACGGGCGAGCAGCACGTGCTCGCGCGTCTGGGGCATCGGGCCGTCCGTGGCGGCGACCACGAGGATCGCGCCGTCCATCTGTGCCGCACCGGTAATCATGTTCTTGACGTAGTCGGCGTGGCCGGGGCAGTCAACGTGCGCGTAGTGGCGGTTCTCGGTCTGGTACTCGACGTGCGAGATCGAGATCGTGATACCACGCTGACGCTCTTCGGGCGCCTTGTCGATCTGATCGAACGCGTAGTCGTCGTTCAGATCGGGGTATGCATCGTGCAACACCTTGGTGATCGCCGCGGTCAAGGTCGTCTTGCCGTGGTCGATGTGACCGATGGTGCCGATGTTCATGTGCGGCTTGGTCCGCTCGAACTTCGCCTTAGCCACTGGGGGCTCCTCCTGTTGTGATGACGTGCTGACTATGAAGGCCGTCGGGTCCCGCGTGGGAAACCTCAGGCCACCTTATGCGATGGACCGCTGTTACTCGCCGCGGGCCTTCTTGATGATCTCTTCCGCGACGGCCTTGGGAACCTCGGCGTAAGAGTCAAACTGCATCGAGTACGAGGCGCGACCGGAGGTCTTAGACCGCAGGTCGCCGACGTAGCCGAACATCTCCGAGAGCGGGACGAGGGCCTTGACGAGCTTGGCACCGCCGAAGCCCTCCTCCATCGCCTGCACCTGACCGCGGCGCGAGTTCAGGTCGCCGATCACGTCACCCATGTAGTCCTCGGGCGTCGTGACCTCGACGGCGAACATCGGCTCGAGCAGGACCGGATCGGCCTTGCGCGCGGCCTCCTTGAAGGCCATCGAGCCGGCCAGCTTGAACGCGAGCTCGGAGGAGTCGACGTCGTGGTAGGCACCGTCTTCCAGCGTCACCCGCACGTCGACCATCGGGTAGCCCGCGAGGACGCCGAACTGCATCGCGTCCTGCGCACCGGCGTCGACCGAGGGAATGTACTCGCGCGGCACGCGACCACCCGTGACCTCGTTGACGAACTCGTAGCCGCCCTCACCACCGACAACCGGCCCCGTGGGCGCGATGCCGATGATGACCTTGGCGAACTGACCCGAACCGCCGGTCTGCTTCTTGTGCGTGTACGAGTGGCCCTTGACCTCGCGCTTGATGGTCTCGCGGTAGGCCACCTGCGGCTTGCCGACGTTGGCCTCGACGCGGAACTCGCGCTTCATGCGGTCGACCAGGATGTCGAGGTGCAGCTCGCCCATGCCGGCGATGATGGTCTGGCCCGTCTCCTCGTCGGTATGCACCTGGAAGGTCGGGTCCTCTTCGGCGAGACGCTGGATGGCGACGCCGAGCTTCTCCTGATCGCTCTTGGTCTTCGGCTCGATGGCCACCTGGATGACCGGATCGGGGAAGGTCATCGACTCCAGCACGATCGGTTTTCCGGCGTCGGCCAGTGTCTCGCCCGTGGTGGTGTCCTTGAGGCCCATGACGGCCACGATCTGACCGGCACCGACCGACGCGATCTCCTCACGCTTGTTGGCGTGCATCTGGTAGACCTTGCCGATGCGCTCCTTACGGCCCTTGGTGACATTGAGCACCTGGGTGCCCGCCTCCAGGCGACCGGAGTAGACGCGCACGAAGGTCAGCTTGCCCAGGTGCGGGTCCGCAGCGATCTTGAACGCCAGGCCGGCGAACGGTGCCTCGTCGGACGGCTCGCGGGTGTCCTCGACCGACTCGTCCTTGGCGCTGTGACCCTTGACCTCGCCCACGTCGATGGGGCTGGGCAAGTAGTCGACGACGGCGTCGAGCAGGGGCTGGACGCCCTTGTTCTTGAACGCCGTGCCGCACAGCACCGGGTTGAGCTGGGTCGACAAGGTGGCGCGACGGATCGCGGCCTTGAGGTCGGTGACGCTGATGTCTTCACCCTCGAGGTAGAGCATCGCGATGTCGTCGTCGACGTCCGAGAGCGTCTCCAGCAGGGCCTCGCGCGCCTCGGCGGCGGCATCGGCGAGATCGGCGGGGATGTCCTCGATCTCGTAGTCCTCACCCATCTGGGTCTCGCCGCGCCAGACCTTCGCCTTCATCTCCACCAAGTCGACGATGCCCACGAAATCGCCCTCGGCACCGATCGGCAGCTGCAGGACGAGCGGCGTCGCACCGAGCCGCTCGCGGATCGTCTTGACGCAGAAGTCGAAGGACGCACCCGTGCGGTCGAGCTTGTTGACGAAGCACATGCGCGGCACGCCGTACTTGTCGGCCTGACGCCACACGGTCTCGGACTGCGGCTCGACACCGGCAACGCCGTCGAACACCGCGACAGCGCCGTCGAGGACACGCAAGCTGCGCTCGACCTCGACCGTGAAGTCGACGTGACCGGGGGTGTCGATGATGTTGATCTGGTGGTTCTTCCACCAGCAGGTCGTCGCGGCCGACGTGATGGTGATACCGCGCTCCTGCTCCTGCTCCATCCAGTCCATCGTCGCGCCACCGTCGTGGACCTCACCGATCTTGTAGGTGATGCCGGTGTAGAAGAGGATGCGCTCGGTGGTGGTGGTCTTGCCGGCATCGATGTGCGCCATGATGCCGATGTTGCGGACCCGGTTGAGGTCCGTGGTGATATCGGTTGCCACTACGTGAGTTCTCTCGTGAGTTGTGGGAAGAGTCGGTAGACCGGCTGTTACCAGCGGTAGTGGGCGAAGGCGCGGTTGGCCTCGGCCATCTTGTGGGTGTCCTCGCGCTTCTTGACCGCGCCGCCCAGACCGTTGCTGGCGTCGAGGATCTCGTTCTGGAGACGCTCGGCCATGGTCTTCTCGCGGCGCTCGCTGGCGTACTTGGTGAGCCAGCGCAGCGCGAGGGTCGTCTGGCGGGCCGGACGCACCTCGATCGGCACCTGGTAGGTGGCACCGCCGACACGGCGGCTCTTGACCTCGAGGGCGGGCTTGACGTTGTCGAGCGCACGCTTGAGGGTGATGACCGGATCGGTGCCGGTCTTCTCGCGGGTGCCTTCCAGCGCCGTGTAGACGATGCGCTGGGCGGTCTGCTTCTTGCCGTCGACGAGGATCTTGTTGATCAACTGCGTGACGAGCTGGTTGTTGTAGACCGGATCGGTCTCGGGAATGCGCTTCGGCGCGGGGCCTTTACGAGGCATCAGCTCTTCTCCTTCTTCGCGCCGTAACGGCTGCGGGCCTGCTTGCGGCCCTTGACGCCCTGGGTGTCGAGCGAGCCGCGGACGATCTTGTACCGGACGCCGGGGAGGTCCTTCACACGACCACCGCGCACGAGCACGATGGAGTGCTCCTGGAGATTGTGACCCTCACCGGGAATGTAGGCAGTGACCTCGGTACCGCTGGAGAGCTTCACACGCGCGACCTTACGGAGCGCCGAGTTCGGCTTCTTCGGGGTCGTGGTGTACACGCGGGTGCACACTCCACGACGCTGCGGGGAGCCCTTGAGGGCTGGGGTGTTGGTCTTGACCACCTTGGACTGGCGGCCCTTGCGGACCAACTGATTAATCGTGGGCACTACGACATCCTTCTTCTCGACCGTGAGAAAGTCTCGACTTCTGATGCACTCGCCATCGCCACCCGAGGGAGGAGAACCCCTGGTTGGATCCGATCCGGACGACGCGGGGACGACAGGATGCGTGCATCGGGCCTGGAGGGTCCAGACACAGCGCACCAGACTACCCGCTGCGGCGGAGGGGGTCAAAACGCGGCCGAATCCGGCCGGCCGTCCCTCGACGCTCGCTCCTTCCTCGCGGGTCCTGAGGTGCCGCGAGGAACGAGCGGCCGCACAGGGCGTACCTCAGCCGACGGGCCTATCGGCGCATCGTCGACACCGCCTCAGGGAACGAGCGGGCCGCGCAGGAGCTGGCGCGCGGCGACGCCGTCGGTGGTGAGACTGGCCGCGTCGATGCGTCCCCACAGGCCGAGGTACAACTCGGCGGCGGTGCCGCAGATCTCCGCGTCGGCGTCGGCACCGGGTCCGGCGAACAGCAGGATCGGCGTGCGCAATGCATCGGGCGCCTCGCCCAGCACCCACGTCTTGCCGGTATCGGTGGCCCGCACGCGGACCCGTCCGTTCAGGTGCGGCCGCTGCCCGCGTGCGGTCATGCGCGCGAAGAACACGCTCAGCACCTCGTCCACGCCGTCGGCCGCCAAGGCCGGGACGATGGGCCAGCCTTCGACCCCCAGGCCGAGCGCCAGGCAGGCGTCGATGGTGTGCACGGTCGTCTCGTGCATCTGCCGCCGCGGCCAGAACGCAGCCGTCTCGTGGACCCGCGAGAAGTTCGGCGTCGGCTCGTCCGACGGAACCGCCCGGATGACCTCCAGCAGCGCTGCGGCCGTGTCGGCGTACCACTCGGCGGGCGGATCGGTCATAAAGACCCCGCGCGGGTCCTCCAGGCGCAGGCCGCTGAGCAGGATCGCCGCAGCCCAGCGGTGGACCGAGCCGAGGTGGAACGTCAGGTCGTCGAAGGTCCACCCCGGGCAGGTCGGCACCGGCTCGTCGCCGAAAGCCGCGTCGGCGAGTTCGGTGTACCGCTTCATCGCCAGCCCGAGTTCGATGGCGTAGTCCATGGGCTATTTCTCCTCCAGCAGTTGAGCGAGGGTGACCGCACCTACGCCCGCGAGGTCGTCGAGTTGGGTCCGGCAGGAGAATCCATCGGCCACGACCACAGCATTGTCGGGGGCCTGGCGTATGGCGGGCAAGAGCTGCTGCTCGGCGACCGCCACCGACACCTCGTAGTGCCCCTTCTCGACACCGAAGTTACCCGCCAGGCCGCAGCAGCCCGCGAGCCGCCGGACGTCCGCGCCGGTGCGCGCCAGCAGTGCCAGATCGGCCTCGAAGCCCATAACCGAGGCGTGGTGACAGTGCGGCTGCACGACGACGGTCATGCCGGTCAGGTCCGGAGGCTCGTAACCGTCGGTGCGCGCCAGCAGTTCGGCGGCGGTGAAGACCCCGGCGGCGACCTCGGCCGCGCGCGGGTCGTCGAGCAGTTCGACCGCGTCCGAGCGCAACACGGCCGTACACGACGGCTCGATGCCGACGACCGGAATCCCGGCGGCGACGTAGGGGTGCAGGGTCTCGACGGCATCGCCGATCCGCTGGCGGGCCGTGTCGAGCTGGCCGGTGGTGATCCAGGTCAGGCCGCAGCAGGCCGGCTTGGCCAGCGTCTCCACGGCGTAGCCGGCACCCTCCAGCAGACCGATCAGGGCATGCCCGCCGTCGGCCTGGAGGTATTCGGTGAAGGAGTCGGCCCACAGCAGCACCCGTGGCCGGGCCGGGTCGAGCGCCCGGCGGCGGGTCTGTTTGTGGAAGGCCGTACGCGCGAAGGCCGGCAGACTGCGCCGCTGATCGACTCCTGCGGTCCAGCGAGCCAGATGAACGAGGCCGGGGACCTTCAGCGACAGGTTGACGAGCCACGCAATCGGCGAAACCAGCTTGGACCACATCGGCAGTTTGCCGAGGATGTAGTGACTGCGCGGGCGCAACCGGCCTCGGTACGCCTGGTGCAGCACCTCGGACTTGTAGGCGGCCATGTCGATGCCGGTCGGACAGTCGTTGAGGCAGCCCTTGCAGGCCAGGCACAGGTCGAGCGCGTCGTGGACCTCCGGGGCCCGCCAGCCGCCGGTGACGAAGTTGCCGTCGACCATCTCCTGCAGCACGCGGGCGCGGCCTCGGGTCGAGTCTTTCTCGTTGCGCGTGGCCTGGAACGACGGACACATGACGCCGCCGGAGCTGCGGTTGTCGGCCAGGCACTTGCTGACGCCGGTGCAGCGATGTACCGCAGCCCCGAAGCTGCCCTCGTCGTGCAGGAGCCGCAGGCCGCCGGAGCGCGAGCGGGTCAGGCCCGGTGCCCAGTCGCGGTGCTGGCCGCGCAGCGCGGCGTCGATGG
Organism: Aeromicrobium sp.; assembly: GCF_047607065.1. GTDB lineage: Bacteria > Actinomycetota > Actinomycetes > Propionibacteriales > Nocardioidaceae > Aeromicrobium. The sequence continues at coordinate 51,023 of NZ_JASGDU010000034.1, forward strand.
GGTCCGGGTCGACCAGCACTCCGGGGTTGAGCACGTTGTCCGGGTCGAAGATGTCCTTGACCGCGCCGAACAGCGCCATCGCGTCACCTGAATACATGAGCGGCAGCAGCTCCGAGCGGGCGCGGCCGTCGCCGTGCTCCCCGGAGAAGGAGCCGCCGTGCGAGGCGGCCAGGCGGGCGGCATCGAAGATGAAGTCGCGGTAGATCGAGTGCCCGCCGACGGCATCGAGCGGGAAGTCGATCCGCACGTGGACGCAGCCGTCGCCGAAGTGCCCGAAGGGCACTCCGTGGACGTCGTGGGCCTCCATCAGTTCCTCGAACTCGCGCAGGTAGACGCCGACCCGCTCCGGCGGCACTGCGGCGTCCTCCCACCCGGCCAGCGCGGGCCGGTCCCAGACGCGCGCCGACAGCCCGGCACCCTCCTCGCGGATGCGCCAGAAGACGGCCTGCTCGGCCGGGTCGGTGACGTGGCGGTGCGCGCCGGCGGCCGAGGCCGCCACGACGCGGTGCCCTTCGGCAGCCAGCGCCGCCGGGTCGTCGCCGGCCAACTCGACATAGAGGTAACCGCCGCCGCGCGGGAACTCCGGGACTCCCGCGTCTCCCTTCGCCGCCCGGAACGCCTCGACGATGCGCGCGCCGAGTCCTTCGCAGGCGATGGGGCCGAAGGGCAAGATCGCGGGCACGTCGTCGGCGGCCTCGGCCATAGAGCCGTAGCCGAGGACGACGAGGTGGATGTGCTGCGGCGTGGGCACGAGGTCGACGGTCGCCTCCAGCAGGAGCGCGAGGGTGCCTTCGGTGCCGGCCAGGAAGGAGGCGACGTCGAGCTTCTTCTCCGGCAGCAGGTGTTCGAGGCTGTACCCGGAGACCTGGCGGCCGAAGCGGCCGAACTCGGTGCGGATGGTCGCCAAGTGCTCGCCGGCGAGGTCGCGCAGCCGCTCGGGCACGGCCGAGGCGGGCGTCGCCAGGTCGCGACCGAGGCGCAGGCGCTCACCGCTTCCGGTGACGACGTCGAGCGCGGCGATGTTGTCGGCGCTGCGGCCGTAGCCCAGGGCGCGGTTACCGCAGGCGTTGTTGCCGATCATGCCGCCGATCGTGCAGCGCGTATGGGTGGACGGGTCGGGTCCGTAGCGCAGGCCGTGGGGGCCGGCCACGCGCTGCAGCGCGGCGTGGACCACGCCGGGGTCGACGCGGGCGGTGCGCGCCTCGGCGTCGACCTCGTGGACGCGGTTGAGGTACTTGGCGAAGTCGAGGACGATGCCCGGCCCGATGGCGTTGCCGGCCACGGACGTCCCCGCGCCGCGAGCGGTGATCGACGTGCCGGTCGAGCGGGCGGCGTCGAGGGCGGCCAGAACCTCGTCGGCGTCGCGTGGGCGGACCACGACCCGTGGAGGAATCCGGTACAGCGAGGCGTCGGCGCTGTAGACCGCGCGGGCGGTGCCGGAGTCGTCGACATCGCTCACGCCGCGTCGCCGCAGCTCCTCCGCGACATCGTCTGCCAGGATCACCACGAGTAGCATGCTACTCGCCCTGGCGGCCCAGGACCGAATCTGAGGGATCTCGGCTACAGGATGCCTCCCCGACAGCCCCCAGGTCGCGCAAGGGGACGGCCCCGTGCCCCAGTTGCTCCAGTAGCAGGGCTGCGGTCCGCTCCAGGTGCTCGCGCATCGCCCCGGCCGCAGCTACCGGGTCCCGAGCGGCCACCGCCTCCACGATGGGCGCATGTTCCTCGGCGATCATCGTCATCGAGCGCGTCCGGTCGATGGTCGAAACCCCATGCGCCTGGATCGAGTCGCGCAGCCGGTCCACCACCCCCGACAGTCGCGCATTGCCGAGCGCCGCGCCCAGCGCCGCGTGCAGCTCGCGGTCGTGGCGGGTGAAGGCCGCGTCGTCAGCTGCCTCGGCGGCCGCACGCATCGCCGCCAGAGCCTCGCGCAGCCGCCGCACCAGATCAGCATCGGCGCGCTCGGCCGCCCCCGCTGCGGCGGGCACCTCCAGCAACAGCCGCAGCTCGAACACGTCGCGCACGTCCTCCGCGCGCACCCCCTGCACGACGATGCCGCGATTGCGCTCGACGCTCACCAGACCGAGGTCCGCGAGCCGCACCACCGCCTCGCGGACCGGCGTGCGCGAGACCCCCAACTCATCGGAGAGGCGGTAGATCGACTGACGCGCGCCCGGCACCAGCTCCCCCGTGACGATCCGCTCGCGCAATTGCGTGAACACCTCGTCGGCGGCCGTGCGACGCCCGGACGGACCGCTCACCAGAGTTCGGCCGACCGGCGGTAGATGTCGGCGACATCCTCGGGGGTGATCTCACGCGGCGCGGTCGCCAGCAGCCGCTGCTGCTTCAGCGTGCCCTCCACCAGCGCCTCGGTGTCCCCGGTGCCGAACCCCAGCTCGGCCAGCCCCGATGGCAGGCCGACATCGCGCATGAGTGCGGTGATGACCGACGGAAGCACCTCGCGCGCCTCGCTCGGCCGGGCCGTGTCGGGGGCCAGCAGCGCGGCGGCCCGCAGATGCCGCTCGGGGGCGGCCTCGAAGGTGAACCGGAAGGCCGCCGGAGCCGTCATCGAGACCGCCATACCGTGCGGCACCAGCCCGTGATCGGCGTGCGGGTCAACCGGGTAGCCGTCCGGCGCGAAGGGACCGACCCGCCCGGCGATGGGATAGGCGTTGGCATGCGGGATGTGAACGCCGGCATTGCCGAAGCCGAGGCCCGCGAAGGTCGCCGCGAGAGCCATGCGCTCGCGCGCGGCCAGGTTGTCGCCCTCGCGGACCGCCGTCCGGAACGCCCCGGCCAGCAGCGACATCGCGCGCTCGGACCAGGCATCGGAGATCGGATTCGCCCCGCAGTACGGCACCCGCTCGGCCGGTTCCTTGTGCTCGTAGGAAACGTAGGGCCGCGCGGTGTAGCTCTCCAGCGCGTGACACAGGATGTCCATGCCGGAGGCCGCCGTGACCCCGGCGGGCTGGGTCACGGTCAACTCCGGGTCGACGACGGCCAGCGTCGGCCGCAGCAGCGCGTGCGAGATACCGGTCTTGACCTGCTGGGCGATGACGTCGAGCACACAGATCGTGGTGCTCTCGCTGCCGGTCCCCGTCGTGGTCGGCACAGCGATGAGCGGCAGCAGCGCGCGCTCGGGCGCGCGGCCCCGGCCTACCGGAAGGTTGACGTAATCCATCAGTTCGCCGTCGTTGGTCAGCAGCAGGTTGACGGCCTTGGCCGTGTCGATGCTCGAACCACCGCCGATAGCCAGGACAGCGTCGAACGGCCCCTCAGCGCGGGCGAAGGCGACCGCCCGCTCCAGGCTTTCGTCGGTCGGCTCGACCCGGACGCCGTCGAACACCACCGTCTCGATGCCCGCAGCTCGCACCCGCTCGGCGATCTCGTCGACCCGGCCGCCGGCGCGCACTCCCGGATCGGTCACCACGAGCACCCGCCGGGCACCGAGCGACGCAACCTCGTACGCCAACTCGTGACGCGCGCCGAGACCGAACTTCAGGGCCGGCGACGCATAGGTGAAGATCGTCTCGGGACGCTCGGGGGCAAAGGTCGAGGGGGTCACGCGGGTCTCCGGGCGCTCGGCGGCAAGTGAATCTCCTGCGAGGATACGACTCGGGCGGCCACGACGGCGGCCGGTGTGGGCGCGGGCCGCTAGGGTTGTTCTGATGGGGACCGCGACTCACCGCGGCGGGGTGCAGGAGGTGGCAATGGCGCACTGGAGGCGCATCGCGGCGACGACAGTCTCGGTCATGGTCGCCCTGGGTACGGCCGCGTCCTGCGGCATCGGCTCGTCGGGCACCGGCGATACGTCGGACTCGGCCACCACACCCACGGAGATCGCCGCCCACGAGGGCGGCCCGGAAAGTCCGCTCGCCTTCGGCCTGACCGTGCCCGACGGTGCGGTGCAACTCGGTCCGCTCGCGCGCTACCGCAGCGACCGCCTCGTGCAGGCCTACCAACCCGAACTGACCGAGGCGCTGGCTCGCCAGGGCGTCTCCGATGCGGTCTCGGCGGCCCGGTCCAACGACGAGGGCCTGCTGGCCGAGACACCGCCGGAGATCACCAAGTCCGCCCGCCCCGACGACGACACCTTCGCGCTGCTGGAGGATCCGCCGCCGGCTGACATCACTACCGCGCTCATCCGGCTCGACTCCGATCAGACCGAGACCGTGCGCGATATGGTCCGCCAGATCGCGGCACTGCTGCCCGATGCCGGCATCGACGCGGGCAACTTCACGAGCTATTGCACCGTCGTCGAGGAGCGTGTCCGCGGCTGCCACCTCCAGGCCGAAGGCGTCACCGACGACGACCGGCAGCTGCTCATCACCATGGATGTCGATCCCGGCGATGTCACGACCCGTGTGGCACCGCCGTCGAGCCTGAGCAAGCCGGTCATGCAGGTCCGCGTCGAAGACCTCAGCGACCCGCGCCTGGAGCAGCCCGTCACGACCGAGGGAGCCGATCCGTCGGCTTCGGCGACGACGCCGTCCGACTCATCGACCGACAACATCATCTGGCCGGCCATGGACACCGAGGCGGCGCAGGACACCGCGCTGCTCAACGGCTGGGTGCTCCCCGAAGACACCACCCTGCTGCTGAGTTCGTTCCATCCGGCCTTCGTCTCGCTGTGGGCCAAGAGCAGCGCAGAGGCCCGCGAGATCGCCCGCTCCTACGTCGAATCACTCGCGCCGGACGTCGCGGTGCGCTCGGACTCCTACGAAGGCCTCAACGAGGTCGACGTGACGTTCTCGGCGACCGCGCCAGACGGCTCGCAGGCAATGGCCACGCACGTCATCACCGCGCGCGGCAACTACGTGATGCTCTTCTACACCCCCGCCGCCTGAGGACGTGCGCGGATAGGCAGAACCCGGTCATTGAGGTGCGAGCGCAGCACACCTCGAAATGACCCACCACCGCAGGCTTCGCCCTTCGAGGCTCGTCGCACCCTTCGAGGCTCGGCCGCAGGCGGCCTCACACCTCAGGGACCGCTCCTCGCACCTCAGGCGAAGTCGTCGAGGCGGCCGAGCACGTAGCCGACCACCTGCAGGAGGGGTCGCCCGCCGGGCAAGTCGGCCACCGGAATCCAGGCGGCCAGATCACTCGAACCGTCCTGCTCGACCACCCTTGGTGGCGTCACCGTGTCGACGCGACAGGCGTAGAGGATGTGAACCCCGTGGTAGTCCTCCCAGACGCCGCCGCGCCCCGTGGCCACGGTGTGCAGGTCATGCACCGCAACGAGCCGGTGCTCAGCGACCGTCAGCCCGGTCTCCTCGTACACCTCACGCAACATCGCAGCCTCGGGCGACTCGCCCTGCTGAACGCCGCCGCCGGGCAACGCCCAATACCCGGCCGGATAGCCGCGCGACGACATGCGGGTGAGCAATAACTCCCGGCCCTGCGCCCCCTCGCGCAAGGCGACCGCATACGCACCCAGCCGCTGCGTCCGGCGCGGCTGGCGAGTCATGCGATCCAGCATGTCACCTCACCGCGTCACGACTACAGTCGGTCCGGTGACTGCTCTCGCGCCGCTTCCCGTCAGCCCGACGGCCCCGAAGCCGCGCGTGGCCTATCTGGACAACGCGCGCTACTGGGTCATGCTGCTGGTAGTCGTCGGGCACAGCCTCACCGAGTTCGTCGTCATGGACTCCGCGCGCGGTGTGTACACGTGGATCTATGCCTTCCATATGCCGTTCTTCGTGCTGATCTCCGGCTACACGGCACGTCACTACGTCGGCGACGTCCGGCAGATCCGGCGCATCGTCAGCACCCTGGTCGTGCCGTATCTGATCGTCGAACTGAGCCTGCAACTCATCAGCCGGCATTACACCGGCGAGCCGGCGCAACTCATGGTGCTGTCGCCGCAGTGGATCGGCTGGTTCATGGCGGCTCTCATCCTGTGGCGACTGACGACGCCGATCTGGCGGGCACTGCGCTATCCCATCACGACTTCGATCATCATCTCACTCGGCGCGGGACTGATCGACATCCCGAACGTGCTGGCGGCGCACAAGGCGGTCGCGCTGCTGCCGTTTTACGTCATCGGCCTGCACATGACCCGTGAGCGGTTCCTGCGCCTGGGCACCGTGCCGCTGCGTATCGCCTCGTCGCTGCTGCTCGGCGGGCTATTCGTCCTGTGCCAGTTCCTACCGTACGACCGGATGGACCATCCGAAGGCGTGGCTGCTGTGGAAGTTCAGCTACTCCGACCTGGAGACATCCTTCGCCGAGGGCATCGCGATCCGCGCCGGACTGTTGGCACTCGGCCTGCTGATGACGCTGGCGGCGCTCTCGCTCGTGCCGCGCGGGCGCTCGTGGACCACCGGGCAAGGCGAGCGGACCTTCTACTGCTATCTGCTGCACGGCTTCGTCATCGTGTGGCTCGACCGGCACTATCACCTGTGGGTCCGGCTCGAACCGTACGGCGCACCGGCCGTACTGGGCCTCATCGTCAGCGCCGTGGTCTTGGCGAATCTGCTGATGACGCGGCCCGTCGCCCGGCTGTTCCGGCCGGTCTTCGAGCCGAAGCTCACCTGGATGTTCCGCGACATCCGCGAGTCCCCGCGCGTCAAGATCCCGACCTGACAGCGTACGCGGATCGGCGCGCGGTGGTGTGCTGCGGCCCGGTCCCTGAGGTGCGCCCTTCGAGGCCGCTCGTTCCTCGCGGCGCCTCAGGGACCGGCAGGCGGCGCACAACCCGATAAATCAGCGAATCCCGGGCCGCTACGGGAACGCCGAAGGGCCTCGGAACACATCGGTTCCGAGGCCCTTCGGCCTGAGATATCAGCCCTCGTAGGAGGTGTAATCGAAGTCTTCGACCTCGACCGCACCCTCGGTCTGGCCGAAGTTGTACTCGTAGCCGTCGTAGCCCGCGACCGCGTAGGCCGCCTGACGGGCCTCCTCGGTCGGCTCCACCGCGATGTTGCGGTAGCGCTCCAGGCCGGTGCCGGCCGGGATGAGCTTGCCGATGATGATGTTCTCCTTGAGGCCGCGCAGCGAGTCCGACTTGCCGTGGATCGCGGCATCCGTGAGCACACGGGTCGTCTCCTGGAAGGAGGCGGCCGACAGCCACGACTCGACAGCCAGCGAGGCCTTCGTGATGCCCATGAGCACCGGACGACCCGAGGCCGGCGTGCCGCCCTCGGCGACCACCCGACGGTTTTCGGCCTCGAATGCCGCACGATCGGCCAGGTCACCAGGGATCAGGTGCGAATCGCCCTGCTCGATGACCGTGACCCGGCGCAGCATCTGCCGCACGATGATCTCGATGTGCTTGTCGTGGATCGCCACGCCCTGACTACGGTAGACCTCCTGGACCTCGTCCACGAGGTGCTCCTGCGCCCGGCGCACACCCAGGATGCGCAGGACCTCCTGCGGATCGGGCGTACCGTGCGTGAGCTGCTGGCCGACCTCGACGCGCTGGCCGTCCTCGATCAGCAGGCGCGAACGCTTGGTGACCGGGTACTCGATGGCCTCGCTGCCGTCGTCGGGGGTGACGACGAGCTTGCGCGTGGCCTCCGAATCGTCGATCTGCACGCGGCCGGCGACCTCGGTGATCGGTGCCTTGCCCTTGGGCTGACGCGCCTCGAACAGCTCCACGACGCGCGGCAGGCCGTGCGTGATGTCGTCACCGGCCACACCGCCGGTGTGGAAGGTCCGCATCGTCAGCTGGGTGCCGGGTTCGCCGATGGACTGCGCGGCGATGGTGCCGACGGCCTCGCCGATGTCCACGAGCTTGCCGGTGGCCAGCGAGCGGCCGTAGCACTTGGCGCAGCTGCCCGCCGCCGCCTCGCAGGTCAGGACGGTACGCACGCGCACCGTCTCGACACCGGCCTTGATAAGACGGTCGATGTCGTCGTCACCGATGTCCTCACCGGCTCCGATCAGGACCTCGCCGGTCTCGGGATGGACGATGTCGACCGCCGAAACGCGCGCGTAGACCGAGGTCTCCACGTGCTCGGCCGCCACCAGCGAGCCGTCCTCGGCACGCTCGGCGATGGCCTTCGGCAGGCCGCGCTCGGTGCCGCAGTCGGTCTCACGGATGATGACATCCTGCGACACGTCAACCAGCCGGCGCGTCAGGTAACCCGAGTCGGCGGTCCGCAGCGCGGTGTCGGCCAGGCCCTTACGGGCACCGTGCGTGGCGATGAAGTACTCGACGACGCTCAGGCCCTCGCGGTAGTTCGACTTGATCGGGCGCGGGATGATCTCGCCCTTCGGGTTGGCCACGAGGCCTCGCATGGCGGCGATCTGACGCAACTGCATCATGTTGCCGCGGGCTCCGGAGTTCACCATCATGTAGATCGGGTTGTCCGCATGGAAGGTGTCCGACATCTTGTCGGCCACCTCGGCGGTGGCCTGCGTCCAGATCTCGATGAGTTCCTGACGGCGCTCGTCCTCAGTGATGAGGCCCTTGTCGAACTGCTTCTGGACCTTGGCAGCCTGGTCCTCGAAACGCGCGAGGATCTCGGGCTTCTCCGGCGGGCTGACGACGTCGCCCATGGAGATCGTCACGCCCGAGCGAGTCGCCCAGTGGAAGCCGGTGTCCTTGAGCGCGTCGAGCGCGTTGGCCACGTCGACCTTGCTGTAGCGCTCGGCCAGGGCGTTGACGATGACGCCGAGTTCCTTCTTGCCGACCTGGTGGTTGACGAACTCGTAGTCGACCGGCAGCGCCTCGTTGAAGATGGCCCGGCCCAGCGTCGTCTCGCGGAGCTGGCCGTCGATGCGGATCTTGACCTTGCTCTGCAACGTGATCTCGCGGCGGTCGAACGCCATGATCGCCTCGGACACCGAGCTGAACGCCCGGCCCTCGCCCGGATGACCGTCGCGGTCCAGGGTGAGGAAGTACAGGCCGATAATCATGTCCTGCGTCGGCATGGTGACCGGACGGCCGTCGGACGGCTTGAGGATGTTGTTCGTCGACAGCATGAGGATGCGGGCCTCGGCCTGCGCCTCGGCACTCAGCGGCAGGTGCACGGCCATCTGGTCACCGTCGAAGTCGGCGTTGAAGGCCGAACAGACCAGCGGGTGGATCTGGATGGCCTTGCCCTCGATGAGCTGCGGCTCGAACGCCTGGATGCCCAGACGGTGCAGCGTGGGCGCGCGGTTGAGCAGCACGGGGTGCTCGGCAATGACCTCTTCGAGAACGTCCCACACGACCGGGCGGGCGCGCTCGACCATGCGCTTGGCGCTCTTGATGTTCTGCGCGTGGTTGAGGTCCACGAGCCGCTTCATCACGAAGGGCTTGAACAGCTCCAGCGCCATCTGCTTGGGCAGGCCGCACTGGTGCAGCTTGAGCTGCGGGCCGACGACGATGACTGAACGGCCCGAGTAGTCGACGCGCTTGCCGAGCAGGTTCTGACGGAACCGGCCCTGCTTACCCTTGAGCAAGTCGCTCAACGACTTGAGCGGACGGTTGCCCGGCCCAGTGACCGGGCGGCCGCGGCGGCCGTTGTCGAACAGCGAGTCGACGGCCTCCTGCAGCATGCGCTTCTCGTTATTGACGATGATCTCGGGC
>NZ_JASGDU010000035.1:0-25602 GCF_047607065.1 Aeromicrobium sp.
TCCGTGTCAGGGAAGCGCGCTACCGCTGCGCCAATCGCCCGTGGGTGTTCAGTTGTGCTTCCGAGGTGGGTACGGGATTTGAACCCGTGTACACGGATTTGCAGTCCGTTGCCTCGCCTCTCGGCCAACCCACCGCTGGATGGGCCTTGACCCGATTCCGAGCGGACAACGAGATTCGAACTCGCGACCCTCACCTTGGCAAGGTGATGCTCTACCACTGAGCTATGTCCGCACTGCTTCGCCCGACTGCCTCGACCGATGCGAGTAGCAACACTAGACCACATCCCCGCCAAGGCCCAAACCGGGGCCCCTTATCCCTGGATTGCCGCGCATATTTTCGGGCGATTCCTGACAAAATCCTACACGCGGGATGAGGAGAGCCTGTAGTCTTCGTGAAGACCGTCGGGTAGAAGACGGTCACATCTGGGAGGGAGACCCACATGACCACGTCGATGACCCGCGCCACTCGTACGCGACGTCGCCGCAAGATCGCTGCCATCGCCTCGGCCGGACTGGCGCTCGGCCTAGCCGCCGTGCTGTCGCTGGCAGCCTGGAACGACAACGAGTGGGTCTTCGGCGGTGTCGGTCCCGACGGCGACGGCGAGGGCGTCGGGACCAGCGAATTCGAGGTCCAGCAGAACGCCTGGGAAACGACCCCGCCATCGACCAGCGACACCTTCGCCGACTTCGAGTCCAACCCCGGAGACGCGCTGATCTTCGACGTCGACCCGACAGGGCTGACCCCAGGCACCACGATCTACGCCCCGGTCGCGCTCGCCACGACCGCAGATTCGGTCAGCGGCTCACTGACGCTCATCACGCCGCCCGTTGCTGCTTCGGGCGAGACACCTGACGACACGAGCAACCTGCTGTGGGACAACCTCACCTACTCAGTGCGCGTCACCGACGACGCTGCGACCGCCGCGAACTGTCGGACGAGTTTCACCACAGCAGGCACGGAAATCATCTCCGGTGCCACCTTCAACGAGACTGCGGCCCCTGGTTCGCAGTCGCTCAGCGCCGCCCGCGGCAACGTGCAGTATTACTGCTTCGCCATCACGCTGCCCGACAATGACACGACCCAGACTCTCCAGGGTCGGCTGGTATTTCCGGCGTGGCGTTTCAACGCCACCTCCGACTAGTCGACCTCATGGCTCACCGGCGTCGGGGCGAATCGGCTGGCCGCCGTCGCGGGCGGCGGCTCCCCGGACTGCTCAAGGACCTGGTCCTGGGGGTCGCCGGCCTGCTCGGCGTCGTGGCAGTCGGTTGGGCACTCTACGCGCACTACAGTGGGGCCACGGTCATCGTCCTCAAGACCGGGTCGATGTCGCCGGACCTGCCAGCGGGGTACGGGGTGTTGTCTTATCCGGTCGACGCCGATGAGGTCGAGGTCGGTGACATCGTGACAACGCGCCTAGACGATGCCTCACCGTTGGTGACGCACCGGGTCGTGCGCATCGACATGGTGCCGGAACACCCCGAGAAGCGGTCCTTCGTCCTGCAAGGTGACGCCAACGAGGTCGAGGACGTCTTCCCCTACACCGTCGACTGGGTCTACCGGGCCGAGATGCCCCTCCCGCATGCGGGGCCGATGATGGCGATCCTCACGTCACCACTAGTCATGGGCACCGTGGTGCTGTTGGTCGGATTACTGGTGTTGTGGGCCTTCTGGCCGGCTTCGGTGGAGGACATCGAAGCCGAGATCACCGAACGAGAATGTTTGAAAGAAGCAAGCACATGAGCAGGCGCAGGATGTTGGGCATGGCCGGTGCCACCACGGCACTCGTGCTCGGCCTGCTCTCGTTCGGAGTCCAGGCCGCTGCCTTGGTGTCGAACCAGTTGAATCCCGTCGAGGAAGTCGGCGACCTCACCGTCTCGGCGGGGAAATCGCCAGCCACCTTCTTCGACCTCACCCCAGGTGATCGCCGTTACTGGTCGGTGGAGGCGAGCCTCGTGGGTGCCGACGTCGGTACCCTGGCCCTGCGCCTGTGGGGCGACGGCGCTCTTGTCAACCACCCCGACTACCCGCTGCACATTGCGGTCGACGCCTGCAACGGCACCCTCAGTGGCGATGACGGTGCTCAATATCCAGTGTGCTCGGGGTCGGTGGAGTCGGTCGTCGCCGAGCAGCCTCTGCGCGACGTGTCGGTCGCCTCCGATCTCAGCGGTGGTCAGGTATGGGATCTCGCACCGATCACCCGTAACCATGCGCGCTCATTCATCGTCACCCTCGCGGTGCCTCCGGGCGGCTCCTACGACGAGTCGTTGATGGGCCTGAGCGGCGACTTCGGGGTGGGTCTGTACAGTTCCGGCGACGTCGACCAGAGTTCGCCACAGACCGAGACGCCCAGCAGTTCCGATCCGGCGACGACAGCCACCGGCATCCTGCCGTCGACCGGTGGACCGTTCCTTGCGCTGCTATTGATCGGCGTCGGCGTGATCGGACTCGGCGTGATCGCGCATTCCCGAGGAAGTGAGGTGCTGTGAGGTCCCGTCTGCGCTCGCTGCGCTATCTGCTCGCGGAGGCCCGTCTGGCCGCCGCCGAGGTCGTCTGGCTCGTGGTGGCGGCCCTCGGATCCCGCCTTCGCTCGGTCGGCCTGATTCTCCTCATGGCCTGGTACGGCCTATGCGAGTTGTTCTGGTTCTCGGCAGAGAAGCCCGCCGACCTCGTCGATCAGGCCCGGCCGACGACCCGTCGCGGCCGTCAACAGTGGCGTGCCGCCGGCAAATCACTGCGCTGGAGCGCCGGAACCACGGTGGCCGCGCTTGTCGCGGCCCAGGCCACGGTAGTCGTCGCCTCGAACGCCTCCTGGGTCGACGAGGAATGGGATCACGCCGAATACGCCACGCTGAACTGCGACGATGACGAGATCTTCAAGACACGCGGTGCCGGGCGGCTCCTCGGCGGCGGACTCCTGCCGCTCGACGTCGACACCGTGGCGACCGTCGGCGGTGTGACCGTGACGAACGACGGCACCACCGCGCACCCCGACCCGGCCAATGCCAGTGACGTCGGCAACGACGGCTACGTGAACCCCCTCGACGTCAACGCGCTGAGCCTCATCGATCTGCCGTTGACCGGCGGCAGCCTCGACGAACTCCTCTCGCTCGACCTCGCCAACGATGTCGGCGTCGTGAACCAGTTCGCTCGGGCGCAGAGCACCGGCTACTCCGAGGGCGCGTCCGGTGTCGTCAACGACTCCGGCGTCATCCAGACCGAGAACAACGACAATGGCACGACACCAACCCTCGGCACGCTGAAACTGTCGACACTCGTCGAACAGGTCACCGGCGAGGCTGTGTCCGACGTCGTCTCCGGGGTCACCGACCTGAACCTGGAGATCGGGGCCGTGGCCGGACGGGCCTCCATGGATGCCTGCATGGCTGCTTGGACCGGCGATCTCGACCCCTACCTGGACCGCGAATACGCCGTCGCCGGACTGGCTGCGGTCATCGACGCCCCGGCCGTCGCCGCGCTCAGCGGCACCCTCGACACCGCACTCGACACCGTGGAGGCATCGGTCGATGGCCTGGCTAGCGACGCGGGGGTCGTGAGCGGCATCACCTCCGGGGTCGGCAGCTTACTCAGCGGCGTGCTCGGCACGCTGAGCCTCGGGTCGGTTACTCTCGTCGGTCCGACCGTCGACGTCGATCTCACGGCTGCGCGCAACCTGGCCACGGCGACGGTGAGCGACGACGACAACACCGTCGAACTCGATCTGGCCACAGGCGATGTGCGTATTGATCTTGCGTCGCTGATCGGCGAGGCCTACGGAGGTCAAGGTTTCAACGGCTCGCAGGAGTACGGACTCAACGGACTTCCCCCCAATACCGAACTGGTCGTCAACGACGCCGTCACAAACGCGCTAGTTGATGCCCTGACAGAGGCGCTCGACGGTTGGGTGCAGGACGTACTCGACGCGGTCGAGGCGGCACTCTACGCCGCCGATGTCAATCTGACGTTGCAGATCCCGCTGATCGGCACTGTCTTGGGGCAGACCCTCCAGGTTGCGACGGTGTCAGTCGTCGTCTCGGGCACACTGCAGGAATTGCTGGACAACACCGCGACCGTCACCCCCACGGTGACGCTCCTTTCTACGACCGGTCTCCTCGGCGCCGCCGTCAGCGCGCTCGTCAACCCGCTCATCGACGGCATCGTCGGCGCGCTGACGGGAGGTGTTGCTCCCATGGTCGGCGGGGTGCTGGAGACGGCCTTGTTCGGCACCGGGGGCATCGTCCCGACACTGGGGACAACCCTGTCGGACGCTACAGCTCCGGTCGTGTCGGTGCTGGCTGACCTGTTGGTGGGCTTCCTCGGCGTGGACGGACTGGTGTCCCTACGTGCGAACCTACAGAACGACCCTACCGCCGGCAACGATCCCGACCCGGATCCAGTGCTGACCTATGCCGATTGGGAGAGCGGCTCACGAGTCGTGCCCGATCATCGCTTCGACGTGGCCGCGCTCGGCATCGTCGTGCTCGGCGCGACGGGACCGGCCGGTAACGTCGACCTCGAGTTGGCGCGGGGGTCGGTGGGCGTCAACTGCGGCATCGGCAGCGTCTGGGACCGCGAGGGACTCTGCGACGACTACTGATGAACCGGCGGCGACGACCATGCGTTAGAGTTGTCGCCTGCGGGCGATTGGCGCAGTGGTAGCGCGCTTCGTTCACACCGAAGAGGTCACTGGTTCGAACCCAGTATCGCCCACCACAAAGAAATACCCCTGACCTGCGGAAGCGCGGTCAGGGGTATTTCGCGTTTCGCCGACGCGCAACAAGCGTTCGTACACAGCAGGAGCGCCGTGTCCCAGCCAGGCGAGTTTTGTGGGTGAGGACGTGCGCGGATGAGCGTTGGTCGAGGAGCGTAGACCGCAAGCGGTGGAGCCTCGAATCCTACGGTGGTCGGCAACTCGACGGTGCCCTCCCGAGCTGCCGCATTCGCCGACAAGTGTCGGCTTGCTGGCCGCAACAGCCGGGCGGCCCGGCCGCGCGCTTCAGCTCTCCCACTGCTCGAAGCCGAGCACGATGAGCCGCATCTCGCGCCGGGCCTTGCGCTTGATCTCCTCCTCGCGCTCGGGGCGTCCGCCCTCGGGCAGGGCGATCACCTGCTCGGCGCGAAAGACCATGTTGCGCACGAACAGGCCCGCCGCCATCGTGACGTCCTCACTCGACCAGCGCTCCACGTTCGGCAGCCGGGCGAGCACGAGGGCCAGTTCGGAGATGAACAGTTCCAGCTCGCGGGTGATCGCCTCGCGCACGACCTGCGACCCGCTCTGCCGCTCGCGCGCGACGAAGCCGAAGTGACCCTTGTTCTCCTTGACGGCGCGCACGAGGATCTCCGCCGAGGCGTCGATGATGTTCGACATCGTGTCGGGGTCCTTCTGCGCCTCGCGGATCATCGTGCGCAGCGTCCCGAAGCACTCTTCGACGAGCGCCAGGCCGACCTCGTCCATCGACGCGAAGTGGCGGTAGAAGGCCGTGGGCACGATGCCGGCGTCCTTGGCGACCTGCCGCAGGCTCAACTGCGCGAATCCGACCTCGCCGCTGCGCCGGAGAGCGGCGTCGAGGATCGCCTGGCGGGTGCGCTCCTTCTGCTCACGCCGGCTCAGGGCCACGGACTCGCTCATGCACGCACACTATCGCTTACTTCAGTGAACAGGCATTGACTGAAGTGATCGGCTTCACGTCATGGCAGCCTTGCGCTCGAGCCGCCCCATGAGTCACACTTTCAGTGTACGGACGTTCACTGATTTGAAGGAGAGGCCGCATGGGAATCATGCGCACTGCTCTCGCCTCGCGCCCCGTCGCGACCATGACCTCCCCCCACCACGTCGACCACTACCTCGAAAAGCTCCACCCCCTGTGGACCGCTGAGGCGGTGCGGGCGCGCGTCGTCGGCGTCGAGCGCGAGACCGACAACGCCACGACCGTCACCGTGCGACCCAACGGCGCGTGGAAGGGCTTCACCCCCGGCCAGCACGTCGAGTTCGGCATCGAGGTCAACGGCGTCCGCAAGGTCCGAGTCTTCTCGGTCTCCAGTTCGGCCGCCGCCAAAGGCCGCAATTTCAGCGTTTCCGTGAAGGCGCACCCCGACGGCTTCGTGTCGCGCTTCCTCAACAGCCGCCTTGCGTCCGGCGAATTGGTCTACCTGTCCCAGGCCCGCGGCGAATTCGTGCTGCCGGAGGTCGTGCCGGACCGGCTGCTGCTGCTCAGCGGCGGATCGGGCATCACCCCGGTCATGTCGATGCTGCGCACGATGCTCGACCGCGACACCCCCCTGCCGCACCGCGTCACCTTCCTGCACTACGCCCGCTCGCGCGCCGACGAGATGTTCACCGACCAGCTCGACTCGTGGGCCGGCGTGCCCGGCGTCGAGGTGATTCGCGTGTACACCCGTGAACCGAAACCTGGCGCGGAACTGGCCGGCCGCTTCCACATCGACCACCTCAAGCACCTCGGCATCGACCCGGCCGACACGCTCACCTTCGTCTGCGGCCCGGCCGGTCTCATCGCCGCAGTCCGCGACACCTACGACGAGCAGCAGGCCGCCGATCAACTGCGCCTGGAGTACTTCAAGGTGCCCACGGTCGATCCGGCCCTGCTCGCGGCCGCGGCCGCCGAGGCCACCGGCACCCTGAGCTTCGAGGACGCCGGCACCGCCGCGGCCAACAACGGCAACACGATCCTCGAACAGGCCGAGGCTGCGGGCCTGACGCCCGAATACGGCTGCCGCATGGGGGTCTGCAACACCTGCGCCATCAAGAAGCTCCACGGCGCCGTCCGCCACGTCATCACCGGCGAGGTCTGCGCCAACACCGACGAAACCATCAAACCCTGTGTCAGCATCCCCGTCGGCGATGTCGCCGTCGCCCTGTGATCTGGAGAGAACATGAGTCACAAGCGCCATCTCGTCCACTACGACGCCTCCGGCCATAACGCCGCGCCCCAGCCGCTCGTCGGCGACCCGGACCGGGAAGCCACCATCGGCCTGGATCTCATGTCCCGCGAGGAACTGAACTCCTTCGGCACCGAGCTGGACGCCCTGCGCCAGCGCACCCTCGACTCGCTCGGCCAGGCCGACGCCGACTACATCCGCCGGGTCATCCGCCTCCAGCAGACCTGCGAGATCGCCGGTCGCATCGGCATGTTCACGCCGTTCTTCTGGCCGACGTTCGTCGCCGGCATCGTGCTGCTGGGCCTGTCGAAGATCCTCGAGAACATGGAGATCGGCCACAACGTCATGCACGGCCAGTACGACTGGATGAACGATCCGCTGGTCAACGGCTTGCGCTACGAATGGGACAACGTCGCCCCCGCACAGGACTGGAAGCACGGCCACAACTACCTGCACCACACGTACACGAACATTCACGGGATGGACAAGGACATCGGCTACGGCCTGCTGCGCATCGACGACGGGCAGCCCTGGTACCCGAGCCACCGCTTCAACCTGCCGGCCGCGTTCCTGCTCATGCTGTTCTTCGAGTGGGGCGTCATGTATCACGGCCTGGAGGTCGGCGACTACCTCGGCGGCCGCATGTCCAAGGAGGAGTTCACCGCCCGCAAGAAGCGCGCGACGGCCAAGACCCGCCGCCAGGTGCTCAAGGACTACATCGCCTTCCCGGCGCTCGCCCTGGTCCTCGTCCCGTTCGCCGGCTGGTGGGTGCCGCTCGCGGTCCTCGGCGGCACCTTCGCGGCCAACCTGGTCCGCAACATCTGGACCTTCCTCATCATCTTCTGCGGTCACTTCCCCGCCGATGTGCAGTCCTTCGACGAGGCCGAGGCCACGAACGAGTCGCGCGGCCAGTGGTACCTGCGCCAGCTGCTCGGCTCGGCCAACATCTCCGGCAGCCGGCCGTTCCACATCCTCAGCGGCAATCTGAGCCATCAGATCGAGCATCACCTGTTCCCCGACATCCCGGCGCGCCGCTACCCAGAGGTCGCCGCGGAGATCCGCGCGATCTGCGAAAAGCACGGCCTGCCGTACAACACCGGACGCCTCTCCAAGCAGCTGCTCAGCGTGGCCCGCCAGCTCGCGGCCTACGGTGCCAAGCCGAGCGATCCGTACCTGGTCGGCAACAGCCCCGAGAGCAAGGCCCTGCGCCGTGCCAAGCGGGAGGCCGCCGCCCGCGCCGAGGCCGACCGCGAGACGCAGTTGGTCGCATGACGGCGTGAAGAAAGTCACGGGCCTCGGGAACCTCGCGCGGGGCGCGCGCCTCTGACGGGCAAGCGTCCCCGAGAAGAGGAAACCCGATGGCGAGCATCTCCCGGCTCCCCGTGCCGCGGCAGGAGTCCTACGAATGGCAGTACGTCGGTGCCTGCAACGACGCCGATCCCGAGACCTTCTTCCCCCCGGAGTACGAGCGCGGCCCGCGCCGTCGCCAGCGCGAAGCGACCGCGAAGTCCTATTGCGCCCAGTGTCCGGTGGTCCGGCAGTGCCTCGAACACGCGCTGGCCGTCCAGGAGCCGTTCGGCGTGTGGGGCGGTCTCAACGCCACCGAGCGCGAACACCTCCTGCGCAGCAGCAACCCCCAAGCCGGCTGATTCCCACCGCGCAGGTAGGCGCTGGCTGAGGTGCGTAGGCCGCTTGCGGCCGGAGCCTCGAAGCCTGCGGTCGTGGTCATTTCGAGGCTCGCAAGCTCGCACCTCAATGACCGGGTTCCACCTATCCGCACAGCCTCTTATTCGCCCCAAAACACCCGCTCGATCACACTGCGAGCCTGTCGGGTGATGCGCAAGTAGTCGTCGACCATGCGCTCGCCCTCGTCCTGGCGGTAACCCAGCAGGTGCGCCAGGCCCGCCCGCTCTGCGGCCTGCTCGACCATCGACTCGGCGGGCTTGTTGCGCATGAGCACGACCCCGTTGCGGATCCGGCTGACCAGCCGCCAGGCCTCCTCCAGCATCGCCGCGTCGTCCGTGCTCAGCAGACCGGCCGCCACCGCAGCATGCAGTGCGTCGAGCGTGTCGGTCGTCCGCAAGCGCTCGACCTCGTGGCCATGACGCATCTGCAGCAGTTGCACCGTCCACTCGACATCGGCGAGGCCGCCCCGGCCGAGCTTGAGGTGCGTCGTCGGGCTGGCCCCGCGCGGCAGCCGCTCGGATTCGACCCGCGCCTTGATCCGCCGGATTTCGCGCACCTCGGCCTCCGACAGGCCGCCGTCCGGGTAGCGCATCGGATCGATCAGCGCACGGAAACGCTCACACAGGTCGGGATCGCCGATGACCGGTGCCGCCCGCAACAGCGCCTGGGCTTCCCACACCGCCGACCACTTCGCGTAGTAGGCCGCGTACGAAGCGAAGGTGCGCACCAGCGGGCCGTTCTTGCCCTCGGGTCGTAGTTCGGCATCGACCTCCAACGGCGGATCGTCACCGGCCGCCTGGAGCATGTCGCGCAGTTTGGTGGCGACCGCCGTCGCCGCCGTCGCCGCCGCCTTCTCGTCGGCACCCGGCAGCGGCTCGTGGACGAACATGACGTCGGCGTCCGAGCCGTAGCCCGACTCCCGGCCGCCGAGCCGCCCCATCAGCACGACGGCCAGGCGGGTCGGGACCTCACCGCGCTCGTCGGCCACCGCGCGGATCGCGGCGGACAGGGCCGCCGACAGGGTCGCGGCGTTGAGATCCGACAGGGCATGGCCCACGGCGACGATGTCCAGCTCGCCGAGCACGTCGGCGATCGACACCCGCGCCAACTCCCGACGCCGGATGCGCCGGATGGCTCGCACCGCCGCACGCGCGTCGGCAGCGTGCCGCCTGGCCGCGAGCGCCATCTCGGTGTGAATGCGTTCGAAGTCGCGCGGTACCAGTTCGTCGGCATCGCCCAGCAGCGCGACCGCGTCCGGATTGCGCTGCATCAGCTCCGAAACGTAGCGACTCGACGACAGCAGGGTCGCCAGCTGCTCGGCCCCCTCGCCCTCGTCGCGCAACTTGCGCAGGTACCAGGGCGACTCCCCCAGGGCCTCGGAGATCGACCGGAAGGCCAACAGCCCGGCATCCGGATCGGGAGCCTCGCTGAACCAGGCGAGCATCGCCGGCAGCAGGGAGCGCAGGATCGCCGCCCGCCGCGACACCCCGGAGGTCAGCGATTCCAGGTGGGCCAGCGCCCCGCGCGGATCACGGAAGCCGAGGGCAACCAAGCGCTGCTCGGCCGCCTCCGGCGACAGTCGCAGACCCTCGGCGGGCAGCGCGGCAACCGCCTCCAGCAGCGGCCGGTAGAAGATCTTCTCGTGCAGCCGCCGCACGACCCGGCGGTGCGACTGCCACTCCGACTCCAGATTCTTGGCCGGGTTGATCCGATAGCCCATGCTGCGTCCGAGGCGGCGCAGGTCTTCGGCATCGTCGGGCACGATGTGGCTGCGCTGCAGCCGGAACAACTGGATGCGGTGTTCGAGGGTGCGCAGGAACTCGTAGGCCTCCTCCAGCGCCGCGCCGTCACGGCGACCCACATAGCCGCCACGGGTCAGGGCTTCGAGGGCATCGAGGGTCGTCGGGCTGCGCAGCGTCTCATCGGCGCGGCCGTGGACCAGCTGCAACAGCTGCACCGCGAACTCGACATCGCGCAGGCCGCCGCTGCCGAGCTTGAGCTGGCGCTCCCGGTGAGCGGCCGGAATGTGGTCCAGGACCCGGCGGCGCATGGATCGGGTGTCGGCGACGAAGTTGGCCCGCGTGCTCGCCTCCCACACCATCGGCTGCACGGCCTCCAGATAGGCCCGTCCGAGGTCGGCGTCTCCCGCAGCAAAGCGCGCCTTGAGCAGCGCCTGGAACTCCCACGTGGTCGCCCACCGTTCGTAGTAGGCCACGTGGCTGGCCAGCGTGCGAGTCAGCGGCCCCTGGTTGCCCTCGGGCCGCAGGTTCGCGTCGACCTCCCAGATGGTTCCCTCGGCCGTGTGCTCGCCGCAGATGCGCATCGTTGCCGACGCAAGCCGGGTGGCAACCTGGAGGGCCTTCTGCGGATCGACGCCGTCGGCCGGCTCGTGGACGAAGATCACGTCGACATCGCTGATGTAGTTCAGTTCGCGGCCGCCGGTCTTGCCCAGAGCGATGACGGCCAGCCGCACCTGCTCGCCGGCCCCCGGTTCCTCGGCACGAGCAATGGCCAGGGCCGCGTCGAGGGTGGCGACCGCGAGGTCGGACAACTCGGCCGAGGTCTCGGCGAAGGTCGAATAGGCGTTCAGATCGCGCGCAATCGTGCAGAGCAACTGCCGGTAGTAGAGCACCCGCAGGTGCTCGGCAGTGGTCGCTTCGGCGAGGTCGGCCCGCAGTCGCTCCGCACTGCGACGCCGCAGATCGAGCCGGTCGGTGCCGAGTTCGGCGACGAACTCCGGGTGGCGCGCCAGGAAGTCGCCCATCGCCTCGCTCGTGCCGAGCACGACCAGCAGCCGCTCGCGCAGCGCAGGGTCGGCCAGCGCGGCGTGCAGGGCAGCGGCACCCATGCTGCGCGCGATGGCCGCCAGGGAGGTCAGCGCGGTATCGGGCGACGCGACCGAGGCGACCTGCTCGATCAGGCCGTCATCGGCCTGCCCGAGGTCGGCCAGGTGAGCGGCCGCAGCATCGGGGTTACGGAATCCGCGACGGGACAGATCGGGCGTCGGCACCGGTTCATGTTACGGCCGGGTCAAACGATGGGCATGAGCCGGTCGAGCTCGAACTGGGTGACCTGGGTGCGGTAGTCCTGCCACTCACGCCGCTTGTTGCGCAAGAAGAAGTCGAAGACGTGCTCACCCAGGGTCTCGGCCACGAGGTCGCTGCCCTCCATGACCCGGATGGCCTCGTCGAGGTTGCGCGGCAACGACGGGATGCCGAGGGCCTTGCGCTCGCGCTCGGACAGCGACCACACGTCGTCCTCGGTCTCCGGCGGCATTTCGTAGCCCTCTTCGATGCCCTTCAGGCCCGCCGCGAGCAGCAGCGCATAGGCCAGATACGGGTTGCAGGCCGCGTCGATCCCGCGATGCTCGATCCGCGCCGACCCGCTCTTGTGCGGCTTGTACATCGGCACGCGCAGGAGCGCCGAACGGTTGTTGTGCCCCCAGCAGACGTAACTGGGTGCCTCGCCGCCGGCCGCGAGCCGCTTGTAGGAGTTGACCCACTGGTTCGTGACTGCGGTGATCTCTGCGCTGTGCCGCAGGATGCCGGCGATGAACGCCCGGCCGGTGCCCGACAACTGGTATTGCGCGCCGGCCTCGTAGAAGGCGTTCTCGTCGCCCTCGAACAGCGAAACGTGCGTGTGCATGCCCGAGCCGGGGTGCTCGGTGAACGGCTTGGGCATGAACGAGGCCCACTTGCTGTTGGTCAGCGCGACCTCCCGTACGACGGTCCGGAAGGTCATAATGTTGTCGGCCATGCTGAGGGCGTCGGCGTAGCGCAGGTCGATCTCCTGCTGGCCCGGACCTCCCTCGTGATGACTGAACTCGACGCTGATGCCCATCGACTCCAGCATGGTGATGACCTCGCGGCGGAAGTCCTGACCGCCGCCGCCCTGCGCGGTGTGGTCGAAGTAGCCGCTGTCGTCGACCGGCACCGGCACCGACCCCGCAGCGGGTTTGCCCTTGAACAGGTAGAACTCGATCTCGGGGTGGGTGTAATAGGTGAACCCGGCGTCGGCGGCCTTCTGCATCGCCCGCTTGAGCACGTGCCGCGGGTCGGCGAAGGACGGGGCACCGTCGGGGGTGTGGATGTCGCAGAACATGCGCGCGGTCGCCGGGGTCTCCCCGCGCCACGGCAGGATCTGGAACGACGACGGATCGGGCTTGGCGAGCATGTCGGCCTCGTGGACGCGAGCGAAGCCCTCGATGGAGGAGCCGTCGAAACCGATCCCCTCGGCGAACGCGCCCTCCAGTTCGGCCGGAGCGATGGACACCGACTTGAGTGACCCCAGGACATCGGTGAACCATAGGCGCACGAATCGGACGTCACGCTCTTCGATGGCCCGGAGGACGAAGGCTTCCTGCTTACCCATGAAGCGAGTCTGGCACGGCTCGTGTTACGGCCATGTTTCACCTCGCCCGGCGAGCCTCCGCGAAGCAGACCCGTCCCCGCGTTGCACGGGTCCCCGGCGGGTCAGTCGCCCTGGTAGTACGGTGCGGTGACGAGCCAGGAGCCGTCGATCTTCTCCGTCAGCACCGCAAAACGCCGGGTGTCGTCGCCTTCCTGGCCCGCCGATACCGGCTCGCCGCCGGAGTGCTCGTAGGTGACCTCCACCTCGACCACCGCCTCGTCGCCCTGCTCGTCGACGGCCAAGATCTCCACCTGCGGCTCGAGTTCGTCGAGGTAGCGGTCGAGGGAGGCGTCGTACCCGGGGTCCTTCGTCGCCTCCTCGGCGCGGCGCTCCATCTCCTCGGCGTAGTCGTCGCAGTCGGTGAAGGCCGGGTCCTGGGAGGTCAGCAACTCGTCGCGGTGATCTCCGCCGGACAGTTCGCATAGGCGCAGGTAGTCACCCTCGGTCTCGGCAGCGAGGTAGTCCTCCACGACACTCTCCGGGCTGGCTCCGCCGAAGGTGAGCACTGCCGCGATGGCACCGAGACCGACCACGACGAAGCCCAGCAGCGCGGTGAGACTGCGCATATGCCCGGCCCCGAGAGTCGATCGCCGGGGTCTGGTCTCGGACATCGCCGGTCCCTTCGCTCGACAACGCTGACCCGACGATTGTGCCGGGGGCGTGCCTTCCGCGCCACGCGGGGCAGGCCGGGCGGGCAGTAGGCTACTGGCGTGCCCCGGTTGCGCCTTGCCCTCGTCCAGATGAATCCCGTCGTCGGTGACATCGACGCCAACGCCGAGGCGGTGCTCGCGCAGGCCCGCGCCGCTCAGGCTGCCGGTGCGCAGGTCGTCGTCACGCCGGAGATGGCGCTGAACGGCTACCCCATCGAAGACCTCGCCTATCGCTCCACCTTCATCGCGGCCTCCCGCGCGGCGGTGCAGACTCTGGCGTCCCGGCTCGCCGAGGAGGGGCTGGGCGATCTGGTGGTGATCGTCGGCCATCTGGACACCGCGAAGACCGGTGCCCTGGCGAATCTGCCGGACCGGCTCGGCGTTCCGAAGAACGCCCCGACCAACTCCGCCTCGGTCATCACCGGCGGACGCATCGTGGCGCGCTACGACAAGCACCATCTGCCGAACTACGGCGTCTTCGACGAGTTCCGCCACTTCGTGCCCGGCGACGAAACCCAGATCGTGCAGGTCGGCGGGGTCGACATCGCGCTGGCCATCTGCGAGGACATCTGGCAGGACGGTCCCTCGGCGGCCGCCAACGCCGCCGAGGCGGGCCTGCTCGTCGTGCTCAACGGGTCTCCGTATGAGGCCGCGAAGGACGACGTCCGGCTGGACCTGTGCGCGCGGCGCGCACTGGAGGGGCAGTGCGCGCTCGCCTACGTCAACATGGTCGGCGGTCAGGACGAGCTGGTTTTCGACGGCGACACCATCGTCGTCGGTGCCGACGGCGAGTTGATCGCGCGCTCGCCCCAGTTCACCGAGGACCTGCTGGTCGTCGACCTCGATCTGCCCGCCGCGACCGCCGCGATGCCCGAGCCGGGCACCCGCTTCCACGGCCTGCGCGTGGAGCGCACGATCATCTCGGCCGAGCCGTTCCCCGAGGCCGGAGAGCCGCTGCGCCCGCTGCCGGCCGAGCGCTGGGACGACCTCGGCGAGCGGTACCAGGCGCTCGTGCTCGGCCTGCGCGACTACGTGCGCAAGAACGGCTTCTCGACGGTGCTGATGGGCCTGTCGGGCGGCATCGACTCCACCCTCGTCGGGGCCATCGCCGTCGATGCGCTCGGGGCCGAGAAGGTCTTCGGCGTCTCCAATCCGAGCGCTTGGTCCACCGAGCACAGCGTGGGCGACGCCGCCGAGCTGGCCCGCCGGACCGGCCTCACGCTCGACACAGTGCCCATCGCGCCGATCTTCGACGTCTACCAGGAGGCGCTGCACCTGGACGGCCTGGCCGAGGAGAACCTGCAGGCCCGCATCCGGGCGGTCATCTGGATGGGCCTGTCGAACCAGCAGGGTCACCTCGTACTGGCGTGCGGCAACAAGTCCGAGTTGGCGACCGGCTACTCGACGATCTACGGCGACGCCGTCGGCGGCTACGCGCCGATCAAGGATGTGCCCAAGACACTCGTGTGGGAGTTGGCCCGCTGGCGCAACGCATGGGCCGCGTCGCGCGGGGAGACGCCGCCGATCCCGGAGAACGCGATCGGCAAGCCGCCGTCGGCCGAGTTGCGCCCGGGCCAGTTGGACACCGATTCCCTGCCGCCGTACGAGGTGCTCGACGCGGTGCTGGACGCTTACGTCGAGCGCGACTTGGGGGCCGCTGAAGTCGTGGCCGAGGGCTTCGATCCGGCGCTGGTCGAGCGGGTGGTGACCCTGGTGGACCGCGCCGAGTACAAGCGCCGTCAGTACCCGCCGGGTCCGAAGATCAGCCGCCGCAACTTCGGCCGCGACCGCCGCGTCCCCATCACCACCGGCTGGCGCGAGTCCCTGTAAGAACGTCCGCCGGGGTCCGAACCCGGTCATTGAGGTGCGAGCTTGCGAGCCTCGAAATGACCCGCCCACGGCAGGCTTCGCCCTTCGAGGCCCCTCCTTCGTTGGGGCACCTCAGCCAACGGGGCCTGTTGGCGCGCGTTCTAAGAACGTGGGCCGAAAGAACCTCCTTCGGTCATTGAGCGACGGAGCGGTGGAAAAGCGCCAGCGTAACCGGCATCACCTTTCCTCGCTCGGCGGCGAGTGCCATGCTGATCCCATCCATGGACCCCGACCGGGGCTGTGAGAGGAGAACACCATGAACGACGTCACGCCCGCCTCCGTGCCCGCCGAGGAGACCGCACCCTACGGCGGGGTCAGCCCGGACATCAAGAAGATCCGCACCCACCACCTGCGGCAGTGGAAGGCCGAGGGCCGCAAGTGGGTCATGCTGACCACCTACGACCAGTACTCGGCGGCCACCTTCGACGAGGCCGGCATCCCGGTGCTGTTCATCGGCGACTCGGCGGCTAACAACGTCTTCGGCTACCGCACGTCGCTGCCGGTGACGGTCGACGAGCTGCTGCCGCTGGTCAAGGCGGTCACCCGCTCCACGAAGCGCGCCTTGGTCGTCGCCGATCTGCCGTTCGGGTCCTACCAGCGCTCCCCCGAACAGGCTTATGACACGGCCGTCCGCTTTATGAAGGAGGGCGAGGCCGAGGTCGTCAAGCTCGAGGGAGGTGCCGAGATGGCCCCGCAGATCGAGCTGCTGACCAAGGGCGCGATCCCGGTCATGGCGCACATCGGCTTCACCCCACAGTCCGAGCACAGCCTCGGCGGGTATCGGGTGCAGGGCCGCGGGGATGCCGCGAAGAAGCTCATGGACGACGCGCTCGCGATGCAGGAGGCCGGCGCGATGTCGGTGGTCATGGAGATGGTGCCCGCGCCCATCGCTGCGGAGATCACCGAGACGCTGCACATCCCGACCATCGGCATCGGTGCCGGGCCGGACTGCGACGCCCAGGTGCTCGTCTGGCAGGACATGCTCGGCCTGCGCACCGGCAAGGCACCGCGCTTCGTCAAGCGCTATGCCGACCTGCACGGGATCATGCTGGGCGCCGCGCAGCAGTTCGCCGAGGAGGTCGCCACCGGCGTGTTCCCCGCCCCGGAGCACACCTTCGACAGCTGAGCGCTACATCCGCCAGCCGAAGGCGAGGACACCAGCGGCGTTGACGGTGACCCAGGCCCCGAAGGCGTACAGCGGAATCCAGACCGTCGCGGCCGGGGCGACCCGGCCGCGACGGGCCAGGAGCGTCGCGAAGCAGCCGAGGACGACCAGGTGAACCGCCACGCCCCACCACGGGGCGAAGAGGAAGCCCGCCATCACGACCAGCCACAGCACCGCCAGCAGGCCGACGGCGGCGATCCACGGACCGGAGCGATGCAGGTCCAGGCCCGCGTGTCGCCCCGGCGCGCGGGTCGCGGGCTTCACCGCTGCTCCGGCTCGCCGGCCTCCGGCACGTCGTTCCAGTCCGGGTCGGTGTCCCACGCCTCGTTGCGCTCGGCGACCTTCTGGAGCGCCCGTGCCGCGTCGGTCTCGGTGTCGTACGGCCCCAGCCGGTCCTTGGCGCGGCAGCCCTGCTCGCCTTCGACGGCGTGGTGCTTGAGGCAGAAGAAGTAGGCCATGTCCGCATTGTGCCCCAGCCGCGCGCGGGCACGCCGTAGACTCCCGGAGTGCCGAGCGCCCCTTTGACCCCCGGAACCATCAGCCCCGAACGCGCCGTGCCCGCGTCCATCGACCGGCCCGAATACGTCGGGCAGGCCGCTCCTCTGCCCTACCGCGGCCCGCAGGTCCGTGACGCCGACACCATCGCGGCGATGCGCGTCGCCGGCAGGATCGCGGCGCAGGCGCTCGACGCGGTCGAGGCGGCCATCGCGCCGGGCGTGACGACCGACGAGCTGGACCGGGTCGGCCACGAGTTCCTCCTCGACCACGGTGCCTACCCGTCGACCCTCGGCTACCGCGGCTTCCCGAAGTCGCTGTGCAGCAGCGTCAACGAGGTCATCTGCCACGGCATCCCCGACGACCGGCCGCTCGAAGACGGTGACATCGTCAACATCGATATCACCGCCTACATCGGCAGGGTCCACGGCGACACGAACAAGACCTACCTCGTCGGCAACGTGGACGAGGAGTCACGTCTGCTGGTCGAGCGCACCCACGAGGCCACCATGCGGGCGATCAAGGCCGTGCGTCCCGGACGCCAGATCAACGTGATCGGACGGGTCATCGAGTCCTACGCCAAGCGCTTCGGTTACGGCGTCGTGCGGGAGTTCACCGGCCACGGCGTCGGCCCGGCCTTCCACGACGGGCTGATCGTGCCGCACTACGACGATCCGACCGCCACCACCGTCATCGAGGCGGGCATGACCTTCACCATCGAGCCGATGCTGACTTTGGGGACCGCCGAGTGGGACATGTGGGACGACGGCTGGACCGCCGTGACCCGCGATGCCTCCCGCACCGCCCAGTTCGAGCACACCCTGCTGGTCACCGACGCGGGTGCCGAGATCCTGACCCTGCCGTAAAGACTCGGTCATGCAGGCGTGAGGCGGCCTCCGCACCTCAGACAGGGGCCTGCCGGTACCCGTTCCTAGAGCGGTTCTGGCGTGATACCCGAGACGGACGGCTCGACGGCCTCCCACTTCCACTTGACCTTGCCGGCATCGCCAGGATCACCAGTGATGGTCACCAGCGCATCGGCGAGCGGAGTGCCGACGTCCGACACTTGATCGGTCGCCTCGGAGATCAGACAGGTCATCTGGTTGCCCTGGATCAACTCGATGCGCTCCGGACAGGTGGCCTGCACGTCTCGACCTAAGTTCTTGGAGGCCTGCTTCTCGATCTGCTGTTCGAACTCGTCGGTGACGATGCCCGACGGCGGCGTGTAAGTGTCGGTCGGGTCATTGGTGGCCGGCTCGGTCGCGCCCGGATTCATCAGCTGGGCGATCAGCCAGACGATCAGCAGGATGAAGAGCTTCATCAGCAACGACCACCAGAGGGACCGGCGCAAGATCCTCCGACTGTTCACACTCTCTCCTCACGCGCACCCACGCTCGTCGTCGGCTCCCCGGCATTCTCGCAGGTCACCCCCAACACGGCTAACGAAGGGCGAATGAGCCGGCCTGTAAGCCGGATTCTGTCGGGGCGAACCCCGGGCGGCCATCCATCTGGGGTGCCCATTGCTGAACACCTCGGTGCAACCTACCCGCTGATGCAGACGAGCAGCCCGTCAGCGCAGATCCGCAGATCCTCATGGTCTTGCTCCCGGTGGGGTTTACCGAGCCGATGCCGTCACCGGCACCGCTGGTGAGCTCTTACCTCACCGTTTCACCCTTACCTGTGCCCGCTTCCGGGGAAGCGGGCCATCGGCGGTCTGTTCTCTGTGGCACTGTCCCGCACGTCACCGTGGGTGGCTGTTAGCCACCACCGTCGCTCTGTGGAGTCCGGACTTTCCTCAGCCCGCCCGCGAGGGCGGAGCCGCGGCCGCCCGGCCGGCTCATTCGCGCCTCCATCGTAGCCGGACGCATCGTGTAGACTGACGGCAGCGAAAGGGAGTAGTCCCCAATCGCTGCATCGACATACTGGACCGCCTCGCCTGGGGTTCCGGTGCAGCGAGCCAGTGCCCCTGGCGGACGAGACTTTCGGCCGGATTGTCATTGACGATCCCGGTCGAGGCTCGTCGCGCGGCGGCTCTTCTCGTCCGGGAGACGAGGAAGGGCCTTCATGCATACCGTGGCTATCGCCGCCGCAGTGGTGTTCGTCGCCGAACTGGGCGACAAGAGTCAGCTCATGGCGATGACGTTCGCCACCCGCTACCGCGCGCGCACGGTCATCGTGGGAATGGGCATCGCCTGTGCACTCATCAACGCCGCCTCCGCGCTTATCGGGGAGGCACTCGGCACCTGGCTGCCGGAGGACCTGCTGCGCATCGCTGCGGGGGTGGTGTTCCTGGCGTTCGCCGCACTCACCGCATGGTCGCTGTGGCACACCGAGGAGGACGAAGAACCGGAGGTTCAGGCGCACAACGGCCAGGCGTTACTCGCCGTGGGCAGTGCCTTCACGCTAGCCGAACTCGGCGACAAGACGATGTTCACCACCATGACCCTGTCGACGCAGTATGCGTGGGGCTGGGTGTGGGCGGGCAGCACGCTGGGCATGATGGCCTCCATCGTGCTGGCCGTGGTGCTGGGCAAGCAGATCCTGCGCATCGTGCCGGTCCGGGTCGTCCATGCCGTCGCGGCCCTGCTGTTCGCGGGGCTGGGCGTGTGCATGCTGCTGAGTTGACGGCGGCGGCCGGTAATCTCGCCGGGTGCTGATCCTGCTGCCGCCGTCGGAGGGCAAGACCCGTCCCGACCAGGGTGATCCCCTCGACCTCGCGGCGTTGTCGTCGCCGTCGCTGAACCGGACCCGCGAACAGATCCTGCGTTCGCTGATCCGGCTGAGCCAGACCAAGCGCGGCGCGGAGATCCTCGGCCTCGGGCCGACGCAGGCCGAGCACCTGGAGCACAATGCGGCGCTGGCCGAGGAGCCGACCGCGCCGGCCTCGGAGGTCTACACCGGCGTGCTGTTCGGGGAGCTGGGCCTGGGAACCCTCGATGCCGGTGCGCGCGCACGAGCCGAGGAACATCTGGCCATCGCTTCGGCGCTGTTCGGGCTGGTGCGCCCCGGCGATCTGATCCCGGCCTACAAGCTCTCCGGCGGCACCACGCTCCCCCGGCTCGGCACGGTCGCGAGCCGCTGGAAGCCCGTCATGGGGCGAGCCATCGCCGATCTCGCCGGTGGCGGCCTGGTGCTCGATCTACGCTCGGGCACCTACGCGCAGTTCGGCCATGCCGACGGCCTGCTGCGCGCCTCGGTGCGGGTCCTGACCGAGACCGACGGCGTGCGCAAAGTCGTGAGCCACTTCAACAAGGCGACCAAGGGGCGGCTCGTGCGCGACCTGCTCACCTCGGGCGCATCGCCTGCGAGCATCGACGACCTGGTGCAGGTCTGGTCCGACCTCGGCTGGCGGATCGAACGCCCCGGCGACGGGACGCACCTCGACGTCGTGACCGGCTGACGCGCATCGGCAGGTCCCTTCGAGGCTCTCGTTCCTCGTCGCACCTCAGGGACCAGGTAGCACCCCGGTCCCTGAGGCGCGAGGCCGACTGCGGCCGAGCCTCGAAGGGACCTGTTGGCGCAGTCTCTTACAAACCCGATTCGATGGTGCGGACGAGGATGCGGCTGCACTCGGGGCAGCGCACGACCTCGTCGTCGGGTAGCCCGGCGATCTCCCGCAGGTCCGCGCCGTTGATTTCCAGCCGGCAGCCCTCGCAACGCCGGGCCCTCAACGCTGCGGCTCCTGAACCGTATTGGGCACGCACCTTCTCATACGTGGCCAGCAGCGGCTCGCCGAGACGTGCAGCCAGGTCGGCGCGTTCGGCGGCCACCCGGTCGCGCTCGGCATCGAGATCGGCGAAGGCGGCGTCGCGGGCGGCGGTGACGTCGGCGACCTTGGCACGTGCCCGCTCCAACTCGGCCATCACACCCGACAGGTCGGCCTCCGTCGTTTCCACACGGTCCATCACCTCCAACTCGTTGTCCTCCAGCGTGGTGATACGTCGCTGCAAGGCCTGCATCTCGTGTTCGAGGTTAGTGAGGTCCTTCGGATTGGTGATGGCACCGGAAGAGAGCCGCTGTTCGTCACGGTCACGACGCGCCCGCACCTGTTCCACCTCGGCCTCGGCCTGACGCAGTTCGCGGCGCAGGTCGCCCAGCAGCGTGTCGAGTTCGATACGTCGGTCGTTCAGCCGCGCCTCATCAGCGACGGCCTCGGTCAGAACGGCCAGTTCCGGTAGCGCCCTGCGGCGATGGGCGAGCTGGCCCAGGCGGGCGTCGCGGTCGGCGAGATCCAGCAGGGTCAGTTGGTCGTGCGGTGCGGCTTTCAGCGGAGGCTCCCGGATCGAGGGTGGGCAAGGTCGGGGGTGGTGAGCGTCATCGTCCACGGATCGGTGACGAGCGTCGACACGCGGGTCTCCACGGTAGCGCCGATCCGCTCACGGAGGGCCGCCGCCGCGACCGGCAGCCAAGTCCATTCGGCCGCCCAGTGCGGCACGTCGACGACCGCGCAGGCACCGGGGCGTTCCCGGTGCTCGCTGACGACGTGGTGCTTCAGGTCCGAGGTGAGGTAGACGTCGGCACCTGCGGCGGTGGCGGCACCGAGCAGGAAGTCGCCCGAACCGCCGCACAGGGCAACGGTCGAGACCTGCCGGTCCGGCTCCCCGGCGACGCGGGTCGCGCCGTGATGGTCCGGCAACGCCTCGCGCACGAGCGCCGCGAAACGCTCCAGCGACATCGGCTCCGGCAGCCGGCCGATGCGCCCCATGCCGCGCCCGGCCGCTTCCGGCTCGGCCGCGATGACGTCGTGGGCGACGACCTCGTAGGGGTGCGCGGCTCGCATCGCCGCACGGACCGTCTCGCGCAGGTGCGGTGGCGCGACGAGCCGCAGCGCCACCTCGTCGACCTGCTCGACCTCGCCGATGCGGCCGAGGGCGGGGTTCGCGCCGTCGAGCGGGCGGAACCGGCCGGTTCCCGGCCAGTCGAAGGCCGCGCGGTCGTAGCCGTCGTACCGCCCGGCCCCGGCCTCGTGCATGGCGGCGAGGACCTGATCGGCGTCCGCCCCGGGCACGAACACCGTCCAAACGTCGAACGGTGCGCCCGGCGACGGCTCCAGCGGGCGTGTCTCCCGCAGACCGAGTGCTCCGGCCATCGCCGCCGAGACGCCCAGCTCGGGCACGTCGGCGTTGGTGTGGCAGGTGTGCAGGGCGATGCCGTGCGTGATGAGCGTGTGGGCGACGCGGCCCTTGGGGTCGTCCGCAGCGACCGAGGTGACCCCGCGCAGCCAGAGCGGGTGATGGGTCACGAGGAGGTCGAAGCCTCCGGCGACCGCCTCGTCGGCGACGGCCTGCACCGGGTCGACCGCGAACAGGATGCGCCGGACCTCGGCGGCCGGGTCGCCGACCGCCGTGCCGACGGCATCCCACGACTCGGCCCAACCGGGGTCGTACATCCCGTCCAGGGCCGCGACGACCTCGCGCAGTGTGGGCATGGAGGCAGGGTACTCGCCGCCGCAGCCTGCCTGCGGCTTCAGCCGACAGCGGCGAGGGCGAAGGGCAGGACCGTATCGGCACCCTCGCGGCGCAGGGTGCGCGACGCGACCGCGAGGCTCCACCGGCTGTCGACGAGATCGTCGACGAGCAGGATCGGTCCGCGGGTGTCGGCGAGCGCGTCGCGCAGCGGCTCAGTGACGACGAATCTTCCCCACACCGACGCCAGCCGGAAGGCGCTGTTGCCGCCTGCGGCGAGACGGTCCGGAACGCCCTCGGCGATCTCCAGGCCCGGCAGCAGCGGCAGCCGGCCGAGCCGGGCGATGCCCTCGGCCACCGAGGCGACCAGCTGCGGACGCGAGCGGGACGGCATCGCCACCACGGCCACCGGGCGTTCGGCCCAGCCCCAGTCGCGCAAGGCGCGGGCGCAGGCCGTCAGCAGCGACTCGGGCACCTCGGCGTCCGGCGCTCCGGCGGCGAAGACCTCGCGCAGCGCACCGCCCCACCCCAGATCGGTGAGGCGCGCCACGACCCGGCCCGTCTCGGCCCGTTCGCCGGCCGGGATGCGGCCGGACACCTCGATGCCGAGGCGCGCCATGCCGGTGGGCCACATGGCCCGCGGCTCGACGGGCACCCCGACCCGGTCGAGGGCGTGGTCGGCCCGCTCGACCGCCTCAAGGTCGGCCGCCACCGGGTACCACGGCCCCGCGCACACATCGCACCGCCGGCACGGCCCGGCCGTCGGATCGTCGAGGTGGCGCTGCAGCAGTTCCATCCGGCAGGTGGTGGCGCGCTGGTACTCGACCATCGCCTGCTGCTCGTCGCGTCGTGCCTGGGCGATGCGCTCGTAGCGCTCCTCGTCGTAGACCCACGGCGCGCCGGTGGCGACCCAGCCGCCCTGGACCCGCCGCACAACCCCGTCGACGTCGAGCACCTTGAGCAGCAACTCCAGCGGGGTGCGGCGCAGGTCGACGCGCGCCTCGATGGCCGACACCGACATCGGCTCGGGACCAAGCACCCCGAGCACATGGTCGACCTTGGTCGGAGTCGGCATCGACGCGGTGGCGAAGTGATGCCAGATCTCGGCGTCCTCGCGCCCCGGCAGCAGCAGGACGTCGGCCGAATCGGTGGCGCGGCCGGCGCGACCGACCTGCTGGTAGTAGGCCACCGGCGACGAGGGGGCACCGAGATGCACCACGAAGCCGAGGTTCGGCTTGTCGAAGCCCATACCGAGGGCACTGGTGGCGACGAGCGCCTTGACCTCGTCGCCCTTGAGTGCTGCCTCCAGCCGTGCTCGCTCCTCGGGGTCGGTGCGGCCGGTGTAGGCCGCGACCACATGGCCGGCTCCGGCCAGCACGCGCGCGGTGTCTTCGGCTGCGGCGACCGTGAGCGTGTAGATGATGCCGCTGCCGGGCAGGTCGTCCAGGTGCGACAGCAGCCAGCCCAGCCGCTCGCGGGCCGAACCGAGGCTCAGGCAGCCGAGCCGCAGGCTGTCGCGCGCCAAGGACCCGCGCAGGGTCAGGACGTCCTCGCCGAGCTGCTCGGCGACATCGGCGACGACGCGGGCGTTGGCCGTCGCCGTCGTGGCGAGCACCGGAACGCCCGGCGGCATGAAGTCGATGAGATCGGCCAGGCGCCGGTAGTCGGGACGGAAGTCGTGGCCCCAGTCCGAGACGCAGTGGGCCTCGTCGACCACCAGCAGACCGATCCGGCGGCGCAGTTCGGGAAGCTGTTCGTCGCGGAAGCGGGGATTGGTCAGACGCTCGGGCGAGACGAGCAGCACGTCGACGGCATCGGCGGCCAGCCGCTCGCGGACCTCGTCCCACTCGTGCGCGTTGGCCGAACTGATGGCGGCCGCGCGCACCCCCGCCCGCTCGGCCGCCGCCACCTGATCGCGCATGAGGGCGATCAGCGGCGAGACCAGCAGTGTGGGTCCGCTGCCCTGCGCGCGCAGGAGGGCGGTGGCGATGAAGTAGACCGCCGACTTGCCCCAGCCGGTGCGCTGGACGACCAAGGCGCGGCGATGATCGTCGACCAGCGCGGTGATCGCCTCCAGCTGCCCGTCGTGGAAACGGGCGTCGGACCTGCCGGTCAGGCGGTGCAGCGCCGCCAGGGCATCGTCGGGAGTGGACATGCGGCCATCGTGACAGCCGCCACCGACAGAACCGGTACCCCACCGGGCGGAGGCGCGCGCTCAGCCGCGGGCGATGAAGGCGGTCAGCAGCGCCGGGATCAGTTCGCGCAGCCGGCTCAGATCGGCCTCGTTCTCCTCCGAATCGAGCAGCGCGTCACGCATCGCCAGTTCGTAGGCACCGATGAGCACGGTCACCGCCTGCTCCGGGGTCACCACCAGCCGACCGCCCAGCAGCGCGGCACCTCCTTCGAGGACCCGCTGCATGTCGGCACGCGCCTCGGCCCACAGTTGGCGGTGGATCTCGGCCACCGCCCGCTGACGAATGCCGTGGGTGATGAACTCCAGGTGGACGAGGAAACTCGTCCGGTCGTGCGGATATGCCTCGAGGAAGCGCTCGGCGATCCGGACGGCGGCTGGCACCCCCTCGTCGCCACTCACCTCCGCCTCGACTGCGGCCTGCATGAACGCCAGCACCTGCGTCTTCTCCCGGGCGAACAGGTCGACGATCAACTCGTCCTTGGAGGCGTAGTTGGAGTAGAACGCCCCGCGCGTGAAGCCAGCGCGCTCGCAGATCGCCTCGACGGTGGCACCCTGGATGCCGATCTCGGCGAGGAGCTCGCGCGCGGCCTCGACCAGCCGGTCGCGCGTCGCCTCTCGCCGTTTCGTCGTCATGCTCGGACCGTACACCCGCCCGTCCCTCGCGGCACCGTCCTAAAACCCAGCAGAGCGCCACCCCCCTCGTCGGCGTTGAGTGGGCGAAGAGGGACTCGACTCCCCCAAGAACTCCGCTAGCGCTTCGTTCAGGGGGCACCCCCACCCAAGGGGGTTCTCGTCACTCGGCACGCAGTCGTCGAGGTCCGCCCCACAGAACA
>NZ_JASGDU010000036.1:0-3934 GCF_047607065.1 Aeromicrobium sp.
CATCACACGCCGCCGCGCCCAAGGCAAAACCGACCGCGACATCCGCCGATGCCTCCGCCGCTACATCGCCCGAGAAATCTGGCGAACCCTCAACCAAACCCCCACTTGACAAACATAGAAGCGTCGGATTCCTCCTATCAGCGGATCGTCAGGCCGTGACGAAGTCGATCAGCTCTTCGACGCGGCCGAGGAAGGACGGCTCGAGGTCGGTCCACGACTCGACGCGACCGAGGATGTGCCGCCAGGCGCGGGCGATGTCGGCCTGGTCGGCGTGCGGCCAGCCGAAGGCCTCGCACATGCCGCGCTTCCAGTCCGTGCCGCGCGGGATCACCGGCCAGGCCTCCCGGCCGAGCCGCTGCGGCTTGACCGCCTGCCAGACGTCGACATAGGGATGCCCGACGACCAGCACGTGCGGCTCGCCGGCGACGCTCCGGGCGATGCGCGACTCCTTCGACCCCGTTACCAGGTGGTCCACGAGCACTCCGAGCCTGCGACCCGGCCCCGGCGCGAATGCTGCGACCTCCCCGGCGAGATCGTCGACGCCACCCAGGAACTCCACGGCGACCCCGACGTGGCGCAGATCGTCGCCCCACACCTTCTCGACCAGTTCGGCGTCGTGACGTCCCTCGACCCAGATGCGGCTCGGCAACGCCACCTTGGCCCGCTCGCGGGGACCGGCCACCGACCCCGAAGCCGTCCGGCGCGGCCCGGCCGGCGTCACGACCGGCGGCCGCAAGGTCACCGGCAGGCCGTCGACCCAGTAGCCCGGACCGAGCGGGAAACTACGCTGGACCCGCCGGCGATCCTCCAGCACGACCATGCCCATGCGTGCGTCGATCCGCACGATCTCGCCGCAGAAACCACTCGTGACGTCCTCGACCACCAGGCCCAACTCGGCCGGCAGATCGCGCGAACGCCCCTTCGGCGGGCGCTGCCAGTCCCCGGCCAGCACGTCGCGGCCATACCGGTCAGTCATGGGCGTCCCGGTCCTGCTGATCTGCCTCATCGCCACTCCTCCCTCACGATAGACTGGCAAACGGGCACCGAGAGTGCCAGTGACGCGCCGATCCGAGGAGAGGGGTTCTCATGCCTGACGAACGCCGCCTCGATGTCTTGCGGGCCATCGTCGAAGACTACGTGGCGACCCAGGAGCCGGTCGGTTCGCGCGCCCTCGTCGAGCGCCACCACCTCGGCGTCTCCCCGGCGACGATCCGCAACGACATGGCGGCCCTGGAGGACGAGGGCTATCTCACCCAGCCGCACACGTCTGCGGGGCGCATCCCCACGGACAAGGGCTACCGCATGTTCGTCGACCGGCTGGCGACGGTCAAGGCGCTGTCGGCGGCCGAACGCCGAGCCATCGAGCGCTTCCTGTCCGAATCGGTCGACGTCGACGACATCGTGCAGCGCAGCGTCCGCGTGCTCGCCCAGTTGACCAGCCAGGTCGCGGTCGTGCAGTACCCGAGCCTGACCCGCTCGACGGTGCGCCACGTCGAACTGGTCCCGCTCGACGGGAACCGGGTGCTCATCGTCGTCATCACCAGTTCGGGCCGGGTCGAGCAGCGCACCGTGGAGGTGCCCGGCTTGTCGGATCAGCTGCTCGCCGACCTGCGTTCCCGGCTGTTCCCTGCGGTGATCGGGCAGCGGCTCTCCGAAGCCGCCGTCACGGTCGCCGATCTCGTTCAGACCTTCGCCCCGGCCGATCAGCCGGCGGTGACCGCCGTCGTCGCCACCGTGGCCCAGACGTTCTCCGACGAGCGCTCCGACGCCCGTATCGCCGTGGGCGGCACCTCGAACCTCGTTCGGTTCGGTGCTGACTTCGATACGGCGATCCGCCCGGTGTTGGAGGCACTCGAAGAGCAGGTGGTCCTCCTCAAACTTCTCGGCGAAGCCTCCTCGGGCGTCGGGCTGACCGTGCGCATCGGCGGCGAGACCGGCTTCGACACCCTGGCCGGGACTGCCGTCGTCGCCTCGGCCTATGGCGGCGAAGAGGCCCGCGCGACCCTGGGCACCGTCGGCCCGACGCGCATGGACTACCCCGGCACGATGGCCGCGGTGGCCGCCGTGGCCCGGTACGTCGGCCGCATCCTCGACGACGCCTGACCCCATCCGCGACTCATCGGCAAGAAGGACCACATGGCTTCGGACTATTACACGTTGCTCGGCGTCGACCGCTCGGCCAGCCCGGAGGAGATCAAGAAGGCCTACCGGCGTCTGGCCCGGCAGCTGCATCCCGACGTCAACGACGCCCCCGACGCGGCCGACCGGTTCAAGGAGGTCACGCAGGCCTACGAGGTGCTGTCGGACCCGAAGAAGCGCCAGATCTTCGACCGCGGCGGCGATCCGACGAGTCAGGGTCGCGGTGGAGGAGGGTTCGGCCAGGGCTTCAGCTTCGACGACATCATGGACGCTTTCTTCGGGCAGAGCAGCCCGCGCGGTCCGCGCTCGCGGGTGCAGCGCGGCCAGGACGCGCTGCTGCGCCTGGACGTGGAGCTGGCCGAGGCGGTCTACGGCGCGACGCACGAGCTGAAGGTCGACACTGCGGTGGTCTGCGAGGTCTGTGACGGCAGTGGCGCGCAGGAGGGGTCCGGCCCGGCGACCTGCGGCACCTGCCGGGGCCAGGGCGCGATCCAGCATGTGCAGCGCTCGCTGCTCGGCGACATCCGCACCGCGCGGGCCTGCCCGACCTGCCACGGTTACGGCACGGTCATCCCCGATCCCTGCCGCGCCTGCGACGGCGACGGTCGGGTCCGGTCGCGGCGCAGTCTGACGTTGACGATCCCGGCCGGCGTCGACCACGGCACCCGCATCCAGCTGGCCGGTGAGGGTGAGATCGGCCCCGGCGGTGGGCCGGCCGGCGACCTGTACGTCGAGATCCGCGTCCAGCGGCATCCGGTGTACGCGCGCTCGGGCGATCACCTGGAGTGCGAGGTCACGATCGCGATGACAGCCGCCGCGCTCGGCACGAGCCTCGACCTGCCGGCGTTGCGCGCCGACCTGGAGGAGAACGAGTCCGGGCCGGACACCATCACTGTCGATGTCGAGGCGGGGGTGCAATCGGGCCAGGTGGTCGTGGTGCGCGGCGAGGGTGTGCCGAGGCTGCGCGGGGCGGGTGCCGGCGACCTGCGGGTGCGGGTGCTCGTGGAGACGCCGACCCACCTCGACGACGAGCAGCGCGAGCTGTTGCACCGGTTGGCGGTTCTGCGTGACGAGCAGCGGCCCGAGGCGCGTCTCGGTGCGACGCACCGCAGCGTCTTCGGCCGGATCAAAGACGCCTTCCGCTGAGACCTCCAGGCTTCCTCGCTGGATCGGTCGTGCGGTACAACGGACCCATGAGTGAGCGCCAGCGAGTGAACGTGAATGACAACCGCATGCCGATGCTGCCTATGGCGTGGTTTTCGCAGGCGGCATCGGTATGAGCGAGCGCCAGCGAGTGAACGTGAAGGATCACCTCATGCCGATGCTGCCTATGGTGTGGTTTTCGCAGGCGGCATCGGTATGAGCGCTGACTGCCTGTTCTGCTCGATCCTGGCCGGGGAGATCCCCGCCGACATCGTGGGAGAGACCGAGCACACGATCGCCTTCCGTGACATCGCCCCGCAGGCACCGATGCATGTGTTGGTCATTCCCCGGCGGCACGTGCCGGATGTCGCCAGCCTGGCCGAGGCCGATCCCGAGGCGACGGTCGACCTGATCCGGCACACCAGGAAGATTGCCGACGAGCACGGCACCGGGTCCTACCGCCTGGTGTTCAACACCGGTGCGGACGCCTTCCAGACGGTGTTCCACTGCCACGGGCACGTGCTCTCGGGCCGCTCGCTCACCTGGCCCCCCGGCTAGATGATTGATGCGGGGTCGGGGTCTGGTCTGTGGTTTTAGTGGTCGTAGGGGGTCAGGGAGCGTAGGACGGGTGCTCCGATGCGGTCGTTGTGCC
>NZ_JASGDU010000037.1:0-29927 GCF_047607065.1 Aeromicrobium sp.
CGCCACGTGGATCCTCGCGCTCACCACCGGCATCTGGCACAACGACCGCATCGGAGCACCCGTCCTACGCTCCCTGACCCCCTACGACCACTAAAACCACAGACCAGACCCCGCCCCGCATCAATCATCTAGAAGGGCGAAATGCGTTACGGGGTGATTCGAGGCGTGCTGCGCTCGTACTCGGGGAACCTCCCCCGTGCGGGAGAAGGACCGCCTGACGCCTACAGGACACCCTCGGCACGCAGGACCTCCCAGATCTCCCGAGTGGCCTTGGACCGGTTGAGGGTGATGAAATGTAGGCCCGGTGCCCCTCCCGCGATGAGGTCGCGGCACAGTTGCGTCGCCAGGTCGATACCGGTCGCGCGCACCTTGACCGGATCATCGGCGATCGGCTCGATGACATCGAGCACCTCACGCGGTATCGCGGCTCCCGACAGCTCGGCCATACGAGCCACCTGGCCAAAGTTCAGGATCGGCATGATGCCCGGCACGATGGGAAGATCCGACCCCTGCTCCCGCACCCGTTCGACGAGATCGAAATAGTCCGACGCCCGGAAGAACAGTTGCGTGATGGCGAAGTCGGCCCCGGCGCGGGCCTTGTCGGCGAGTACCTTGGCGTCGTCCTCGAGTGAATCGGCATCCGGATGTCCCTCGGGAAAGGCG
This sequence comes from Aeromicrobium sp., assembly GCF_047607065.1. Classification (GTDB taxonomy): domain Bacteria; phylum Actinomycetota; class Actinomycetes; order Propionibacteriales; family Nocardioidaceae; genus Aeromicrobium. Next base: position 664 of record NZ_JASGDU010000037.1, read on the forward strand.
GCCACGCCGATGGTGAAGCGGCCCAGGTCGCGGGCCAACTCGACCAGCTCGATGGCGTGGTTCATGCCTCCAGGGTGGGGTTCCCAGGCGACTCGCGGTCCGCCCGGCGGGTCACCGCGCAGCACGAGCACGTGCCGCACGCCGGAGTCGGCGTACTGCCGCAACACCTCGGCGATCTCCTCGCGCGTCTGGCGCACCAGCGTCAGGTGGGCCACCGGGCGCAGACTCGTCTCACGGGCGATCCGCGACGTGACCCGCACCGTCCGATCCTGGCTCGTGCCGCCTGCTCCATAGGTGATGGACACGAAGGTCGGATCGAGCGCCTCCAACTCGGTGATCGTCTCCCAGAGCACCGCTTCGCCCGCGTCATCCTTGGGCGGGAAGAACTCGAAGGAGACCGTCGGAGTCGGACTACCCAAGTGGTCCAGCAGCGTACAGTCGAGTCCGGGCACGGCCACCACGGTATCGTCCGGCGCGTGAACACCGACGCACTCGCCGCAGACCGAGACGTCGCCGCCGTCGACGCGGCGCTCGCGGACTTCGTGGCACGCCAGCGTTCCCGCTGGGCCGGCGTTCACGCCGATGTGGCGGACTTCCTCGATGCCGCAGTCAACTTCATCGCCGACGGCAAGCGCATACGTCCGCTGTTCTGCCTGGCCGGCTGGCGCGCCGCCACCGGGCGAGACCCCGAAGACCCTGCTCCCGTCGGCGTCGTCACCGCAGCCGCCGCCTGGGAATGGCTACAGGCGAGCGCCCTCGTCCACGACGACCTCATGGACGCCTCCGACACGCGCCGAGGCCGCCCCAGTGTGCATCGCGCCTTCGAGGCCTCCCACCGGGCGCACGTCAACGTGGGCGACCCGGTCCGTCACGGTGCCGCAGCGGCGATCCTGCTGGGCGACCTCATGCTGTCGTGGGCCGACGAGATGCTGCGTCATGCGGGCACCGTCGACCCGCACCTCGATCCCACTCCGCTGGCCCAGGCCTTCACGATCTTCGACACCTGTAAGACCGAAGTCACGCTGGGGCAGTTCCTCGATGTCGCCGCCCAGACGCGCCGTGAGGTCAGCGCCGAGGCCGCCCTGCTCGTGGTGACCTTCAAGTCGGCCAAATACACTATCGAACGGCCACTGCACTTGGGGGCTGCGCTCGGCGGCGGTGACACCTGCCTACTGGAACGCCTCACCGAGGTCGCCCTGCCGCTGGGTGCCGCATTCCAGTTGCGCGACGACGTACTGGGCGTCTTCGGTGATCCGGTGACGACCGGCAAGCCATCCGGTGACGACCTACGCGAGGGTAAGCGCACGCTGCTGGTCGCCCGTGCTCTCGACCGGCTCGACCCGCCACAGCGCGAGCAACTGATCGTTGCTCTCGGCACCGACGGCGGCGTCGACACCGCCCGTCATCTCATCGTCTCCAGCGGCGCGCTCGCCGATGTCGAACAGGAGATCACCCGCTATGCCGATGCCGCACGGGCCGCCGCCGACCTCCTACCCCAGGCCGCACGAAGCACGCTCGAACCGCTCATCGACCGCTCGGTGCGGCGCAATCACTGAACCAGTCATTAGACTCACCGGTCAAGGCGTTTCGCGCCGGTGCTCACAGCGATGAGGAGGTGGTGACGTGGCGGTCGTAGGAGACGACGCCATGATCGGCCAACTCGTCGACGGTCGCTACCAGATCGTCGAGTTCATCGCCCGCGGCGGCATGGCCAGTGTCTTTCGCGCCGAGGACCTGCGCCTCGACCGCGAAGTCGCCCTCAAGATCATGCACCAGGGACTCGGCGACCCCGCACAGTTCACCGAGCGTTTCCGCCGCGAGGCCAAATCAGCGGCCCGCCTGAACCATCGCAACGTCGTCGCGGTGTTCGACCAGGGCAGTGACGGCCCGGTGACCTACCTGGTCATGGAGTATGTCCCCGGCCGCACCCTGCGCGAGGTGATGCGCCAGGAGTCTCCGATGCCGACGTTGCGGGCGCTGGATCTCGTGGAACAGGTGCTCATCGCCCTCGTGGCCGCCCACGACGCGGGCATCGTGCACCGCGACATCAAGCCCGAGAACGTGCTCATCACCCCCGATGGTGCCATCAAGGTCGCCGACTTCGGCCTCGCCCGCGCAGTGAGTAGTGCGACGACCGCCACCGGCAACGCGCTCATCGGCACGGTCTCGTACCTCGCGCCCGAGGTCGTCGTCCACGAGGGTACCGACGAGCGCTCCGACGTCTACGCGGTCGGAGCGATGCTCTACGAGATGCTCACCGGCATCAAGCCGCATCATGCCGACACCCCCATCCAGGTCGCTTACAAGCACGTCCACGAGGACATCGGCCCGCCCTCGGAGCAGCGTCCCGGCCTGCCCGACTACGTCGACGCGCTCGTGGCCCGTGCGACGTCGCGCGACCGTGACCGCCGCTCGGCCGATGCCCGCGTGCTGCTGCGGCAGGTGCGGCAGGTCCAACAGGCGCTGCGCGCCGGGGTTCAGGACGATCCCGACCTCGCCACCGATCTACGACCGACGACCGACCGACCACCGGCACCGCCATCGGCCGCACCCGACGAGGACACCGTCGACGTCGCGCTGCACGATGCCACCGCAGCCGCCCCCACCTCGACCATGGTCCTCGGAGCCCCGCCGGCACCTGCGGTACCCCTGGCTCCCGCACCGCCGGCAGCGGCCGATCCCGCCCCACATCCACAACCGGTCACGACCGCTCCGAAGCCGCCGAACGGTGCCGACCGATCCCATTCGCGCCGCGGACTGGTCCTGCTTGTCGCAGCGCTGCTGCTGGCCCTCCTGGCGGGCATGGCAGGTTGGTACTACGGCATCGGTCGCTACGATGCCGCGCCCGACCTGGTCGACAAGACCGAACAACAGGCCCAGACCGACGCCGAGAAGGCCGGTTTCGACTTCGCGGTGTCCTCGCGGGCGTTCTCCGAGACGGTCCCGCTCGGCACCGTGATCTCCACCGATCCGGCGGCTGGTGATCGCATCCTGCCCGGCGGCAAGATCACGGCAGTCGTCTCCAAGGGGCCGGAGCGCTATCAGGTCCCGGACCTGCGCGGCAAGACCGTTGACGAGGCCACGACCGTGCTCGAGGATCTCCACCTCAAACTCGGCGATGTCGCCGAAGAGTGGGACCAGGAGGTCCCCGAGGGGCAGATCGTCGGCGTCACCAGTGCGAACGTCGGCGACCAGGTCAAGCGCGACACCAAGATCGACGTGATCGTGAGCAAGGGCCGCGAGCCGCTGACAGTCAACGATTACACCGGCCAGAGCAAAGACGCCGCCGTGTCGGGGCTACAAGCCACCGGCTTCCTCGTCAGCGTGCAGGAGGAGTTCAGCGATGACGTTGCCTCCGGTGTCGTCATCAGCCAGAACCCCAACAGCGGCACCGCTCTGCGCGGCGACACCGTCACACTGGTCGTCTCGAAGGGTCCGGAGCTGTACGCAGTACCCAATGTCGTCGGGATGCGCAAGAACGAGGCAGTGCAGGCCCTCGAAGCGGCCGGCTTCGTCGCCGACTCCATCGGCCGAGGCAACTTCATGGTCGTCATCCAGTCACCCAGTGCCGGGTCGATGGAGAAGAAGGGCACCTCGATCACCATCACCGGCCTGTGACCTGGACATTCGTCTAAGATTTTTCCATGACTGACACCACCCCCCGGATCGCCCCCGGAAACCTGCGTGACCTCGGCCTCATCAACCACGGAATCTCGGCCATCGCCGGCAAGATCGTAGGCGGTGCCAAGCCGCATATCTTCACGACCCTCGGGCGTCAGCGCCGGCTGTTTCGCGCCTGGCTGTGGTACTCCGGCCACCTCATGCCCGGCGGCAAACTCCCCCGCCGTGAGACCGAGTTGATCATCGTCCACATCGCCACGACACGGGCGTGTATGTATGAGTTGAACCACCACCGGCGCATCGGCCGCCGCGCTGGCCTGACCGAGGCCCAACTCGACCACGCCGGCGACCCCGCCTGGTCGGGCTGGAGCGAACGCGAGCGCGCTCTGCTGACCGCAGCCCACCAGTTCGTCACAACACGCGGCATCGACGACGACGCCTGGGCCGAGTTGCGCGGCCACCTGGACGAGGCGACCGCCGTCGAGTTCTGCCTCCTGTGCGCCCAGTACGACTCCCTGGCCACCGTCTTGATGACCCTGCGCGTCCAGCCCGAGGAGTAAGCATCGACCGAGTCTGAGATTTGTGGTCGTAGGAGCGACCTCGATCCCTCAGACTGCGTCCTCGCCCTAGGCTTCGCTGAGCATCTGGGCGACGAGGAAGGCCAGCTCCAGCGACTGCGCCCGGTTCAGGCGCGGATCGCACAGCGTCTCGTAGCGGGCGGCCAGATCGGCCGGCTGCAGCCGGTGACCGCCGCCAAGGCACTCGGTGACGTCGTCGCCGGTCAACTCCACATGCACGCCGCCGGGCCAGGTGCCGAGCGAGCGATGCACCTCGAAGAAACCGCGCACCTCGTCGATCACGTCGTCGAACTCGCGGGTCTTGTAGCCGTTGTCGGTGGCGAAGGTGTTGCCGTGCATCGGATCGCACACCCACGCGGCCTCGACGCCCGCAGCGGTGACTTTCTCGACGATGGTCGGCAGGCCGTCACGGATCTTGCCCGCACCGAAGCGGGTGATGAAGGTCAACTTGCCCGGAACCCGGCCGGGATTGAGCTTCTCGGCCAGCGCGATGGCATCGTCGGGCGAGGTCGTCGGGCCGAGCTTGACACCGACCGGGTTCGCGATGCGGCTGAGCAGATCGACGTGCGCGCCGTCGATCTGCCGCGTGCGCTCCCCGATCCACAGGAAGTGGCCCGAGACGTCGTAGAACTGCTCGGTGCGCTGGTCGACGCGGGTGAGCGCATGCTCGTACTCCAGCAGCAGCGCCTCGTGCGAGGAGTAGAAGTCGACCGTGTGCAACTGCTCGGGGTCGACGCCGATGGCCTCCATGAAAGCCAACGCCTTATCGATCTCACGGCCCATCGACTCGTACCGCTGCCCGAGCGGGTTGTTCTGGACGAAATCGGTGTTCCAGGCGTGCATCTGCCGCAGATCGGCGTAACCGCCCTTGGTGAAGGCGCGCGCGAGGTTCAGGGTCGCGGCCGATGCGTGGTACACGTCGACGAGCCGCTGCGGATCGTGCGCCCGGCTGGCGGCGTCGAAGTCGAAGCCGTTGACCGCGTCGCCGCGGTACGCCGGCAAGGTGACCCCGTCGCGCGTCTCGACATCCGACGAGCGCGGCTTGGCGTACTGCCCGGCCAGGCGGCCGACCTTGACGACCGGGACGCTCGCGGCGTAGGTGAGCACGACCGCCATCGACAGCAGCACCCGCAGCTTATTGCGAACGTTGTCGGCCGTGACACCCTCGAACGTCTCGGCGCAGTCGCCGCCCTGCAGCAGGAACGCCTCACCGCGCGAGACCTCCGCCAGGCGGTCGCGCAGGGCGTCGCACTCACCGGCGAACACCAGCGGCGGCATACGGCGCAGGGTGTCGACGGCGGCGTCACGGGCGGCCGGGTCGAGGTAGGTGGGCTGCTGTGCCGCGCCGATCTCGTGCAGATCGGCCAGGCTGGGAATACTCACCGGTTCAGGATATCGACCGAAGCCGACCCCCGGCTGCCGGTCCCGCGACCCGACCCTCCGACCTTACTTGGGGGTGCGCCCGATCTCGTCCCAGACCTCGGCAGAGGCCTCGTCCTCGGCCTTCTTGCTGGCAAGCTTCTTGGCGTCCTGGGCGTACAGGTCGACATACTCCTGGCCGGACAGGCGCATGATCTCGTACATGATCTCGTCGGTGATGGCCCGCAAGATGTAGCGGTCGCCCTCCATGCCCTCGTAGCGGCTGAAGTCGAGCGGTTCGCCGAACTTGACCCCCGGGCGCACGCGCTTGCCGAAGATCTTGCCCGGCGGCGCGATGACGTCGGTGCCGGTCACTGCCACCGGGATCACCGGCACCTTGGACTCCAGCGCGATCCGCGCGACCCCGGTGCGCCCGCGGTACAGCTTGCCGTCGTGCGAGCGGGTGCCTTCGGGGAAGATGCCGCAGACCTGCCCCTCGGCCAGCAGCCGCAGCTGCGTCTTGATCGCGCCGGCCGCCGCCGAGCCGCTGGAACGGTCGATGGGCACCTGACCGGAGCCGGAGAAGAAGGTCTTCTGCAGCCAGCCCTTGAAGCCTGGACCCTCGAAATACTCGGCCTTGGCCACGAAGGTGACCCGGCGCGACAACACGAGCGGCATGAACAGCCAGTCGCTGTAGGACAGGTGGTTACACGCCAGGATCACGCCACCGTCTTTCGGGACGTTGTCCAAGCCCTCGGCCCACGGCCGGAACACCACGCGCAGCAACGGTCCCAGCGCGAGGAACTTGAGGAACCAGTAGAACAACGCGGCCTCCTTGTCGGGTCGGCGACGACTCTACTCCGAGGTGACCCGCGCGACATACGATGGCGTCATGGCCACCCCCTCCACGACCGTCCGACCCGATGCCGCGCCCTTCGTCCACGATGGGGACGGACCGGTCGGTTTCCTCCTCAGCCACGGCTTCACCGGCTCGTCGGCCTCCATGCGCCCCTGGGGCCTGCACCTGGCCGAACAGGGCCACACGGTGCGTATTCCCCGACTGCCCGGCCACGGGACGAGCTGGCAGGACCTGAACCGCACCCCGTGGCAGGCGTGGTACGAGGAGGTCGACAAGGCCCTCGACGAGTTGCGCGAGCGCTGCGACCGGGTGGTCGCCGGCGGCCTGTCGATGGGCGGCTGTCTCGCCCTGCGGCTGGCCGAGCAGCGCCCCGGCGACATCGACGCGGTGATCGTGGTCAATCCGGCCGTCGCGTCCAAGCGCCTCGACCTCAAGTTCGTCCCGGTCCTGCAGCACGTCGTCCCCTCGTTGCCCGGCATCGGCAACGACATCAAGAAGCCCGGCATCGACGAATACAGTTACGACCGCCTGCCGCTCAAGGCGCTGACCTCGATGACGAGAATGTGGTCGGATGTGCGGGCCAACCTGTCGTCAGTCACCGCACCGCTGCTGTTCTTCCGCTCCGCCGAGGATCATGTGGTCGACCCGCTCAGCCGCGAGCTGATCCTCGCCGGGGTCTCCTCGCAGACCGTCGAGGACGTGACGCTGGACAACAGTTACCACGTGGCGACGCTCGACTACGACGCGCCGCTGATCTTCGAGCGGACCGACGCCTTCGTCGCCCGTCACGTCCTCGGGTCGGCTCGTGCCTGAGGAGTCCGACCCGATCCGTTCGCGCTTCGACGAGATCGTCGACGGCCTCGAACTCGAGGTGCCGAGCGATCTGACCGCAGCCGAGCCGGCACCGTTTTCGGCACTGCGGCCCGAGCCAGAATACGTCGACTTCGATGATCTGCCCGACGAGGAGTTCTACCGCGAGGTTCCCCGGGAGCTACTGCCCCCGATGCCGTGGCCGGCCATGCTCGCCTGGGTCACGGCTCTGGGGCTTCCGGGCCTGCTGGTGGTCTGCACAATGGTCGGCGTGTTCCTGCCTCGACCCGTCGTGCTGAGCGCCGGACTCCTCACCGTCGTCGCCGTGGTTTACCTGTTCTCACGACTTCCCTCGTCGCGTCGCGACTCCGGCGATGACGGCGGTGCCGTCCTGTAGGAGCGAACCTACTGGCGTGACCGCTTAGGGCGGGCGGCGCGGGTCCCGGACGTCGAGGAGGACCGCGCCGACATCAGCGAGGTACCACGGACGCGGACCCGCCCGCCCGGATTGGCCGGCCGGCGGCGACGCGCCTTGAGCCGGGCCATATCGGCCGCGCCGATCAGGCCGGCCTGCGGTCCGAGATGGGCGCGCACGATCCGCGCCTCGGAGCGGAAGCCCCGGCCGGTGAGATGCTGGGTGTAAGCCTCGCGCGCCGGGGCAAGCAGCAGTTCCCCGGCATCGCTGAGTCCTCCCCCGATGACGAAAATGCCCGGGTCCAGACTGGCCGACAGATTCGCCAATCCGACGCCCAGCCATTGCCCCACCTCGGCGACCCATTGCGTCGCCACCGGGTCGCCTGCGGCCGCCAAGCGGGTCACGTGGGTCCCGTCGACGCGCGCCGGGTCGAGGCCTTCCAGCTCGGCAAGCTCGGCCAGCCGCACCCCTGCCGACGTGCGTGCGGCCACCTCGGCCTGCGCCCGGCGGGTCAGGACCCTCCCCGAGGCGTACTGCTCCCAGCAGCCCCGGTTGCCGCACTCGCAGGCCAGACCGCCGGGTTCGACCTGTTGGTGACCGAACTCCCCGGCCATGCCGTGTCCGCCGCGATACGGCTGTCCGTCGATGACCACGGCACCGCCGATCCCGGTGCCGAGCGTGACCGCGACGACGTCCGGCTCGTTCTGCGCGGCTCCGAAGCGCCATTCGGCCCAGGCGCAGGCGTTCGCGTCGTTGTCGACGAGCACCGGGAGCTTCGTACGGCGCGCCACCCGGTCGCGCAGGGGTTCGTTGCGCCAGGCCAGGTGCGGGGAGAACACGACCGTCGACTGCGAGACGTCGATGAAGCCGGCCGCCCCGATGCCGACGGCCTTGACCGGGTATTCGGAGCGCAGCTCGGCGGTGATCTCCTCGATGGCCGTGAGTACCAGTTCGGCGTCCGTGGACGGCGTCGAGCGGCGGCGCTGGGCGAGGATGCGGCCGTCCTCGTCGACGACGCCCGCAGCGATCTTGGTGCCGCCGATGTCGACACCCACCGCGAGCCGGTCAGCCATCGAGACCTTCCCCGGCGAGATCGGCCGCCCCGATGATGCCCGCGTCGTTGCCGAGTTCGGCCACCCGCACCTGGGGCCTCGGCGTTTCGCTCCCGCCGGGCAGGAAGGCGTGCAGGGCCGTACGCACCGGGTCGAGGAACAGGTCGCCCGCCTCGGAGACGCCGCCGCCGATGACGACGACCCCCGGATCGAGTACTGCGACGAGGCTGGCGATGCCCTCCCCCAGGTCGCGCCCGACCTCGGCCAGCAGCTCGCGCGCCGCCGGGTCGCCGTCGAGGGCCAGCCGGGTGATCTGCGGCCCCGAGTCGGCCTCGACGCGGCCCACAGCTCTGCGCACCAGCGCCGACCCGCTCGCGTACTGCTCCCAGCAGCCTCGCTGGCCGCAGGGGCATGGCAGGCCGCCGCGCTCGAAGCGCACATGACCGACCTCGGCGGCGAAGCCGTGCGCTCCGCGCTGCAACCGTCCCCCGCAGATCACGCCGCCGCCGATGCCGGTGCCGCAGGTGATCGTCAGGACGTGATCGAATCCGCGTCCCGCGCCGAAGCGGTGCTCGGCCCAGGCGGCCGCGTTCGCGTCGTTCTCGATCACGACGGGAACCCGGAGCAGATCGCGCACCTGCACGCCGAGCGGGGCGTCGTGCCAGTCGAGGTTGGCCGAGGTCAGCACAGTCGAACGGTCGGCACAGATGAAGCCCGCAGCGCCGATGCCGACCCCGCCGAGCGGATCGCCGCCGGCCACCTCGCGCACGAGGGCGGCCACGGTCTCGGCAATACGATCCGCGCGCGGGGTCTGGACCCGTGCTTTGCCGCGTATCCGGCCGCCGGGTTCCACGACCGCCGCAGCGATCTTCGTACCGCCGATGTCGACTCCCACGCGGACGGGCACCGGCGACGTCACGGCGCGTCCTGCTGAGGTCCGGTGGCCTTCTCCACGGCGTCGCGTACGACCTTGAGGAACTCCATCCCCGCAGTGACGACCTGGGCGACGGCCTCCGGATGCTCCTGCACATAGTCGACCACCTGGCACAGCGGGCACCAGCCATGCGGGCAGGAATGACGGCCCGTGGCCTCGTCGGCGCTGCTGCCGTCGGCGTCCGGTTCGCCGACCTTCGGTGCCGAGGGAGAACGGTCTGCGCCCATCATCGCGGCGACGAGGCGCACAGTCTCCTCGGCAAGGCTGCCGACCGGTTCGTCGCTGTCAGTCACCGGCATCCTCGACATGCCGTTTGAGGCCCTTGAGCGCGGTGTCGATGACGACCTTCTCGGCCTTGCGCTTGAGCATGCCCAGCAGCGGGATCGAGACGTCGACCCGAAGCCGGTAGGTGACCTTGGTCCCGCCGTCGACGGCCTGCAGCTCATAGGTCCCGTCCATCGAGGTCAGCACCTCGCCCGGCTCGACGATCTGCCACGACACGCTGGCGTCGCCGTTCCAGGTGTAGCCGAGGGTGTAGGAGTCGCGGATCGGCGAGGCATCGAGGTCGAAATGCACCGCGCTCGCCCGCCCGTCGGCACCGCGCTCGCGGACCTCGGCTGAACGGACGCCGGTGGCCCAGTCGGGGTAGGCCGCGAAGTCGGCGATCACCGCCATCACTGCGGCTGCGGGCGCAGCGACGACGATGTCACCGGACGTGCGCGCCATGGCGATACTCCCTGCCTCGTAGTCCACAGGCTTCCCATCGTAGGGCCTGGCCGGCTTCTCACCGTCACACCCCGGTTCCAGGCAGCACCAATGTGACTGACGTCCCACCCGTGGGGACCGAAGTTGAGGGATAACGGCTGCCCCAACGACCACAAACCCTCGACATGCGTCTCATCGCCAGATTGACATACCCCCCCAACCCAGAATGAACGCCATGCGTTCCACCCTGGCCCGGTTTGCCTCTTTGCTCCTCGTCGCCACGCTCGTCACCGCCTGCGGTTCCGACGACTCCCCCGACCCCTCGGACGACACCTCATCCGCCGCGCCGGAGGAGACTGCCGACACCCCGACGATCCCGGAGGAGATCAGCCTCTCGGCCGAGGAGTGTGACGGCCTGCTGAGCGAGCTGACGGAGCAGCAGATCTTCGGCCTCGGGGCACCCTGGGAGAACCAGCATGTCGACGAGTTGTGCAAGGGTGGGTCCTTCAGCGATCTCTGTTCATCATGGGGAGAGATCACCCTCGAGAGGCGTTTCCATTTCACCTCCGACGAATACCTCCGTCCCGCCGACGGAAGCGGAGGTCTGGACGCCTCCGATTTCGTCGACCCCGCGCCCGACGGCTGGGACAACGCGGTTCTCCATGGACCTCAAAGCATCCCAACCCAGAGTTACTACGGGTGCAGCGCCGCTATTAGTTCCCAAAATATGTTTGATTTCAGCGCATACGCCGATCTACCCGAGGACGGCTATCTCGAGTGCGACATCCGGCTGGTCGACCTGCCGACCGGCTTCACGCGAGAGAGTTTCCTGCAGGAAGCCATCGAGGTCTGCGATCTGGTGATGGAGACAGCGGGCTTCGGCGCTCTGCTGTCCTGAGCCGGAACAGCGGCAACCGCCCGCGCACGCACCGGTCCTCAGCGAGTAGCCTGCCACTGTGAGCGTAGATCCCTTCGGTGCCGACCTAACCGTCGACATCCTCGAACGTCTCGGCGAGTCCGAATCGCCCGCGCTGGCGCGCCGTGACGACGACGGCACGTGGAGTATGGTCTCCATCGGCACCTTCCACCGCGAGGTGACCGCCGTGGCCAAAGGCCTCATCGCCCAGGGCATCGGGCCGGGCGACCGGGTCGCGGTGCTGTCCAAGACGCGCTACGAGTGGACCCTGCTCGACTACGCGATCTGGTGGGCCGGGGCCGTCACCGTGCCGATCTACGAAAGCTCCTCAACCGCACAGATCGCCTGGATTCTCAGTGATTCCGGTGCCGTCGCCTGCGTGGCGGAGTCCGCCGCCCATGTCGAGCGGGTCAACGCCGCCAGCCCGGAGGCCCCCGATCTGCAATCGGTCTGGTCGCTGGACGCCGGTGCCGTCGCCACACTGGTCGCCGCCGGCGGCGACGTCACCGACAACGAGCTGGAGGCCCGCCGCTCGACGCTGACCGCCGAGACCCCGGCGACCCTCATCTACACCTCGGGCACCACCGGGCGCCCCAAGGGCTGCGTGCTGACGCACGGCAACTTCCGCGCCGAGCTGGCCGGGGCGCTGGAACGCCTGCCGCAACTGTTCTCGACCGAGGGCGCCTCGACGCTGTTGTTCCTGCCGCTGGCGCACGTCTTCGCGCGCATCATCCAGATCGGCTGCCTACGCTCGGGCACGGTGCTCGCGCACACCGCCGACATCGCCGATCTCACCACCCATCTCGGGGAGTTCCAGCCGACCTTCGTCCTGGCGGTGCCGCGGGTGTTCGAGAAGGTCTTCAACACCGCGAGCACCCGCGCCTGGGCCGACGGCAAGGGCAAGGTCTTCGACAAGGCGGTCTCGGTCGCCATCGCCACCAGCCGCGCACGGTCCGGGGGCCGCAAGCCGTCGGTCGCGCTGCGGGCACAGCACAGGCTCTTCGACAAGCTGGTCTTCGCCAAGCTGCGGGCCGCGCTCGGCGGCCGGGCCGACTGGGCGATCTCCGGCGGCGCACCCCTCGGCGAGCGGCTCGCGCACTTCTACCGGGGCATCGGCGTGACCGTACTCGAGGGCTACGGCCTGACCGAGACCACGGCGGCGCTCACCGTCAACACCCCCGAGGAGCACCGCGTCGGCACCGTCGGCAAGCCCTTCCCGCGCACCGAGGTCCGGGTGGCCGAGGACGGCGAACTGCACTTCCGCGGACCCCAGGTGTTCACCCGCTACTGGAACAACCCCGAGGCGACGGCGCAGTCCATCGACGCCGACGGCTGGTTCGCCACCGGCGACCTCGGCGATGTCGACGCCGACGGCTATGTGCGCATCACCGGGCGCAAGAAGGAGATCCTCGTGACCGCCGGCGGCAAGAACGTCGCCCCCGCAGTGCTGGAGGACCGGGTGCGCTCCCACCCCGTCGTGAGCCAATGCCTCGTCGTCGGCGACGGCAAGCCGTTCATCTCGGCCCTGGTGACCATCGACCCCGAAGGCTGGGACGGCCCGCTGGACTCGCCGGAGTTGCAGGCCAAGGTCCAAGAGGCCGTCGACGACGCCAACACGCTCGTCTCGCAGGCCGAGTCGATCCGTAAGTTCGTCATCCTCGACGAGGACTGGACCGAGGAGAACGGCTATCTGACGCCGTCGTTCAAGGTCAAGCGCAATGCGGTCATGCGCGACTTTCACGACACCGTCGAGGCGCTGTACGTGAGGTAGTCGCGCCACTGGCGGGTCAGTTCCTCCGTCGAGGTCCCGGCTGCGGCCAGGGCGGCCTCGCTGTCGGCTCCGGCCAGCGCGGCGCGGTACACCTGCACAACTGCGGCGTCGCCGCCGTGCTCACGGGCCAGGACGACCATCGCGAGCCAGGCTCCCTGGTAGGCGGCGCTGGTGGCCTGACCGATCTCCTCGTCGGTGGGCAGCGTGTCGGGCGGAGCACCGTCGGACACGACCTGGGCCAGCAGGTCGCCGGCCGAGACGGCCAGCGGCGCGGTGTCGTCGTGCAGGGCGACCCAGTCGGCGAAGCCCTCGACGATCCAGACCGGCGCGCTCGACCCGACGGCCCCGGTCATCGCGTGGGTCAGCTCGTGGGTCACGACGATCTGCCGTCCGCGCGGGTCCATCGAGGCGAACTGGTCGGGGTTGAGCACCACGGCGGGCACAGGCAGGCCCGGTGAACGCGCCGTCACCCCGGCGATGGAGGCCAGTTGCTCGTCGGTGCGGCCCAGCAGCGCGGCGGAGGTCTGCCGCGACGACGCCATGATGACGGCGGCGGGCTGAACATCTCCAGCGATGCGGGTCACCTGAGCCTCGGCCACTGCCGTCAGGGCCGCGATCTCCGGCTGCGCTCCCCCGTCGACAGTGTAGAGCGTCACCGGGCCGGCCGCAGTCGCCTCGACCTGGCCGGCGAGCCACAGCGGCATCGCTTCGCCGTCGTGCGCGGCGAAGCCGGTCACGTCGACGCCCCCGCCTTCGGCGGCCTCACGGACGCGGGCGACGACCTCGGCCTGCGTCGGAGCACCGGCCGCGATCCAGTCCACCGTGAGCACGGCCGAACGAGTGCCGTCGTGCTGGTCGGGTGCGTCCCCGACGCTGACCAGGCCGAAGGTGACCTGATCGATGCCGAGCAGGTCACGGGCGGCCCAGGAGTGCTCGGCGGCCGTGGCCCCGTCCGGGCCGAAGCCTGCGGCCCACTCGTCCGGGGTGGCCGCCTGGTTCAGCTCGGCCAACTGGGCGCGCAGCGGAATGTCGAGGTCGGCTCCCCCGTCAGCCCCGGTCCGCTTGTCTGTGGCCCAGGGTCGTTGCCACAGCGCGACCGCGAGGGCCAGCGCGATGAGGACGAGGGCCGCCAGCGCGTTGCGTCCGCGAGACGAGGGTGCCTCGCTCAGCCGAACCGACCGGCCTGGGTGAAGTTACCGCGCATCGAGGTCACTCGAACCACACCGCCGGTGCTCGGTGCCTCGACAATCTGGCCGTTGCCGAGGTAGATCGCCACGTGCGACATGTTGCCGTAGAAGACCAGATCACCGGGCTGGATGTCGCTCATGGAGACCTTGGTGGAGGCCTGGTACTGGGCCCGAGCAGTGCGCGGGATGCTGATGCCCGCCGCAGCAAAACTTGCCTGAGTCAGACCCGAACAGTCGTAGGAGTCCGGCCCGGTGCCGCCGTAGCGGTAGGGCTTGCCGAGCTGGGTGAGCGCAAAGTCGATAGCCGATCCGGAGAAAGCGCTCGGCGCGGCAGCAGGGTTGGGCACCTGGGAAGCATTGGCACTGTCGAACCGCGCCCGCTGACTCGCATCGAGAGCCGCAAGCTGAGCCTGGGCGGCTTCGTAGGCGTCTTGCACCTCGGCCTTCTTGGCGTCGGCGTTGGCCTTGTCGGCCTCCAAGGTGGCCTTGAGCTGTTCGAGTTGCGCCTGGCGCGTGGCGAGATCGTCGGCGTTCTCCGAGAAGGCCTCCAGTGCCTCGGCCTGCGTGGCGTTGAATGCCTGCACAGCACTCAGGCCCTCGAGGAAGGCCGTCGGGCTGTCACTGGCCAGCAGGCTGGCGGTCGGGCCGAGCGGTGAGTCGATCTGCTGCTGGACGATGACCTCGCCGAGCGCATCGCGCTGCTGCTCGTAGGTCTCCTGCACGCCGGCGATCTCCGTGGTCAGCGCCGCGATGGCGGCCTCGGTGGCGGCGATATCGCTGTTGAGCTGGTTGACTTCCTCGTTCGCGGCGGCGGCGGCGTTGAACGCCTGCTCCACCTGCGCCACGGCGTCGGAACGGTCGGGTTCGGCCTGGGCCGAGCCGGTCACCAGGGCGGCACCGAGAAGAACGGCGGCCAGGGCGACGGCGCTCAGGTGCCGGGCGGAATGTCGTCGGGCAGGGTGGTGAGTGGAATCCACGCACGTCTCCAGTCGATCTGTCGTGCGCCCGACGCCGGCCGGGGGACCGGCGTTCTCCGAACGCACAAAGACCGATCATACGAGGACCCCACGGGGCGGTTCAAATCTCAACCGGCCTCGGAGTGGCGAGACGGGGTGCCCATGACGAGGCGCAGCGGGGGCACCAGGCCGCCGTCGGCCAGGGCTTCGAGGGCGGCGTGCTCGTCTCCGGAGAGTTCGATCTCCGCCGGTGGCGCGCCGAGAAGGACCGTCACGACGCAATCGCCGCAGGCTGCGGGACTCTTGACGACACAGCGATCGCAGTCGATCACGACGCTGTCGCAGGAAAGGTGATTCATGCCGGCGACGCTAAAGGCCGCCTCGGACATTTTTTGTCCCTCGGCCGGCGGCGCGGCGCACATCACGGAATTGTCGGTGCCCGCACCTAACCTGCCCGCCATGACCACTGACGCCTGGCGGCAAGAGAGCCTGGACGATCTCGGGCGGCCGCTCGCCGACGTCACCTTCTGCGTCGTCGACCTCGAGACTACCGGTGCCTCCCCTGCGGCCGGGTCGCGCATCACCGAGGTCGGCGCGGTCAAGGTGCGCGGGGGCGAGGTGGTCGGCGAGTTCCAGACGCTGGTCAACCCCGACGAGCGCATCCCGGCGTTCATCACCGTGCTGACCGGCATCACCGATGCCATGGTCGCCCCGGCTCCTCAGATCGCCGAGGTGCTGCCGAGCTTCCTGGAGTTCGCCCGTGGGACCGTGCTGGTCGCGCACAATGCCCCGTTCGACACCGGTTTCCTGCGCCATGCCGCCGGCGAACTGCAGATCCCCTGGCCTCGCTTCGACGTGCTCGACACGGCGGTCCTGGCGCGGCGGGTGCTGCTCAAGGAGGAGGTCCGCAACGTCAAGCTCGCCACCTTGGCCGCGCATGTCGGGGCCGCTACCACCCCGAACCACCGGGCACTCGACGACGCCAGGGCCACCGTCGACGTACTGCACCACCTGATCGGCCGGCTGGGGTCGTTCGGGGTGCACTCGCTGGAGGAGGCGCGCGAGTTCACCCAGGCGGTCTCGGCCGAGCAGCGCCGCAAACGCCATCTCGCCGACCGCGTGCCGAACGGGCCGGGCGTGTACCTGTTCCGCGACCGGCAGGGCGAGGTGCTGTACGTCGGCACCTCGCGCGACCTGCGCTCGCGGGTTCGCTCCTATTTCACGCGGGCCGAGACCCGCAGCCGCATGGGCGAGATGATCGCCCTGGCCGAGCGGGTCGAGGCCGTTCCCTGCGCCACAGCCCTGGAGGCCCAGGTGCGCGAGCTGCGGCTCATCGCGGCCCACCGGCCGCCGTACAACCGCCGCTCGAAGTTCCCCGAGCGCACCACCTGGATCCGGCTCACCGCCGAGCCGTGGCCACGGCTGTCGGTCGTGAGCAAGGTCACCGCCGAGACCGACCACATCGGTCCCTTCCGCGGCCGCACAGACGCGCTCGCCGCCCTCGATGCGCTCCACGAGACCTTCCGCATCCGCCGGTGTACGCAGCGGCTGGGCCGCGCTCCCCGGTCCTCGCCGTGCGCGCTGGCCGAGATGGGCCGCTGCCTGTCGCCGTGCGACCAATCGGTGAGCGCCAGTGACTACGCCGCCGAGATCGAACGGCTGCGGGCCGCGATCACCGGCGATCCGGCCGAGGTGGTGCGGGTGCTGACCGCGCGCATGACCGAGCTGTCGCGGGCCGAGCGCTTCGAGGACGCCGCCGTGACCCGGGACCGGCTGGCCGCCGCGCTCCGCGGCATCGCTCGCACTCAGCGCCTGCGCGAGGTCAGCGACGAGGCCGAAATCGTCGCGGCCGCCCCGCACCCGGACGGCTGGCACATGCACGTCATCCGGCACGGACGGCTGGCCGCCGCCGGTGTCCTTCCGCGCGGCCGGGCCTACGAGCCGTGGCTCGACCAGCTGCTCACCGGTGCCGAGACGGTCCGGCCCGGTGCCGGCCCCGCCCCGGCCTGCTCCGTCGAGGAGGTCGAGACGATTCGCCGCTGGCTCACCACGCCGGAGGTCCGCCTGGTCCGTGGCACCTGGCGTTGCCGGATCGCCAATGCCCAACGCCACCTGACCGTCTGAGAGGTCCCCGTCAGTTAGGTGAGGTCGGTCCCTGAGCCGCGAGCGGCCTACGCACCTCAAGAGACCAGAGGCACCCGAACCCGCGCGCTCAGAAGCCGGGATTGAAGGCGGCCGAGATGAAGACGATGGCGGTCATCACGGTGCTTCCTCGGCGGTCGCGGCGGCCCAGCGGGCCAGGACGTCACGCGCGGCACCGGAGTCGATGGACGCGCGGGCGCGCTCGATGCCGGCCGCCAACCGTTCAGTCAGCGATCCGGACTCGGCGGCATGGGCGGCGATGCCGGCGCCGGCGTTCAACAGCACCGCGTCGCGCACCGGCCCCCTCTCCCCGTCGAGCACGCGGACGAACACCTCCGCGTTATGGGCGACCTCACCGCCGACCAGCGCCTCCGGCGGTGCCGGTGCCAGGCCGAGATCGGCGGGGTTCAGGCTCTCCTCGCTCACCTGACCGCCTGCGACCACCCACACCCGCGAGGTCGTCGTGATGGTCAGCTCGTCGAGTCCGTCGTCACCGCGGAACACCAGCGCGTCGTTGCCGCGCTCGGCGAGCACGCCGGCCATGAGCGGCGCCATGCGGGCGTCCGCACAGCCGATGGCCAGAGCCTGCGGCTGCGCAGGGTTCGTCAGCGGACCGAGGAAGTTGAAGATCGTCGGGATGCCCAGCTCGGCGCGCGTCGGCCCCACATGCCGAAACGACGGGTGGAAGGCCCGCGCGAAGCAGAAGGTGATGCCGGCCCGCGCGTAGACCTCGGCGATCCGGTCAGCGGGCACGTCCAGGCGCACGCCCAGCGCCTCCAGCACGTCGGCCGACCCGGTGGTGCTCGACGCCGACCGGTTGCCGTGCTTGACGACGCCGATGCCCGCGCCAGCGGCCACCACCGCCGACATCGAGGAGATGTTGACCGTGTTGGCGCGGTCACCGCCGGTGCCGACGATGTCGAGCACCCGGTCCGGCACGCTCACCGGGATCGCCGAGGCGAGCATCTGATCGGCCAGGGCCAGCAGCTCGACGCGGGTCTCGCCCTTGGTCCGCAGACCCACCGCGAAGGCCGCGATCTGCGCCGGCAGCGCCTTGCCGTCGAGGATCTCGCCCATCGCCCAGTGGACGGCCTCGGCGTCCAGGTCGTGCCGCGCGGTCAGCGCAGCGAGGACATCGGGCCAGGCGGTGCTCATCGAACCAACTCCTGCAGGACAGCGATGACGGTCTCGGCGAACGTCAACGGATCGATCGGATGGGAGGCGACGGCATCGGCGCGCGACCAGTGTGCGAGCCAGGCGTCCTGAGGGCGGCCGGTCACCACGACGACCGGGGGCGCGTGGAAGATCTCGTCCTTGATCTGCCGGGCCAGGCCCAGGCCGCCGACGGGAACCGCCTCGCCGTCCAGGATGACCAGATCGACCGCTCCGGCCGCCTCGAGCGTCCGCAGCACCATCGGTTCGGTCGCCGTCTCCTTGAATTCCAGCGGCGGGAGATCGGGGTGGGGCCGCTCGCCGAGGGCACCGATCACGGCGGCTCGAACGTCGCGGTCGTCGCCGTAGACAAGGACACGCAGGGGGCGGTCACTTCGCACCAGCGAATCGTACATAATGACCCCGTGGCGACTACCTCTGCGATTCCCGCTTCCCGACTCCACGGCCAGGAGGGCCGCCCGTCCATGGTGACGGTCGGCACGATCATCTGGCTGTCCAGCGACCTGCTGTTCTTCGCGGCCCTGTTCGCGGCGTACTTCACGGTCCGCAACGTGACCCCCGAACTGTGGGCGATCCAGACCGAGAAACTCAACGTGCCGTTCGCTGCGGCGAACACGACGGTCCTCGTGCTGAGTTCGGTCACCTGTCAGTTCGGCGTGTTCGCGGCGGCCCGCGGCAAGGCCGGACGCAGTGGCTCGCTGCTCAACATCGGCCAGTGGGGCATGCGCGAATGGTTCGTCCTGTCGTTCCTCATGGGCGCGGTGTTCATCGGCGGCCAGGCCACCGAGTACGCCGAGCTGGTACACCACGGCGTGACGCTGTCCTCGTCGGCCTACGGCAGCCTCTTCTACCTCGCCACCGGCTTCCACGGCATGCACGTCGTCGCCGGTCTCCTAGCGTTCCTCCTGGTCATCGGACGCACCTTCGTGACCCGCAAGTTCACCCACGAACAAGCCATCAGCGCCATCGTCGTGTCGTACTACTGGCACTTCGTCGACGTCGTCTGGGTGGCCCTCTTCGCGTCCATCTATCTCCTGCGCTGAGCAAGGCTCACCTAAGTCAATAACCCGCGTACGCGCGCGGATACTCTGTCGACGTTCACAACAACGGAATTGAGGTACCCGGTGCGCACCTTGTCGACTTGGCGACGGCACCCCCTGGCCGGCGTCTTTGTGATCCTCGGGGCGCTCGGGGTCGCCGCCGTCCTTTACCTGGCCTTCGCCCCCAAGGGCGCGACGGCCGAAGAGACCTCCTCGTCGTTGGAGGACGTCGAGGCCGGCCGCCAGTTGTTCGTGATCGGCTGCGCTAGCTGCCACGGCCAGAACGCCGAGGGCGTCGTGTCCGACGGCGGCGGCAACTACGGCCCGTCGCTGATCGGCGTCGGTGCCGCGGCGGTCGACTTCCAAGTCGGCACCGGCCGCATGCCGATGGGCCAGACCTCGCCGCAAGCGCCGCGCAAGGCCGTCGAGTACACCGACGAGGAGATCAGCCAGCTTGCGGCGTATATCGCCTCGCTGGCACCCGGCCCGTCCATTCCCGAGGAGGAATACCTCGACTATGAGAGCGCCTCGGCCGAGGAGATCAGCCTCGGCGGTGAGTTCTTCCGCACCAACTGCACGGCCTGCCACAACTCCGTCGGTGCCGGTGGTGCCCTGCCCGGCGGCCGCTTCGCCCCCACGCTGGAGGGCGTCAGCGCCAAGCACATCTTCGAGGCCATGCAGACCGGCCCGCAGCAGATGCCGGTCTTCTCCGACGACGTCATCACCCCCGAGGACAAGCGCGCCGTAATCGCCTACATCAAGGCGGTCCAGGAGCAGCCGAACTACGGCGGCATGGGCGGCGGCGGCATCGGCCCGGTGGCCGACGGCCTGTTCATCTGGGTCTTCGGCATCGGCCTCCTCGTCGGCTTCGCGATCTGGATCGCGGCGCACGGCACCCGTTCGACCAAGAAGCCGAAGGGAACGCAGCAGTGAGCGAACTCGATCACCACGGCGGCGACGCGACCCCCGCAGTCGCCGAGCCCATCGCCGATCCGGGCCTGCCCGAGCACGCCTACCGGGTCACCGATGTCGACGAGGCGCAGGCCCGGCGCACCGAGCGCCAGATCTCGCTGATGTTCGCTGCGGCGGCGCTGCTGGCCGTCGGCTTCTGTGTCGCCTACGTCGTCGTCGACTTCGACCAGACCTTCCTGGGTTGGTCGGCGCAGAACTTCGCACTCGGCGCAACCCTCGGCGGTGCACTGCTGCTCATCGGCATCGGCATCATCCAGTGGGCCAAGAAGATCATGTCCGATCACGAGATGGTCGAACTTCGCCACCCGGCGGCTTCCTCCGAGGATGACCGCGCCGCAGTCCTGGCCGACCTCAACGCCGGCATCAAGGAGTCGCAGATCGGCCGCCGCCCGCTGATCCGTAACTCGCTGCTCGGTGCCGTGGGGGCGCTGGCTCTGCCCGGCGTCTTCTTGCTGCGTGACCTCGGCCCGCTCCCCCACGGCCACACCCAGACCGTGTGGCGCAAGGGCATGCGCGTCGTCAACGACATCTCCGGCCTGCCGATGAAGCCGTCGGACCTGGAGGTCGGCCAGCTGGTCAACGCCGAGCCCGCCGCGTTCTTCCCCGCCGAGGGTGAAGAGCACGCCGAGGTCCACGGCCACGAGCTGCTCGCCGCTAAGGCCAAGGCTGCCGTGATCGTCGTGCGCATGCGTCCCGAGGACATCACCCCGGAGAAGGGCAAGGAGAACTGGGGCATCGACGGCATCTTGTGCTACTCGAAGATCTGCACCCACGTCGGCTGCCCGATCTCCCTGTGGGAGCAGCAGACGCACCACCTGCTGTGTCCCTGCCACCAGTCGACCTTCGACCTGGCCGACAATGGCAAGGTCGTCTTCGGCCCGGCGTACCGTCCGCTCCCCCAGTTGCCACTCGGCCTCGACGAAGAGGGCTACATCATCGCCATGAGCGACTTCCTCGACATCGTGACCCCGAGTTACCCCGAGTTGGCACGCGACCAGAAGAAGCTCGACGAGAAGAACGGCCGGGGTGAGAAGTGATGACGACGGACACCTACACCGACATCCAGGACACCAAGCTCGGCAAGAAGGCCGCCGGTCCGGTCGGCTGGCTCGACGACCGCCTCGGCCTGGCCGGCATCGCGCGCAAGAACATGCGCAAGATCTTCCCCGAGCACTGGTCGTTCATGCTCGGCGAGATCGCGCTGTGGAGTTTCGTCGTCCTGCTCATCTCGGGCACCTTCTTGACCCTGTGGTTCCAGCCGAGCATGGCCGAGACGGTCTACGACGGCTCCTACGAGCCGCTCAAGGGCATCGAGATGTCCCAGGCCTACGCCTCGACCCTCGACATCTCCTTCGACATCCGCGGCGGCCTGCTCATGCGGCAGATCCACCACTGGGCGGCGGCGCTGTTCGTCGCGGCGATGATGATCCACATGATGCGCGTGTTCTTCACCGGCGCGTATCGCAAGCCGCGTGAGATCAACTGGCTGATCGGTATCGGCCTGCTGGTGCTCGGCATGGTCGAGGGCTTCGCCGGCTACTCGCTGCCCGACGACCTGCTCTCGGGCACGGGCCTGCGCTTCGTCGACGGCCTGATCAGGTCGGTGCCGTTCGTCGGCTCGTACATCGAGTTCTTCCTCTTCGGCGGCGAGTTCCCCGGCGAGGTCATCATCCCCCGCCTGTACATGGCGCACATCCTGCTGGTCCCGGCGCTGATCCTGGGCCTCATCGCGGCGCACATGCTGCTGCTCGTGTATCACAAGCACACGCAATGGGCCGGCCCCGGACGCACCAACGACAACGTCGTCGGCTACCCCATGCTGCCGGTGTACGCGGCCAAGGCTGGCGGCTTCTTCTTCGTCGTGTTCGGCTTCACCGCCCTGTTCGCGGCGCTCATCCAGATCAACCCGGTGTGGGCGTACGGCCCGTACAACCCGTCGGAGGTCACGGCAGGTTCGCAGCCGGACTGGTACATGGGCTTCTCCGAGGGCTTGGTGCGCATCATGCCCAACTGGGAGTGGAACCTGTTCGGCTGGACGTTCAGCTGGAACATCTTCATCCCAGGTATGGGCGGCCTGGGCCTGCTGTTCACTTCGCTGGCGATCTGGCCTTTCCTGGAGCGCTGGATCACCGGTGACGACCGTGAGCATCATCTCCTGGAGCGCCCGCGTGACGCCCCCGCCCGTACCGCGCTCGGCGTCGCCGGCATCACCGCCTACCTGGTGGGCCTCATGGCCGGCGGCAACGACATCATTGCCACGAAGTTCCACCTCGACGTGTTCGTCTTGACCTGGATCTTCCGCTTCGGGTTCTTCCTCTTCCCGGTCATCGCGTTCCTCATCACCAAGCGCATCTGCATCGGCTTGCAGTACCGCGACCACGATCTCGTGCTGCACGGCTACGAGACCGGTGTCATCGAGCGGTCGCCTTCGGGCGGCTACAGCGAGCGTCACGCTCCCCTGCCGGTGGGCCAGCAGTACGCGCTCACGGCCCGTGAGCGCGTGCCGGCCATCGAGGCCCCCGAATTGGTGGACGCTAATGGTGTCGCCGCGCCGAAGGGGCTGCGCGCAAAGGTCCGGGCGAAGTTGCGCAAGCTCTACTACGGAGGCGGCGTTCTCGACAAGCCCACCGCGTCCGAGGTGCATCACGCAGAAGAGCACCTGTCGCACTTCGACGGTCACCCCAACGAGCATGGCGAGGACTTCCAGGGCGTCTCCGACGCGGGTGTCCCGAAGGTGCACTGAGCCGCAACACCTCGGCCGCAAATGAGGCCCCGGCCCTCCCCTCACGGGAGAAGCCGGGGCCTCGTTGTTTGTCACGCTAAGAGCGTGCGCAGATAGGCCGCTGGCTGAGGTGCGAACGAGCCTCGAAGCCAGATGCGGTGGTCCCTTCGAGGCTCGCTGCGCTCGCACCTGAGGGGCACGGGTCTCCCTCTCCGCGTGCTTCCTCTGGATACGCTTGAGAATAGAGGCGACACCGCTCATTGAGGCGCGGAGCGAGGAACGAGCGGAGCCTCGAAATGAGCTGTGGTGCTGTGCCCTTCGAGGCTCGCTGCGCTCGCACCTCAGGGGCCGGGTCCCGGTGGCGTCCCCTCAGACTCGGTCCGCTCCGGTACCACGAGGGCCGGCTAAGGGCTCCTTGTCCGTACCGCGCCAGCGGATGACCCTCCAAGGCCCCCCTCAGGCGGCGGGAGCGGCCTCGTACAGCGCCGAACCCTTCTGGTATTCCTCCCAGGAGACGTTCCAGTCGGTCCAGCCGTTGTGGGCCTCCAACTGACGTGTCCCGTTGATGAAGGTCACCACGTCACCGCGCAGCGCCTGGCCGTACAGCCACCCGGCATTCTCCGTGCTCATACCGGTACACCCGTGGCTCACGTTGGCGTTACCCTGCGAAGCAACCGACCACGGCGCGGCGTGGATGAACTCCCCCGAATTGGTCAGCCGCATTGCCCACTTGACTCCCTCGACTCGGTAGTAGCCCGGATCTTCGCTGTCGACGCCCGTGGTGGCAGCATCCATGTCGACGCTGGGACTCTTCTCCATGATGATCTTGGTGCCGACTCGCGTCTGATGCGTCGAGTCCCCTGTGGTAACCGGCAAGGTCTTGACCAGCTGACCGTCGCGCTCGACGGTCATCGTATGGCCAGCGATGTCAACGGTGTAGATGTTCGCGCTGCCGACCGAAAAGTCGATGGTACGGCTCTCTTGGCCGTAACGCCCATCGCCGGCCGGGACGCTGTTGAGATCCAACTGCACCTGAACGGTCGTGCCGGCCTGCCAGTACACCTCCGGGCGCCAATGGGCCTCACTGTCGGAAAGCCAGTACCAGCTGCCGTTCTGCTCCGGCGTGCTGGCCACGTGCATGTGCTGCTCAAAGGCCGCACGGTCGGTGACCGGATGATCGAAGAGGACGACTACGGGCATACCCACGCCAACGGTCTCCCCCGCGAGCGGAGCCACCGAAGGATAAATCTGCTGATCCTCCGCGACGGCCATCGCGGTGAACGCCCGTGTCTCCTCGACCGACTTACCGTCGTCGCCGGTTGCCTTCGCCACAAGGATGTACGACGTCGCCGGCTCCAGACGCGCCGACGCCGTCCACACCCCGTCGGCGATCTCACCGCTGATCGTGGAACCGTCGCCTGCGGTCAGTGTCACCTCGTCGAGTGTGCCGTGTTCGACCTCGACTGAGGCCAGCGTGGCCACGTCGACATCGACGGCTCCGTCGTCGACATTGATCGTCAGCGCAGCCGGATCGGCGACGTCGGACTTCGATCCACCGCCACCACTACCGGAGCAGGCAGTGACCAGGGACAACAGCAGTGCCAGGCACAGGCAGGCGAACTTATTCACCCGCCCATTCTACGCGAGAACGTCAGTGACGATGAATGCCGCGGTAGAACTCGAATACCCAGCCGACCACGGCGATGGCACCGAGGCCCGCACCGATGATGAACAGCCACCAGCCGAAGACGACACCCAGGACCACTGTGGCGAAAGCCAGCGCCGCCCACAGCGGCCACCAACTCGACGCCGGGAAGAAGCCCAGCTCGCCGGCACCGTCGAGGATCTCCGCATCGGGCAGGTCTTCTGGACGCGGCGGGATCTGCCGGGCTACGACGGCGAGGTAGAAGCTGATGAGCACACACAGCAGCGTGGTCATCACGAGTGCCACCGAGCCGGTCGGGTCACTGGTCAGCACCCAGTAGATCGGCGCGATCAGGGCAAAGAACACCGCGCAGGAGACGATGGTCCAGAGTTCGGCCTTCATATTCGCTCAGGACTCCTTTGTGCCCGGCTTGCCCTCGACGTTCGGGGCGTCGGCGATGGTCTGCGTCTCGCCCGGGTTGTCGTGCAACTCCAGCGAGGCGATCTCGGGATGGTGCAGATCGAAGGCGGGACTTTCGGACCGGATCCGCGGCAGCGAGAGGAAGTTGTGGCGAGGCGGCGGGGAACTCGTGGCCCACTCCAGCGAGCGGCCCCAGCCCCACGGGTCGTCCAGGCCGACCGGCTCGGACTTGCGCGACTTCCAGATGTTGTAGAAGAACGGGATCATCGACGAGCCGAGCAGGAAGGCACCGATAGTCGAGATCTCGTTGAGCGTCGTGAAGCCGTCGCTCGGCGCGTAGTCGATGTAGCGACGCGGCATACCCTCGATGCCCAGCCAGTGCTGTACGAGGAACGTCAGGTGGAAGCCGATGAACAGCAGCCAGAAGTGGATCTTGCCCAGCTTCTCGTCGAGCATGCGACCGGTGAGTTTGGGCCACCAGAAGTAGAAGCCCGCGAACATCGCGAAAACGACCGTGCCGAAGACGACGTAGTGGAAGTGCGCCACGACGAAGTAGGAGTCCGACAACTGGAAGTCCAGCGCCGGGGAGGCCAAGATGACGCCGGTCAGGCCGCCGAAGAGGAAGGTCGTCAGGAAGCCCAGCGACCAGATCAGCGGCGTGTCGAAGGACAGGCTTCCGCCCCAGAGCGTGCCGATCCAGTTGAAGAACTTCACGCCGGTAGGCACCGCGATGAGGAAGGTCATAAAGCTGAAGAACGCCAGGTCGACCGAGCCGGTCACGTACATGTGGTGCGCCCACACCGCGACCGACAGCGCCGCGATCATCAGCGTCGCACCGACCAGCCCGACGTAGCCGAAGATCGGCTTACGGGCGAAGACCGGGAAGATCTCCGAGACGATGCCGAAGAACGGCAGCGCGATGATGTAGACCTCGGGGTGACCGAAGAACCAGAACAGGTGCTGCCACATGATCGGTCCACCGTTGGCGGCGTCGAAGACGTGCGCACCGAACATGCGGTCTGCACCGAGAGCCAGCAGCGCCGCGCCGAAGATCGGGAAGGCGATGAGCACCAGCAGGCTGGTGATGAGGGTGTTCCACACGAAGATCGGCATGCGGAACATCGTCATGCCCGGGGCGCGCATGCAGAAGATCGTCGTGGCGAAGTTGACCGCACCCAAGATGGTGCCGACACCCGACATGTACAGGCCCATGACCCACAGGTCGCCGCCGACGCCCGGCGAGTTCACGCCGTCCGACAGCGGGGCATAGGCGAACCAGCCGAAACTGGCCGCGCCGCTGGGGGTGAAGAAGCCCGACAGCGCGATGAGCGAACCGAACAGGTACAGCCAGTAACTGAACATGTTCAAGCGTGGGAACGCCACGTCCGGCGCACCGATCTGCAGGGGCATGATCGCGTTGGCGAAGCCGAAGAACAGCGCCGTCGCGAACATCAGCAGCATCACGGTGCCGTGCATCGTAAACAACTGGTTGAAGGTCTCGTCGTCGACGAAGGTGGTGCCGGGCCGGGCCAACTCAGCGCGCATCACCAGCGCCATGACGCCGCCGATCAGGAAGAACGTGAACGACGTGACCATGTACATGTTGCCGATGACCTTGTGATCGGTCGTCGTCAGGCAGGTCACAACCCGCTGCGCCAGCGTGCGGCCTGCCGGAACGTGAGCGACGTGCGCATCGCCCGCGTCGAAGGCGGCAGTAGTGGTAGCCATCAGTGCTCGGCTCCTTCGGTGTCCAGACCGGCAATCGTGTCGGCTTCGGCGGCGCCGTCGGGACGGCCGATCTGGCCCTTGTCCTGCAGCGAGGTGAGATAGGCCTGGTAGTCCTCCGGGGAGACCACGTACACCCGGAAGATCATGCGCGAGTGGTACAGGCCGCAGAGTTCGGCGCAACGACCGACGTAGTAGTCCTGCGGATCGTCCGATCCGATGCCGTCGTAGTCGGTGGTGGTCTCCGTCGGGGTCACGTCGAAGTGGTTCACCTTGCCCGGAACGACGTCCATCTTGAAGTAGAACTCGGGGATCCAGAACGAGTGAATGACATCGGGCGACTTCAACTCGAAACGGATGCTCTCATCGACAGGGAGGACCAACTCGGCCGGATGGTCCGGGGTACCGAAGGCGTAGACGTCTTCGCCGCCTGTCGACTCCTCGTCGAGGTAGTTGAAGGCCCACTGCCACTTCGAGCCGACGACTTCGATGGTGTGGTCGGGGTGGTCGACATCCTCGAGGATCGCGTTCTGTGCCGTGACGGTGTGGAAGAAGAACACCGCCACGATGATGACCGGGGCGAAGGTGTACAGCGCCTCGATCGGCAGGTTGTAGCGCACCTGCGCCGGGACCTCGTCGTCGCTGCGACGCCGGTAGCGGACCATGCACCAGACCATGAGGCCAAAGACCAGCAGGAAGACCACCAGGCAGGCGATCCAGGCACCCAGCCAGACGTTCCACACCTCATCGGTGCGGTCACTGCCGGCGACCGGAAGCGCAAGACGCTTGATATCCGAGTCGTCAACGGGAGAGCAACCGCTCAATGCGACTGCCACGAGGGCGATAACCGCCAACTTCAACCGACCCACCGGGGCGCCTTTCTGCTTCGAGAGACCGTCACGCGATTGACAGATGCACCCTACTCCAGGGAAGGCCTCTGTCCTAGGTAAGGGGGACCTTGCTACGACACGGCGAGAGCCTGGGCAACACGCTCACCGGCTTCGGCGCCGTAGGCCGCCGCGAAGCGGGCCAGGAAGGTCTCGCGCTCCAGCGTGTACTCCTGCGTACCGGTGGTCTCGACAACGCTCGCGGCGATGGTGCAACCGATCTGCGCACAGGTCTGTAGGTCGAGTCCGGCGGCGAGTCCGGCGAGGAAGCCGCCACGGAAGCTGTCGCCGACGCCCGTGGGGTCGGCGGCCTCGACGCCCGCGAGCGCGGGGACCTCGATACGGGTGCCGTCTGCGTCGATGACCGTCACGCCGTCCTTGCCGCGAGTGATGACCTGCACGCCCACGGCGGCCTTGACCTCCTCGGCGCTCCAGCCGGTCTTCTGCTCGACCAAGGCCGCCTCGTAATCATTGGTGAACAGGTAGGCCGCACCCTCGATGAGCTGGCGGATGAGGTCGCCGTCGGCCCAGGCGAGCTGCTGCGACGGGTCGGCCACGAACGGCAGGCCGATCTCGCGCGCGGTCTGCGTGTGGCGCAGCATCGCGTCGGGATCGTCCGGGCCGATCAGCAGCAGGTCGATGGGCCTGTCAGCGTGGAGGGCGGCCACGTCGATGAAGCGGGCCTCGGACATGGCACCGGGATAGAAGGTAACGACCTGCGCATGGGCTTCGTCCGTGGTGATGGTGCACAGCGCGGTGTGCAGCGTCTCGGAGACGTGGACGGAAGAGCAATCGACGCCCGCGTTTTCCAGCCATGCTTGGTAGCCCTGCTCGACGAAGTCCTTACCGACCGCAGCCACCAGTGTCGGCCGCTGACCGAGGTTGGCCAGCGCGAAGGCGATATTGCCGGCGCATCCGCCGCGACGGATGTCGAGGTCGGCGACCAGGAAAGAGACCGAGAGCTTGTCGAGTTGGTCGGGCACCAGGGAGTCGGAGAATTGACCCGCGAAGGTCTGTAGGTGATCGGCGGCGACCGACCCGGCGATGGCGAGGTGCATGCCGACGATCCTAGGACCTCTCACTGACATGTCTCTCGTGCGTCGAGCACGCGCGGATAGGCGACCTCGGTCCCTGAGGTGCCGCGTGTGGTCGTTTCGAGGCTCGGCTGCGGGCGGCCTCACACCTCAACGACCCCGGGGCAACCGGGTCCCTGAGGTGCTGCGAGGAACGAGCGAGCCTCGAAGGGCGAAGGGGCCTACCGCGGGTGGTGTGGTCGTTTCGAGGCTCGGCCGCGGGCGGCCTCGCACCTCAACGACCGGGGGCAACCGGGTCCCTGAGGTGCGAGCGAGGAACGAGCGAGCCTCGAAGGGCGAAC
>NZ_JASGDU010000038.1:0-41611 GCF_047607065.1 Aeromicrobium sp.
ATTCCCCACTGCTGCCTCCCGTAGGAGTCTGGGCCGTGTCTCAGTCCCAGTGTGGCCGGTCACCCTCTCAGGCCGGCTACCCGTCGTCGCCTTGGTGGGCCATTACCCCACCAACAAGCTGATAGGCCGCGAGCTCATCCTTCTCCGCCGGAGCTTTCCACCTCCGATCATGCGAAAGGAGGTCGTATTCGGCATTAGCCATCGTTTCCAATGGTTATTCCGATGAGAAGGGCAGATTGCTCACGTGTTACTCACCCGTTCGCCGCTCGTGTACTCCCGAAGGAGCCTTACCGCTCGACTTGCATGTGTTAAGCACGCCGCCAGCGTTCGTCCTGAGCCAGGATCAAACTCTCCGTTGAAAAATTCCCCGGTCGAAACCGGGTCAACAACTTGAGTTGATTCCTGACGAACTGATTGCTGACAATCAATTTGTCGGAATTGTCCTCGACGACATCAGACCGAAGTCTGTTGCCGACGGGGGTTGTACTGATTATTCGTCGACTTTTGGCACACTGTTGAGTTCTCAAGGATCAGACGCACACCTGCGAGTAACCCTCGGTCGGAGGGCCACCCGCTCGGGGCAACTGTTCTAACCTACACCGTCTGAGGCTCACCGGTCAAACCGGGTGAATCTCTCCGATATCACTCGCCGTTGTCAGCGGCTAGTTTCCGGATCATACTCCCAGTGCTGAGAGCGTTCCTGGCGTTAGCCGTTTCGGTTGGAGTGGCTGCTGGCTCCGAGCGCCCGGCCTCCTGGCCTTGCGCTCCGCCGTGCCGAGCAACAAGAAGAACATTACGCGGACGTTTCCCGATCGGTCAAATCGAAACGGTGTGATGCGCACCACATTCAGGAGGAACCGAGTTTCACGCCTGCAATCTGGCGCTTACCACGGCGTAAGACCAGCCACGAGCCGTGCAGCGCGGGCAGATCGGCGAGGGCCTGGTCGGGATCGGAAGCCCGCTCGTTGTTGACGTACGCGCCGCCGTCGGCGACCGCACGACGGGCCGCCGAACGGCTCTCGCACAGCCCCGTGGCCACCAGTGCGTCGGTGAGACTGGCCGCCACGTCGAGTTCGGCCCGCCCCGCCTCGGCCAGGGCGGCGGCCAGCGTCGACTCCGGCAGGTCCGCGAGGTCTCCGCGGCCGAAGAGGGCGCCGGCGGCGAGTTCGGCCGCCTCGGTCTCAGCCGCGCCGTGGACCAGGGTCGTCAGCTCGCGCGCCAGCCGGCGCTGCGGAAGCCGCCGTCCCGGCGCCTGCTCGTGCTCGGACATGAGCGCGTCGACCTCCTCGACCGGGACGAAAGTGAACTGCTTGAGGTAGTCGCCCACCTTGGAGTCCTCGGCCTGGATCCAGGCCTGGTAGAAGGCATAGGGACTCATCAACGCAGGATCGAGCCAGATCGTGCCGGTCTCGGTCTTGCCGAACTTGGTGCCGTCGGCCTTGGTGATGAGCGGGGTCGCCAGCGCGTGCACCCTGGCACCCTCGGCCCGGCGGATCAGCTCGACACCGCCGGTGAGGTTGCCCCACTGGTCGCTGCCGCCGGTCTGCAGCACGCAACCGTGACGGCGGTGCAGCTCGAGGAAGTCCAGCGCCTGCAGCAGGACGTAGCTGAACTCGGTGTAGCTGATCCCGGACTCCAGCCGGCTCGCCACCACGTCGCGAGCCAGCATGCGGTTCACGGGGAAGTGCTTGCCGATGTCGCGCAGGAAGTCGACGGTGTTGAGCTGGCTCGTCCAGTCCAGGTTGTTGACCACCAGTGCGGCGTTGTCCCCCTCGAAGGAGACGAACTGGGCCACCTGGGACCGAATCCGCTCGACCCACTCGGCGACCGTCTCCTTGCTGTTCATCACGCGCTCGCCGGACTGCTTCGGATCGCCGATCAGGCCCGTCGAGCCGCCGACCAGGATCAACGGGCGATGGCCGGCCAGCTGGAGCCGGCGGGCCGTCAGGAGCTGCAGCAGGTTGCCGACGTGCAGGCTGGGCGCGGTCGGGTCGAAGCCGACGTAGTAGGTGACCGGTCCGGCGTCCATCGCCTCGCTCAACGCGCCGAGGTCGGTGGAGTGCGCGATCAGTCCGCGGGCCTGCAGGTCTTCGAGAGCATGGTTCACAACGTCATTCTCGCCGAAGCGGGCCGGGTGCCGGGGAACAGGTTGGGCCTCACGAGAGTTGACTGTGCCATGAGTCCAACGGTCAAGGTCGACATCTGGTCCGACATCGCCTGTCCCTGGTGCTTCGTGGGCAAGCGCCGCTTCGAGCAGGGGGCCGCCGAGTTCGGCGGCGAGGTCGAGGTCGAGTACCACTCCTTCGAACTCTCCCCCGACACCCCGGTCAGCTACGCCGGCAGCGAGGCGCAGTTCCTCGCCGAGCACAAGCGCATCCCCCAGCCCCAGGCCGAGCACATGCTCGCCCAGATGACCGAGATCGCCGCCGGAGAGGGCCTCGCCTACGACTTCGCGGCGCTGCGCCACGCCAACACCGTCCTAGCCCACCAAGCCTTGCACCTGGCCAAGGCGCGGGGCCGCCAGGTCGAACTCAAGGAACGGCTGTTGCGGGCCTACTTCGAGGAGGGCCGCGACCTCAACCGCATCGAGCAGATCGCCGCACTGGCGGCCGACGTCGGCCTCGACGCAGCCGAAGTCACTGCGGCGCTGACCGAGGACCGTTACCTCGAAGACGTCCGCGCCGATCAGCGCCAAGCCGTCGAATACGGCATCGGCGCGGTGCCGTTCTTCGTCGTCGGCGGACGCTTCGCCGTCTCGGGCGCCCAGGAACCGGCGGTGTTCGCCGAGGCCCTGCGCCGCGCGGCACAGGAGCCGGCGTGACGGCACCGGCCGGCCGCTTCGAGCAGGTCGGCGACACGGGTGCGCCGGTGTGCCACGACGGCTACTGCGAACTGCCTCCGCAGACCGAGACCGGCGACGAGGTCACCACGGACGAGGCTGCCCCGGCTTGACGGCCAGCACCGGCATCGTCGCGTCGAGCAGGATGCGCTGGGCCACGCTGCCCATGAGCATCTTGCCGACCGGCGTCCGCGGCCGCAGACCGACCACGACCACGCTCGCCCCGACCTCCCCGGCGACGTCGAGCACCGCGTCGGCGGCATCGGCACCCACCGGCTGACGCAACTCCGTCGGCACCGAGGCCTCGGCGAGCACCGACTCGAGGGAGACCAGGTCGGCCGCATCGGCGAAACGCGCGTCCACCAGGGCATCGCCCTTGGTCGCGTTGACCACCACCACCCGGCGGCGCTCCGGCCCGGCCGCCGCCAACTCCAGGGCCGCGTCCAGGGCCGCCGCGCCGAACTGATCGGGCGCATACGCCACGACGATCGTCATGCTGTCTCCTCGCTGCTCCGTGACGCCTTGCGGGCCGAGACGAACGACCCCACCAGCGCCAATCCGATCATGACGTACACGACGACCGCCAGCGGCTCGCTGAACAATGCGGACGCCTTGCCGTCGGAGATCGCCATCGCCTCACGCATCTTGGTCTCCATCAACGGCCCCAGGATGACCCCGAGGATCAACGGCAGCACCGGCAGCCCGAAGCGCCGCATCGCCAGGCCCATGAGACCGAACAGCAACAGCAGGATCAGGTCGAACGGCTGCTGCTTGACCGTGTAGGCACCGAGCGAGGCGAAGAACAGGATGCCCGCGTACAGGTACGGCCGCGGGGTGCGCAACAACCGCGCCCAGACCGGGGCGAGCGGCAAGTTGAGCACCAGCAGCAGCGTGTTGCCGATGAGCAGGCTGGCCAGCAGCGTCCAGACCAGGTCCGAATGGGTCTCCATGAGCTGCGGGCCGGGCTGGATGCCGTAGCCGGTCAGCGCGGCGAGCATGATCGACGCGGTGGCGGTCACCGGCAGGCCCAACGCCAGCAGCGGGACGAAGGTGCCCGCAGCCGAGGCGTTGTTGGCCGCCTCCGGTCCGGCGACGCCCTCGATGGCACCGTTGCCGAACTCGTGGCCGTCCTTGGCAAGCCGCCGCTCCAGCACGTACGACAGGAACGTCGGCGTCTCCGCGCCGCCAGCCGGGACCGCGCCGAACGGGAAGCCGAGCGCCGTGCCGCGTAGCCACGGCTTCCACGAGCGCCGCCAGTCGTCCTTGCCCATCCACGGCCGGCCGGTGGGGATGACCTCCAACGGCTTGCGGCGCAGATGCGCGGCCACCCACAGCGCCTCACCGAGCGCGAAGATGCCGACGGCCACCACGACGATGTCGAGCCGGTCGGCCAGCAGCGGCTGATCGAGGTTGAGCCGCGGCTGGCCGGTCGACAGGTCGAGTCCGACCAGGCCGATGGTCAGGCCCATGAACAGCGCGATGAACCCGCGCAGCTTGGACGCCCCGAGCACCGCCGTCACCAAGACGATGGCCAGCAGCATGATCGCGAAGTACGACGGCGCGCCGATCTTGACCGCCACCTTGGCCATTGCCGGGGCGAAGAAGACCACGAGCAGCGTGCCGATGGTGCCCGCGACGAACGAACCGATGGCCGCCGTGGCGAGGGCCTGGGCCGCCCGGCCGCGCTTGGCCATCTTGTTGCCTTCGAGCGCGGTCATCACCGAGGCGGACTCGCCGGGGGTGTTGAGCAGGATCGAGGTGGTCGATCCGCCGTACATGCCGCCGTAGTAGATGCCGGCGAACATGATGAACGCGGCCGTCGGCTCCAGCCCGTAGGTGGCCGGCAGCAGCAGTGCCACCGCCATCGCCGGGCCGATGCCGGGCAGGACACCGACGAAGGTGCCGAGCAGGACGCCGATGGCGGCCCACATGAGATTCTCCGGGGTCAGGGCCGTCTGCAGGCCGCCCCACAGCAGTTCGAGGTTCTCCATCAGAGGATCCCGTCCAGGATGCCCGGCGTCAGCGGGATGTCGAGTCCGACGTAGAAGAAGTACCAGCTGCCCACCGAGAGGACCGTGCCGATGAGGATGTCCTTGAGGTAGGTGCGGCTGCCCAGCGCCCACGTGCATCCGGCGAACAGGATCGCCCCGGTGATCGCCCAGCCGAGCGTGTTGACCAGCGCGATGTTGACCACGAGTACGCCAACGAGCTTGAGCACGGTGACCCAGTCGGCCGGCGTCGTGAGGTCGATGTCCTCGCCGTCGGCGGCTTCGGGCCGGTCGCCGCGCGCCGTCGCCACGGCCAGCAGCACCGCGAGCACCACCATGACCGAGCCGATGACGTAGGGGAACACCCGAGGCCCGACCGGATCAGCGAAGCCCACCGACAGCGTCGTCGCGTCGTAGATCGTGTAGGCACCGACCACGCCCAGCCCTGCGGCCAGGCCGTATTGCGCCTTGTCGACGTGTGTCTCGTTCGTCATACCAGCCCCAACTCCTCCAGCGTCGTCGAGACGCGCTCGTCCTGGTCGATCAAGAACTCCTCGAAGTCGTCGCCGGTGATGAAGGCATCGGTCCAGCCGTTCGCCGCCAGCGCGTCCTGCCAGCACGGGGTGCTGTGCAACTCCTCCAGGTAGCCGATGAGTTCGTCGCGGCGCTTCTGCGGCAGGTCCGGCGGGCCGAGGACGCCGCGCCAGTTGATGAAGCTGAAGTCGATCCCCGACTCCATCAGCGTCGGCACATCGGCCAGCACCGTCGACTCCGAACGCTGCTCCCCGGAGACCGCCAGGACACGCAGCTCGCCGTCGGCAATCTGTCCCTCGAACTCGCCGAGGCCGGAGAAGCCGGCGTCGATCTTCTCGCCGAGCAGGGCGGTCTTGAGCGCGCCGCCACCGTCGTAGGAGACGAAGCGCACGTCCTTCGGGTCGATACCGAGTTCGGCAGCCAGCTGCATCGGGAACAGATGGTCCGGCCCGCCCGGCGACGATCCGCCGCCGGTCGTCACCGAGGACGGGTCGGCGGTCCAGGCCGCCACAAAGTCGCCGACGGTCTCGAACGGCGAGTCGGCCGGGACGAGGATGCCCTCGGACTCCTCGATCAGCAACGCCAGCGGTGTCGCGTCCTGCAGGCGGTAGTCGGCACCGAAGGAGTACAGCGAACCGACAACGCCGAGTCCGATGGTCATCATCACCTGCTCGTCACCGGCGCTGTTCATCAGCTGCGCCGTGGCGACCGAGCCGCCCGCGCCGATGATGTTGGCGACCTCGAAAGTGCCGCCGGTGAGGTCGCCGTCTTCCATGCAGCGCACGGCCGCGCGGCCGGTGAGGTCGTAGCCGCCGCCGGGACTGTTCGGGATCATCATCGTCATGTCGCGGCTCTGGTCGCCGCGCGTCACTCCGCACGAGACCAGGAGCAGTATCGCGGCCGCTACGGCGGCACCTCTGGTGAGTGGGCCTCTCGGCATGTGGTCCTCCCTCGACACCGTGATGAGACGTAGATCACATCACAGCGTCGAACATAGCGTGCCGGTGGGCCATCCCGGAAGGGGATGGGTGACCCGCAGCGCCCCGGCACCAGCGAGGCCGTGAAGGACGACATGACCTGCCCACAGCGGGCTAGGTCCCTTCGAGGCTCGTCGCAAGCTCCTCGCACCTCAGCGACCCGATTCCGCCTATCAGCGGGACCTCTTACCGGAAGTGAGCGTGTCCGGACTCGCCGTCCCACGGCTCGCCGTCGACGGTCACACCCGGCCGCCCGCCGGGACGCACCGGCAGCACCGTGCCGATGCGCTGCCACGGCTCGGGCAGGGGTGCCTCGGCCGGGAAAGTCGCGGCGAGGGCATAGTCGTCGCCGCCGGCCAGGACAAAGGTGAGCGGCTGGCGGCCCAGCGCCTCGGCCACGGTGATGACCGCCGGCTCCAGCAGAATCCGTTCGGTGCTGAGGTCGATCTGCACGCCGCTGGCGGCCGCGACGTGCCCCAGGTCGCCCACGAGGCCGTCGCTGACGTCGATCATGGCCGTGGCTCCCGCAGCGGCGGCGCGCTCGCCGGCGCCGTAGGGGGGCGCGGGGACCCGATGCGCCTCGACGGCGGCCCGCGGCGAGCGGAATCCGCGGCTCAGCGTGGCAAATCCCGCGCCGGCCAGGCCGAGGGGTCCGGCGACGGCGACCTGATCGCCGGGCATGGCCCCGCCGCGCCGCACGCTCCGGGCCACCTGGCCGACCGCCGTGACGGCGATGCTCAAGACCTCCGATTCGGTGACGTCGCCGCCGACGACCGACGCCCCCACTTGGCCGGCCTCCTGCACCAGGCCGCGCGTCAACTCGTCGACCCAGGAGACCGGCAGATCGCCGGGCAGCGTCAGGCCGACGGTCAGCGCCGTCGCCCGGCCGCCCATCGCGTTGAGGTCGGACATGCTCGCCGCAGCAGCCTTACGCCCGACCTCCTGCGCAGTCGACCAGTCACGGCGGAAGTGCCGCTGATCGACCAGGACGTCGGTCGAGACGATCACCGATCCCTGCACCGTGATCTCCGCCGCATCGTCACCGGCACCCACCACGACCGCCTCCCCCGCAGTGAGCAGGCCCGTGATGCGCTCGATGAGTGCGAACTCGCCCAGTTCGGCCACGGTCTCCACGGTCAAGTCGCGCGTCGCGCGATCGGCTGTCTGCATAGCGGCCATTGTCACCTAGGCGGGGTCGCGCGGCTCAGCGCAGTCCGGTCGGACGGGCCAACGCCAACTGCAACAGCCGGTCGACGAGGTCGGCATAGGGCAGGCCCGAGGCCTCCCACAGCGACGGGAACATCGACGAGGTGGTGAATCCGGGCAGGGTGTTGATCTCGTTGATGACCAGATCCTCGCCGTCGAGGAAGAAGTCCACTCGCGCCAGGCCCTCGCCGCCGATGGCCTCGAAGGCGGTGATCGCATAGGTACGGATGCGCTCGGAAACCGTCGGCGGCAGATCGGCGGGCACCACGTTGGCGCTCGTACCGTCGAGGTATTTGGCCTCGAAGTCATAGAAGGCGTGAGCGGCGTGCTGCACGCTCACCTCGCCGACGACACTGGCCTCGGGCGCGCCGTCGAGGCCCTGCACGATGCCGCAC
Organism: Aeromicrobium sp.; assembly: GCF_047607065.1. Classification (GTDB taxonomy): domain Bacteria; phylum Actinomycetota; class Actinomycetes; order Propionibacteriales; family Nocardioidaceae; genus Aeromicrobium. Next base: position 7,940 of record NZ_JASGDU010000038.1, read on the forward strand.
TCGACCTCGCGGGCACCGACACAGCCGGCCTCCACGAGCACCTTCGGATCGAAGCGGCGCGCCTCCTCGATGGCCGGCACGAGGTCGTCCCACGTATCGACGCGGGTCACGCCCGAACTCGATCCGGCCCGCGCCGGCTTGACGAAGACCGGCAGGCCGAGCGCCCGCACACGCGCCTCGACCCGGTCGCGGTCAGACGGCCACGTCGCACCCTCGATGGGCACGTACGGCACCTGCGGCAGGCCCGCCGAGGCGAAGATCGCCTTGGCGAACACCTTGTCCATGCCGACGGCGCTCGCCAGGACCCCGGCCCCGACATAGCGCACTCCGGCCATCTCCAAGAGACCCTGGAGGGTACCGTCCTCGCCCCACGGGCCGTGCAGTAGCGGGAAGACCACGTCGGCCTCGGCCACGCTCTCCCACGGCACCGGCGGCGCGTCGCCCGGCACCTGGGGCAGGCGGCCCGGCTCCAGGTCCGGCCAGCCCGGGCGGAACTCGACCCAGCGGCCCTCCGGCGTGATGCCGATGCAGCGCACGTCGTAGCGGGTGGCGTCGATCACCGACAACACCTCGCGCGCGGTGAGGCAGGAGACGCCGTGCTCACTGGAGCGGCCCCCGTAGACGAGGCTGACACGGATGCGGGAGTCGGAGGCAGTCATCGCCCAGACCCTATACGCTGCGGGCCGCAGGAACCGGCCATGTGGCACAGTGGCGAGCGTGTCCGCACGGCCGATCTCCCCCGAGACCCTCGCTGTGGCCGCCGGGCGGCCCCATCCGGTTCCCGGCGGGCCGCTCAACGCGCCGATCACTCTGGCGACGACGCTGGTGCCCGGTGGTGACACCGAGTACACGCGACAGGGTCACTCCGGCTGGAGCGGCCTGGAGGAGGCCATCGGCGCGCTCGAAGGCGGCACGGCCGTCGCCTTCGCCTCCGGGATGGCCGCGACCGTCGCGGTGCTGGAACTACTGCCGGTCGGCGCGAAGGTCGTCGCCTCGGCCGGCTGCTACTACGGCACCACGTCCGAGTTGACCCGGCGAGCCAAGCACGGACTCATCCGGTTGCATCTGGTCAACACGACCGATACCGCAGCGGTCATCGCCGAGGCCCGTGACGCCGCGCTCGTGTGGCTGGAGTCGCCGACCAATCCGCTGCTCGAGGTGGCCGACGTCCGGGCGATCAGCACGGCGGTCACCGCGCTCGGGGTCGCCGTGGCCGTGGACAACACGCTGGCGACGCCGCTGCGGCAGCGGCCGCTCGATCTCGGCGCGGACTTCGTCGTCCATTCCGCCTCCAAGCTGCTCTCCGGGCACAGCGACGTACTGCTCGGCGCGGTCGTCACCCACGACGAGCGCGCCGCCCACGCCCTGATCGCCCGGCGCACCTCGCTGGGCGGCGTGCCCGGCTCCTTGGAGACCTACCTGACGCTGCGCGGCATCCGCACCCTGCACGTGCGCCTCGACCGGGCCGAGAAGAACGCTGCCGCCCTGGCCGCGCGGCTGCGCGGGCGGCCCGAGGTCCGTGCGGTGCGCTACCCCGGCTTCGGCAGCATGGTCTCCTTCGAGGTCGCTGCGGGGGCACAGGCGGCCCAGGCGCTCACCGAGTCCAGCCAGATCATCGTCTACGCGACGAGCCTCGGCGGGGTCGAGACCACGTGGGAGCGGCGGCGGCGGCACGCCGGAGAGCCGGCCTCGGTGCCCGAGGCACTCATCCGCATGTCGGTCGGTATCGAGAACGTCGACGACCTCTGGGGCGACATCACCGGCTGCCTGGACCGGCTCTAGGAAACCGCTGATTATTCTCCGGCCCCTGAGGTGTGAGGCCGCAAGCGGTCGAGTCTCGAAGGGCGCGACGCAGGCTCAGCGGACCTCGGGCTGGGTCTGCCGGGAGATCATCGCCTTGACCAGCTCCGCCGGGGTGATGGTGCCCTGCACCAGGGCGTCCACGCCGTCGACGATGGGCATGTCCACCCCGTGCAGCCCCGCGAGTTCCTTGACCGACGTACATGACTTGACGCCCTCGGCCACCTGACGCATCTGCGCTGCGGCCTCCTCGACCGTCAGCCCCTGCCCCAGTTTCTCGCCGAAGCTCCGGTTGCGCGACAGGGGCGAGGAGCAGGTGGCCACCAGGTCACCGAGGCCCGCCAGCCCCGCGAAGGTCATCGGATCGGCACCGAGCGCCACCCCCAGCCGGGTTGTCTCGGCCAGGCCGCGAGTGATGATCGACGCCTTGGCGTTGTCACCGAAGCCCAGGCCCACCGCGACACCGACAGCCAGGCCGATGACGTTCTTGGTGGTACCGCCCAGCTCGCAGCCGATGACGTCGGTGTTGGTGTACGGACGGAAGGACGGCGAGTGACACAGCCCCTGAAGCCGGATCGCAGTCTGCTCGTCGGCGCAGGCCACCACGCTCGCGGCCGGCTCTCGCAGGGCGATCTCGCGGGCGAGATTGGGGCCGCTGACCACGGCGATCCGCTCCGGGCCGGCACCGGTCAACTCGGCGATGACCTCGCTCATGCGCAGATGAGTGCCGAGTTCGACGCCCTTCATCAGGCTCACTAGCACGGCATCGGCGGGCACGTGTGCGCCCCAGTCGCCGAGGTTGGCGCGCAGCTGCTGCGACGGCACCGCGAGGATGACGACCTCGGCCCCGTCGAGTGCCACGGCGGCGTCCGGCGAGGCGGTGATCGCCGCCGGCAGGGCGATGCCCGGCAGGTAGTCGGTGTTCTCGTGCCCGGCCGCGATGGCCTCGCACAGCTCCGGACGGCGCCCCCACATGCGCACCTCGTTGCCCGCGTCGGCGAGTACCAGCGCGAACGCGGTGCCCCAGGAGCCGGCACCCATGACTGCGATCCTTGCCATCAGTTCTCCTTCGGGTCGATACTCGTCCACCGTTGCACCTCGCGCACCTCGACGCGCGGCCCGCTCGGCAGTTCGCCGCGGATGTCGGCGACCAAGGCCGTCAGCGCATCCATGAGCCGCTCGGTCGCGACGTGCAGGAGGTCCTCGGTGAGTTCGCGGCTCTCCAGGTCGCTCAGGTCGAGCGGATCGCCGATGCGCACGTGGATCGTCTTGCGCGGGAACAGCCGCAGGCGCTTGCTGTAGGGCCACAGGATGTCCTGGGTGCCCCATTGGGCCATCGGAATGAGCGGCCGGCCGCTGGACAGCGCCACCCGCACCGCCCCCGTGCGGCCGGTCATCGGCCAGGCCTCGGGGTCGCGCGTGATGGTGCCCTCGGGGTAGATCGTGACGACCTTGCCGGCCTCGACCGCCGCGACGGCCACGCTCAGCGACTTGGCCGCCTCGCCGGTGCCGCGATAGACGGGAATCTGCTCGGCTCCGGTGAGGATGCGGCCAAACAGCGGGATCGTGAACAGCGTGTGCTTGCCGAGGAACCGCGGCGCGATGCCGTGATCGACCATGAAGTGCGAGATGAGGAACGGGTCCAGGTGCGAGATGTGGTTCGGGGCGAGCACATAGCCGCCCGCGGACGGCAGTTTCTCGGCGCCCTGCCAGTCACGCTTGGTCAGGAGCATGAGCCACGGACGCAACACCCGGACGACCCAACGTGTCGTCTGCGGCATGCCCGACCATCGACCCATGCCCGCACCCTACTAGGGATCCGCTGGTTTATAGGTCGATGCCGCTCATTGTCCCCCGCAAGCGGGAGGTACCCCCAGTGCGTAGCGAGGAACGAGCGGAGCCTCGAAATGAGTTGCGGTTGGAGTCCCTTCGAGGCTCGCAGGCTCGCACCTCAGGGACCGAGCAACGCCTCAGAGCGTGGCAGGCTTGAACGCGAGCCGCTTGGCCTCGTAGGCCGCGATGTCGTCCTCGTGGCTCAGCGTGATCGCGATGTCGTCCAGGCCCTCCAGCAGGCGCCAGCGGGTGTAGTCGTCGATGGTGAAGGAGTCCTCGATCCGGTCGACGCCCTCACCGGCGCTGACGGTGCGCGACTCCAGATCCACCGTGACCTCCGCACCGGGGTTGGCCTCGACGTACTCCCAGAGCGCGTTCACGACCTTCTCGTCCACCTGCGCGGCGAGCAGGCCCGCCTTACCGGAGTTGCCGCGGAAGATGTCACCGAAGCGCGAGGAGATGACGACCTTGAAGCCGTAGTTCTGCAGTGCCCAGACGGCGTGCTCGCGCGAGGAACCCGTGCCGAAGTCGGGACCGGCGATGAGCACCGTGGCCTTCTCGAAGGCGGGCTGGTTGAGGATGAAGTCCGGGTCACCGCGCCAGGCGGCGAACAGGCCGTCCTCGAAGCCCGAGCGGGTCACCCGCTTGAGGTAGACCGCCGGGATGATCTGGTCAGTGTCGACGTTGCTGCGGCGCAACGGGGCGGCGACGCCGGTGTGGGTCGTGAACTTGTCCATGATTCAGACTCCTGCGGGGGTGAGCTGCGGCAGATCGGCGGGCGAGGCCAGGTGACCCAGGATCGCCGTCGCGGCGGCGACCTCGGGCGAGACCAGGTGGGTCCGGCCGCCCTTGCCCTGCCGACCCTCGAAATTGCGGTTGGAGGTCGAGGCGCTGCGCTCGCCGGGCGTCAGCGTGTCGGGGTTCATGCCCAGGCACATCGAGCAGCCCGCTCCACGCCATTCGGCACCGGCCTCCTTGAAGATCAGGTCCAGGCCCTCGGCCTCGGCCTGCAGGCGCACCCGTACCGAGCCGGGCACGACGAGGACGCGGGTGTTGGCGTCGACCGTGCGGCCCTTGAGGAGTTCGGCGACCGTGCGCAGGTCCTCCATGCGGCCGTTGGTGCAGGAGCCGATGAAGACCGTGTCGATGTCGATGTCGCGCATCGGGGTGCCTGCGGTCAGGCCCATGTACTCCAGCGCGCGTTCGGCGGCGACCTTCTCGTTGGCGTCCTCGAAGTCGTCCGGCGACGGCACTGCGGCCGACAGCGGCACGCCCTGGCCGGGGTTGGTGCCCCATGTGACGAACGGCGTGACCTTGCTGGCGTCGAGCGTGACGATCTTGTCGAAGTGCGCGTCCTCGTCGGTGACCAGGCTCGACCAGTAGGCGACGGCCTCGTCCCACGCCTCGCCCTGCGGAGCGTGCGGGCGGCCCTGGATGTAGTCGAAGGTCGTCTGGTCCGGAGCGATGAGACCGGCCTTGGCGCCCCATTCGATGCTCATATTGCAGATCGTCATGCGGGCTTCCATCGACAGCTTGCGGATCGCCTCGCCGCGGTACTCCACGATGTAGCCCTGACCGCCGCCGGTGGTCTCCTGCGCGATGAGCGCGAGGATCAGGTCCTTGGCGGTCGATCCCTCGGGCAGGTCCCCGACGACCTCGACGGCCATCATCTTCGGCTTGGCCTGCGACAGCGACTGCGTGGCCAGCACGTGCTCGACTTCGCTCGTGCCGATGCCGAAGGCGATGGAGCCGAAGGCACCGTGGGTGGAGGTGTGCGAGTCGCCGCACACGATGGTCATGCCCGGCTGGGTCAGGCCCAGCTGCGGGCCGACGACGTGGACGATGCCCTGGTCGATGTCGCCCATCGGATGCAGGCGCACGCCGAACTCCTCGGCGTTGCGGCGCAGCGTCTCGACCTGCGTGCGCGAAACCGGGTCGGCGATCGGCTTGTCGAGGTCGGTCGTCGGGATGTTGTGGTCCTCGGTCGCCAGCGTGAGGTCAGGCCGGCGCACCCGGCGGCCCGACAGGCGCAGGCCGTCGAAAGCCTGCGGGCTGGTGACCTCGTGGATCAGGTGGAGATCGATGAAGAGAAGGTCCGGTTCGCCCTCGGCACTGCGGACGACGTGATCGTCCCAGATCTTCTCGGCCAGAGTCCTGCCCATCGCTGCCACTTCCTCATGTTCTGCCGTACCAGATTGTTCTCGCATCATCGACCCGCCGCAGCGTCACGGGCCACGAAGGGTGGACTAACCCACCACTTGCGTCTCACGATTCGATACGGCAGTATCAAGGCATGGACAACTCTAGCGGAGTCGGCGTTCTCGACAAAGCCGCTCTCGTGCTGGCCGCCCTCGAACCGGGGCCGGCCACCCTCGCCGGCCTCGTCGCCGCCACCGGCCTGGCGCGCCCGACCGCCCACCGCCTCGCCGTCGCCCTCGAACACCATCGCTTCGTCGCCCGCGACATGCAAGGCCGCTTCATCCTCGGCCCGCGCCTGGGCGAACTCGCCTCGGCGGCCGGTGAAGACCGGCTGCTGGCCGCCGCCGGGCCGGTCCTCGCACGCCTGCGCGACATCACCGGCGAGTCGGCTCAGCTGTTCCGCCGCCAGGGCGAACACCGGGTCTGCGTCGCGGCGGCGGACCGGCCGACCGGTCTGCGCGACTCGATCCCGGTCGGCAGCCAGCTCACCATGGCCGGCGGCTCGGCCGCGCAGATCCTGCTGGCCTGGGAGGACCCCGAGCGCATGAACAAGGGCCTGCTCAAGGCCAACTTCTCGGCTGCCGAACTCGCCGCAGTCCGTCGACGCGGCTGGGCGCAGAGCGTCGCCGAGCGCGAGAGCGGCGTCGGTTCGGTCTCCGCGCCCGTGCGCGCGCCCTCGGGCAAGGTCGTCGCGGCGGTGTCGGTTTCCGGACCGCTGGAACGCCTGACCCGACAGCCGGGACGCATGCACGCCCCTGCCGTCGTCGCCGCCGGCGAACGGCTCTCGCAGAGCCTGCGCCGCAGCATGTGAGGCCTTGCCGGCGCAGGCGCGAGGTCAGCTCAGTTCGTCGAGCAGCTGCGCCTTGGTCTTGCGCGAGTAACCCGCGATGCCACGCTCCTTGGCCGCCTCACGCAACTGCGCGACCGTCCACGAGGAGTCCGGACCCGCCGCAGACTCGTCCGCCGGAGCCGGCTCCTCGGTTGCGCCCGACGTCGCGGCCTGCTTGACCGCCACAGCCTTCTCGACCAAAACCGCCTTGGCATCGGCCAGGACGGTCGTGACCTGCGCCAGCAGGTGATCGGCCGCGTCCTCCAGGTCGTCGCCGGCGTCATCGGCCTGATCGGCCGCCTTGGCGGCGAACTGTTTGGCGTCCTTGGCGGCCTTCTTCGCCAGCTTGGCGGCCTTGGCCTGGTAGCCCTTCGCCTCCGCCTTGTACTCCTCAGCCTTCGCCTTGTACTTCTCGGCGAGCTTCTTGTAGGTGCCCGCCACGTCGGCGCGCTCGGCGAGCTTCGCCTCCAACGTGTCGATGCGCTTCTCGTACTTCTTGACGAGCGCCTTCAGCTCGGCAATCGCCTTGTCGGTCTTACTGGTCTTCTTTTTGCCCATGCCCCATCAGAACAGGCCGGGGCGCTCCATGTCGAGTAGGACACGCTTGCGCTCGATGCCGCCCGCGTAGCCGACGAGGTTCCCGTCCGAGCCGATCACCCGGTGACAGGGCACGATGATCGGCAGCCGGTTGGCCCCGTTCGCCGTACCGACAGCACGGGAGATCACCGGCTCGTATCCGAGCCGCCGCGCGATGTCGCCGTAGCTCACCGTCTGGCCGAAGGGGATGCGCCGTAACTCGGCCCACACCTTGCGCTGGAACTCGGTGCCATCCTGCGCCAGCGGCAGGTCGAAGGCCGTCCGCCGGCCGGCGAAGTAGTCGTTCAGCTGCGCCTCGGCGGCATCGAGGACCTCGTCGGCGACGCGACGCCCGCGAGGCGTGGCATCGAAGTCGACGGCGGTGAGCAGGCCCGCCGAACTGTGCAGGCGCAGGCCTCCGACCGGCGAATCCATCCAGCGCGTGCTCATGGCCTCATCGTGCCGCACGCCACCGACAGATCAACCCTTGGCGCGCTTCGGATGGCGCCGGACCCGCTTGTTGTCACCGGCCACCTCGAACAGGTCGATGGCCTTGACCAGGTCGCTGAACTTGGCGTACCCGAAGTTGCGCGGCTCGAAGGAGGACTGATTGCGGATCAGGTTGCTGACCTGCGAGAGCGTCGCCCAACCGTCGTCGTCGGCGGCGTCATCGATGGCCGAGCGCATGAGCGTCATCAGCCGGGAGTTCTGCTTGAGTTGCGCGCCGGTACGTCTCTGCGGGGGCGCGGCCGCGTCGTCGGCCTGCCCGTCGCTGCCGAGCGCCTCGACCTCGAAGAAGCGCGAGCAGGCGTTGCGGAACGGCTCAGGGGCCTTGGCCTGACCGAAACCGATGACCTCCGCACCCGACTGGCGCAGCCGCATGACCAACGGCGTGAAGTCGGCGTCGCTGGAAACGATGGCGAAGCCGTCGACGTCACCGGCGTGCAGCAGATCCATCGCGTCGATCGCCATAGCGATATCGGAGGCGTTCTTGCCCTTGGTCAGGTCGAACTGCTGAACCGGCGCGATGGCGAACTCGTGCAACCGCTCCGACCACGACTTCAACTCGTCCTTGCGCCAGTTGCCGTAGGCCTTGCGCACATTGGCCTTGCCGTATTCGGCAACCCGGCGCAAGATCACCTCGATCTTGGAGGCTTGGGCATTGTCGGCGTCGATGAGGACCGCCATCCGCAGATCGGGCATGTCCCCCACCCTACGAGGGCCAGATCCATCCGGCACGCTCAGGCAGCCGCGTCGATGTCGATTCGGTCTTCACCGTGGTAGCCCCGACGGGACTCTGCCGTCCTCGCTCCGCTGCGGCGGCTCCTCGAATCACTGAGCCAGATATCACGATTGCCGGCCCACCCCAAAGAACGGGGTGGGCCGCCAACGTCTGTAGCCCCGACGGGATTCGAACCCGCGCTACCGCCTTGAGAGGGCGGCGTGCTAGGCCGCTACACAACGGGGCCACGGCCCGGAGGCCGAGAAAGCCACCTCAACGAGAAGGTGGCCGTACCCCGTACCGGATTCGAACCGGCGATCTCCGCCTTGAGAGGGCGGCGTCATAACCGCTAGACCAACGGGGCCTTGAAGAGGGAACACCAGCCTGCCAGCAGGCCGCGAACCGATCTTCGCTGGGGTACTAGGACTCGAACCTAGAACAACTGAACCAGAATCAGCCGTGTTGCCAATTACACCATACCCCACTGGGGTATCGGATGACTCGCTTTCGCGGGCCGCCCGAACCGAGGAGACACTCTACCGGACCACGTTCCCCGACCCCAAACCGGTCAGAGAATGGCCGATTCAATATCGCTGAGCCGCTCATTGAGGCGCGAGGCCACCTGCGGCCGAGCCTCGAAATGAGCAGCGGTTCCGGCCCCTTCGAGGCTCGCTCCGCTCGCACCTCAGGGAGTGACTCGGCCTAACGGCGCATCCCCTCAAGACCCGGTGCACGCCAGCGCGGCGTCGAGCCGGGCCACGGTCCGCGACGCGCCGAGCAGTTCCAGCGACTCGAACAGCGGTGGCGAGATACGGCTGCCGGTGACCGCGACCCGCACCGGACCGAAGGCGAGCCGCGGCTTCAACCCGAGGCCGTCGATCAACGCCGCGCGCAAGGCGGTCTCGATGCCCTCGGTCGTCCACTGCTCCAGCCCGGCCAGGGCCTCGCGGGCGGCCGCCACCGTGGCCAGCCCCTTCTCGTCGAACTGCTTGGCGGCATCGGCCTCGTTGACACTGAAGTCAGCCTCGTCGACGAAGAGGAAGCGCAGCATGCCGACGGCCTCGGTCAGCTTGGCGATGCGCTCGTGGACGAGCGGAGCCGCCGCAGCCAGCAGCGCCGACTCGTCCTCGCTCGCCGGGTCGCCGATCAGCCCCGCCGCAGCGAAATGCGGGACCAGCCGCTCGGTCACCTCGTCTGCCGGGAGCAGCCGGATGTGATCGCCGTTGATCGCCTCGCACTTGGCCAGGTCGAAGCGCGCCGGGTTCGGATTGACCCGCGAGATGTCGAAGGCCTCGACCATCTCGGCCAGAGTGAACACATCGCGTTCGGCGTCCAGCGACCAGCCGAGCAGGGCCAGATAGTTGAGCAGCCCCTCGGGCAGGAAGCCGTCGTCGCGGTAACCGAGCAGATTCGACTCCGGATCGCGCTTGGACAGCTTGCGGTTGCCCGCCCCCGTCACGTACGGCAGGTGCCCGAAGCGCGGCACCTGCCCGCTGCCCACGCCGATCTGCGCGAACGCCTCGTACATGGCGATCTGACGCGGTGTCGAGGAGAGGATGTCCTCGCCGCGCAGGACGTGGGTGATGCCCATGAGCGCGTCGTCGGTGGGATTGGTCAGCGTGTAGAGCGGCTGGCCGTTGGCGCGCACGATGACGAAATCCTGCACGTTCTCGGCACCGAAGGTGATCGGGCCGCGCACGAGGTCGTCGAAGGTCCAGTCCTTCTGGGGCATCTTGAAACGGATGACCGGCTTGCGGCCCTCGGCCTCGTAGGCCGCCTGCTGCTCGGGCGTGAGGTCGCGGTGCAGGCCGTCGTAGCCGCTCGGGCGGCCCTCGGCGCGCGCCTTCTCGCGGCGCTCCTCCAACTCCTCGGCGGTGTCATAGGCCTTGTAGGCCAGGCCCGCATCGAGCAGGCGCTGCGCGACATCGGCGTAGATGCCCATACGCTCGCTCTGCCGGTACGGACCGTTCGGACCACCGACCTCGACGCCCTCGTCCCAGTCCAGGCCGAGCCAGCGCATGACGTCGACGAGCAGGTCGTAGGACTCCTGGCTGTCGCGGCTGGCGTCGGTGTCCTCGATGCGGAAGACGAAGCGACCCCCGTGATGGCGCGCGAACGCCCAGCTGAACAGCGCCGTACGCGCCATGCCGACGTGCGGGTTGCCGGTCGGCGACGGGCAGAAGCGCGCGACGACGGGAGCGGACGAGGACTCAGTCATGGGAGACCACCTGGTTGACGAGGGTGCCGATGCCGGAGATCGTGATGCCGACCGAGTCGCCGACCTGCATCGGCCCGACGCCCTCGGGCGTACCGGTCAGCAGCACGTCGCCCGGCAGCAGCGTCATAAAGCTGGAGACGTGCGCGACGAGCGTGGGGACGTCGAAGACGAGGTCGGCGGTCGTGCCGTCCTGCTTGACCTCGCCGTTGAGCGTCGTGCGAATCCGCAGGTCGCCGGGTTCGAGGTTCGTCTCGATCCACGGCCCGAGCGGGCAGAAGGTGTCGAACCCCTTGGCCCGCGCCCACTGGCCGTCCGCGGCCTGCAGGTCGCGCGCGGTGACGTCGTTGGCGATGGTGTAGCCGAAGATCACCTTCGCGGCGTCCGCCGCCGGGACGTCGCGGCAGATGCGGCCGATGACCACCGCCAGTTCGCCCTCGAAGTGGAGGTTCTGCGTCTGGCGTGGATAGACGACAGGTTCGCCGGGACCGATGACGCTCGTGTTCGGTTTGAGGAAGACCAGCGGCTCGCTCGGCAGCGGCCCGCCCATCTCGGCGGCGTGGCCTGCGTAGTTCTTGCCGATGCACACCACCTTGCTGCGCGGGATGACCGGGGCGAGGAGCCGCACGTCGGCCAGGGCGACCTTCTCCCCCGTCAGCTCGAATCCCGCGTAGAGCGGATCTCCCTTGAGCACGGCGATGGTGGGGGTTCCGTCCTCCTCGCCCACCAGGCCGAATCGCGGATCGTCTGGTCCGGCAAATCTCGCTACACGCACGGGGGCGAGCCTACCGTCCGCCGCCGACACGCAGACTGCCCGCGCGGGTGACGCGGCGAACACATCAACGCTGGTGTTGCGCCGGGGCCGTCCGGGTGTACGCTTCACCCGGCTAAGTGAGCCTCACCTAATAACCCGGCGAAAGGTCGGCAGCCGTTCATGGTCAGCACCTTCATTATCGGTCTGCGCGAGGGCCTCGAAGCGGCCCTCATCGTCGGCATCCTGCTCGCCTACGTGCGCAAGATCGGCCGCGATGACGTGCGCTGGCGCATCTGGGCCGGCGTCGGCTGCGCGCTGGCCCTGTCACTGTCGGTCGGCGCGATCCTCACCTTCGGCACCTACGGACTGACCTTCCAGGCCCAGGAGTTCATCGGCGGCACGCTATCGCTCGTCGCGGTCGGCTTCGTCACCTGGATGGTGTTCTGGATGGCCCGCACCGCGCGGCACCTGAAGTCCGAGTTGGAGGCCGAAGTCGACCGGGCGCTCACCGGCTCGGACTGGAGCCTCATCGCCATCGGCTTCTTCGCCGTGGCCCGCGAGGGCATCGAGACGGCGCTGTTCCTGTGGAGCGCGGTGCGCTCGTCGGGTAACAACGAGGCCACCTGGCTCGGCGCGGTGCTCGGCCTGGCCTGCGCGGTCGTTCTCGGCGCGGCGATCTACCACGGCGCGATCCGCATCGACCTGGCCCGCTTCTTCCGCTGGACCGGCCTGGCCCTCGTCATCGTCGCCGCAGGCGTCCTGGCCTACGCGATCCACGACCTGCAGGAGGCCCGCTTCCTGCCCGGCCCCTTCGAGCCGGCACCGAGCGGCGCGAGCGACCTGGTGGCAGGCCTGTACGGCGACGCGGCGTGGCTGTTCCGCATCACCGACGTCCTCGACCCGTCCGGCTTCCCGGCAGCCCTGCTCAAGGGCACCATCGGCTTCACTCCCGAGATGACCAAGCTCGAAGTCCTGGCCTGGGCCGTGTATCTCGCCGTCGTGATGACCCTGTTCGTCCGTATCACCTTCCGGCGGCGACCGTCGTCGCCGACTCCTCCCAAGGAAGCAGAGAACGCATGAAAATCATGTCCACCCGCCTGGCTGCCCCCGGCCTGGCCGCCCTCGCCGGCGCGCTGATCCTGTCGGGCTGCGTCAAGAACGACGAAGGTGCCAGCACCACCATCAAGGTCACCAGCAGCGCCGACGCCTGCGACGTCGCCGAAGCCACCGCCGAGAGCGGCACCGTCCGCTTCGACGTCGAGAACACCGGCGACAAGGTCACCGAGTTCTACGTGCTCGCCGAAGACGGCCTGAGCATCGTCGGCGAGGTCGAGAACATCGCCGCCGGCGCGAGCCGCGACCTGACCGTCCAGTTGCAGCCCGGCGACTACTACACCGTCTGCAAGCCGGGCATGGTCGGCGAGGGCGTCGGCAAGGCCGATTTCAGCGTCACCGGCAAGGAGCTGGAAGTCTCCGAGAACGAGCAGGAGGCCATCGACACCGCCGTCGCCAACTACACCGCCTACACCAAGACGCAGATCGGCGAGTTAGTCACGGGCGTCAAGAACTTCACCGACGCCTACAAGGCCGGCAACGACGACGAGGCCCGCCGCCTGTTCCCGCTGGCCCGCATCAACTACGAGCGGGTCGAGCCGACCGCCGAGCAGTTCGGCGACCTCGATCCGAAGATCGACTACCGCAAGCCCGGTGCCGAGGCCGAGGGCCTGCCGTTCACCGGCTTCCACCGCATCGAAATGGACCTGTGGATCGACCAGGCGAAGGCCAACTACCCCGGTGAGGACATCACGCCGCTCGACGCCGCCGGCCGCGCGGAGGTCGCCGACCAGCTCGTCGCCGACGTCCAGGCGCTCTACGACGAGGTCCACGCCGACGACTTCGAGCTGACCATCGACAACATCACCAACGGTGCCATCGGCCTGCTCGACGAGGTCGCCGCACCCGACGGCAAGCTCCCCGGCGAGGAGGACGAGTTCAGCCACACCGACCTGTACGACTTCTACGCCAACGTCGAGGGTGCCGAGGTCGCCTACAATGCGGTTCGTGAGATCGCCGAGAGCAAGGGTGACGACGGGGCCGACCTCGTGGCCGAGCTGGACGAGCAGTTCGCCGCGATGAAGGACCTGCTGGCCACCTACGGCTCCTACGAGTCCGGCTTCGTGTCCTACGACACCGTCGACCAGGACAAGCGCAACGAGTTGGGTGCCCAGCTCAGCGCGCTGAGCGAGCCGCTGTCGCAGCTGACCCACACGGTGCTGGGAGTCGATCCGGCCGAGTGAGCACGCCCGTCACGCCCGAGAACACCCCCGGTGGCATCAGCCGCCGGGGGGTTCTGGGCTTGGCGGCCGCCACTGCGGCGGGCACGGCCATCGGCTACGGGCTGGGCCGCGGCAGTGCCGACCAGGCGCTCGACGAGGGCGCCACCCACCCGTTCTACGGCGATCACCAGGCCGGCATCACGACTCCCGTGCAGCGGCACCTGTACTTCGCCAGTTTCGACATGACCTCGCGCGCCGACCGCGACGACCTGATCTCCCTGCTGCAGGACTGGACCGAAGCAGCCGCGCTGCTGACCGCCGGACGCGAAGTGGGCAAGACCGGTGCCGTCGACGGCCCACCGCTCGCGCCGCCGGACGACACCGGCGAGGCCCTCGGCCTCGGCCCGCACTCCTTGACCCTGACCTTCGGCCTCGGTCCGTCGCTGTTCGACCGCGAGGGCGACACCTTCGGCATCGCCGACCGGCGGCCCGCGCCGCTGCAGGAGTTGCCGCTGTTCGCCTTCGACCTGCTGGAGGACCCGATCAGCGGCGGCGATCTGTGCATTCAGGCGTGTGCAGACGATCCGCAGGTCACCATGCACGCGATCCGCAACCTCAGCCGCATCGCCTTCGGGCGCGCACAGATCCGCTGGACCCGCCTCGGCTACGGCCGTACGTCCCGCACCAGCACCGACCAGCAGACCCCGCGCAATCTGTTCGGCTTCAAGGACGGCACCGCGAACATCCTCGCCGACGACGCCGACGCGCTGAAGCGCTGGGTGTGGGCCGACGACGGGTGGATGGCCGGCGGCAGCTACCTGGTGGCCCGCACGATCCAGATGACGATCGAAAACTGGGATCGCGTCCAACTGGCCGAGCAGGAGGCGATCATCGGGCGCAGCAAGGGCGAGGGTGCTCCATTGTCGGGCGGTGAGGAGATGACCGAGCCGGACTTCTCGATGCGCTCCTCCACCGGTGACTTCGCGGTCCCGTCGACCTCCCACGTGCGGCTCGCGCACCCGGACCTCAACGACGGGGTACGCATCCTGCGGCGCGGCTACAACTACGTCGACGGCAACAACGCTCTCGGGCAGATCACTGCAGGGTTGTTCTTCCTAGCGTTCCAGCGCGACCCGGAGCAGTTCATCGCGCTGCAGACCTCGCTCAAAACCGATGCCCTCAACGAGTACATCCGGCACATCGGCTCGGCGCTGTTCGCCATCCCGCCCGGCCTCCGCGACGGCGAATACCTCGCGCAAGCCCTGTTTGAGCCGTAGACCTTCGCTCCCTGAGGTGCGAGGCCGCTCGCGGCCGAGCCTCGAAGGGCGCACCTCAGCCAGCGGAACCCCTCAGTCTCACGCGCTGCCGTAGCGGCGGTTGCGGCGGGCGTACTCCTCCACCGCAGCGAACAAGGCGCGGCGGTCGACGTCGGGCCAGGCAATGTCGCTGAAGACCATCTCGGCATAGGCCGACTGCCACAGCAGGAAGTTGCTGGTGCGCTGCTCGCCGGAGGTGCGCCAGAACAAGTCGACATCGGGCATCCACGGCTCGTCGAGGTAACGCGCGAAGACCTTCTCGTCGACCTTGTCAGGATTGACCCGGCCAGCCGCCACATCGCGGGCGAGCGCGGCGGCTGCGTCGGCGATCTCGGCCCGGCCACCGTAGTTGACGCACATCGTCAGCGTGAGGACCTTGTTGTCACGGGTAAGTTCCTCGGCGGCTTCCAGCTCCTTGACGACGCTGCGCCACAGTCGCGGCCGGCGGCCGGCCCAGCGCACCCGCACGCCCATCGCATGCATCTCGTCGCGGCGACGCCGGATGACGTCGCGGTTGAAGCCCATGAGGAAGCGCACCTCGTCGGGTGACCGCTTCCAGTTCTCCGTGGAGAAGGCGTAGGCCGAGACGGCCTCGATGCCCAGTTCCACGGCTCCTTCGACCACGTCGAACAGGGCGGCCTCGCCCCGTTCGTGACCGGCCGTGCGCGGCAGCCCACGCTGCTTGGCCCACCGGCCGTTGCCGTCCATGACGATGCCCACGTGCCGCGGCACCAGCTCGCGCGGCAGCACCGGCGGGCGCTCCCCCGACGGATGAGGGCGGGGTGGTCTGGGCGTGGTCATCGGCGCTCCTACCGGTCGACGTGCGCGAGCGAACGCAGCGAACGCTCCAGGTGCCAGGCCACGTAAGCGTTGACAATGCCGGTGGCCTCGCGGCGCGAACGCTCGTCCGAGGCCGCAGCGACCTCCCAGTCACCGGCCAGCAGGGCACCCAGCAATGTCACCGTGAAGGGACTCGGCACCGACGAGCCGGGCACCCGGCAGGCATCGCACAGGATGCCGCCGGAGGCCGCGTGGAAGTTACGGTGCGGGCCGGCGGCACCGCAACGCGCGCACAGGCCGAAACTCGGCGCATAACCGGCGATGGCCAGGGCGCGCAACTGATAGGAGTCCAGCAGCAGCGCCGGGGGCTGACGTCGCTCGGTCAGGGCACGTAGAGCCCCGACGAGCAACTGGTACTGCGGCAGCGAGGCGTCGGAATGCTCCGGGACGACCCGCTGAGCGGTTTCCAGCATGACCGTCCCGGCGGTGTACGCACCGTAATCCTTACCGAGCGCGAGGGAGAACGGGTCGAGTGTCTGCACCTGCTTGACGATGTCGAGGGTCCGCCCGACCGCGAACTGCAGGTCGGCGTGCATGAACGGCTCCAGCCGGCCGCCGAGGCGGCTCGTCGTCTTACGGATGCCCTTGGCTACGGCGCGCACCTGTCCGTGCTGACGGGTCAGCAGGGTGATGATGCGGTCGGCCTCCCCCAGTTTGTGGGTACGCAGCACGACCGCAGAGTCGCGGTACAGTCTCACCGGTCCATGATGCCGCCTCGCGGACCCTCTCCGAGGGAGGACACTCCCTCAGCGGCCTGCCGCGCGGCCCGCCTCAGCGCGAGGCCAGCTGGAGGACGTCGAGACGGTCGAGCAGCGTGGCGATGACCACCGAGTCGTGACGCCCAGCAGCCCGCAGGTCGAGCAACGCCTCGCGCTGATCCTCGATCACGGCCTGCCGCAGATCGCGGAAATCCTGCAGCCGCTGCACCTGATCGGGGGCCTCCTCCTGCCCGGCCCACTCCCACTCCGAGGACGGTGTCGCCCGCTCGCGCACCCGCTCGATGACGACGGCGTCGAGCAGTCGTCCGTCCAGTCCCTCGTCGCGCACGTCGTCACAGCGCGCGTAGGCCACATCGGCGAGCGCCGCCATGAGCACCTGCACCTGCTCGCGCCGTTGCTCCGACCGGTCGTCGACGACACCCAGCCGCCGCACGACCAATGCCAGCGTGCCGCCCTGCAGCAACAGCGACGCCCCGGCCACGCAGAACGCGACGAGCACCAGCATCTCGCGCTGGGCGAGGTCCGGCGGCAGCGTCTGGGCGGCGGCGACCGTGATGCAGCCGCGCATCCCCGCCCAGGTCAGCACGATCCCGTCCTTCACGCCGAGGCGATGCTCGCCGTAGAAGGTGATGTCCGCGTCACGCCGCTCGACGGCCTGCAGCGCCCGCGCCCGGCGCGCCTCGGAGTGACGCTGCGCCTCCGGGGACGCCAGGAAGTCGCGCATCGCCGCCAGGCGCGGACGCCACGCCTCGTGCTGTTTGCGGTCGCCGTGCAGGCCCAGCAGCAGCGCCGCCACGAACACCACCCGTGCCAGGCACACGAAGCCGAGCACCAGCGCACTGACGCCCAGCAGCAGGCCCACGGACTGCCCGGTCTCGTCGAAGTCCTCCCACAGGGGCCGCAGCTGCAGGCCCATAACGAGGAAGACCGCGCCCTCCAGCAGGAAGGCGATGGTGTGCCAGTTGATCCGCTCGGCCACCCGGTCGTCGGGACGCAACTCGACGTAGCCGCGCGAGCCGATACCGAGACCGGCCACCACCACCGCGACGAGGCCGGACCCGCCTAGATGCTCCGAGGGCGTATAGGCGGCGAACGGCACGATGAAGGAGATCGCCGTCGCTACCGTCGCGTCGCGCACGAGCGAGCGCACCAGCAGGCTCACCGCGGCCACGACCAGTCCGACGAGCACCGCCACCGCAATGGCCCGCAGCAGGTGCAGGCCGACGTCGAGCGCCGAGACCGAGATGCCCGTGGCGGCGACGGCGCTGCGCAGCAGCACGAGGGCGGTCGCGTCGTTGAGCATGCTCTCGCCGTCGAGCATCGTCAACAGCCGCTGCGGCGCACCGGTGCGGCGGGCGATGGAAGTGGCGACGGCATCGGTCGGGCTGACGATGGCGCCGAGCGCGAAGGCCTCCGCGAACCCGATGCCCGGCACCACCTGCGGCAGCACCAGGCCGATGCCGGCCGAGGTCGCCAGCACCAGCACGATGGACAGGCCGCCGATGGATTTCAGGTCGCGGCGAAAGTCGATGACCGGCATCGTCACGGCGACCGCGTACAGCAGCGGGGGCAGCACGCCAGCGAGGATGATCTCCGGTTCGACTTCGGCATGCGGCGCTCCGGGCACGAAGGACAAGGCGACGCCCACGGCCACGAGTGACAGCGGCGCGGCGATGCCCAGCTGCGGCGAGACGACGCTCACCGCGATGACCACGACGACGCCGAGTACCGCCAGTTCCATCGGTTCCATGTCCCGATGGTGTCACCTTGGGTGTGCGCCGGTCACCCTCCCGACTCCTGAGGCGCACTCACCCGAAGTCGAGGAGGTCGCCCATCTCATCGCGGGTGACGCCGCTGGCGGCGAGCAGGTCGGCGGCCAGCGAGCGCACCTGGGCACCGATGGCGGCGGCGTTGATCGTCATCGCGCCCGACAGGCAGGTGATGGCGGTGCGGGCAGCCTCGATGACAGCCTCACGCGCCTCGACGAAGTCGTCACGGCTGGCCAGGTCGTCGGCGTAGATCCGCACCGCCCGCGCCAGTTGCTCGACCGCAGTGGCCATCAGCACCGGAGCGCTCTCACCGTGCCGGAGCATGGCCGAGACCCGCCGGGCGAGCACCCGTGCGTCGCGCAGCGCATTGTCGAGGTCGTGTACCGACCCGACGAACCGCTGCAGTTCGGCTCGTTGACCCCATCGCATCGGCGACATCCGGGCGATCTCCTCGACGTTGAGCGCCGTCGCCGAGACCGCGTCGACGAGCGGCTGCGCGGCGCGCGCCTGGCCGAGCACGATGTCGGCCAGGGCCGCATCGCCAGTGCGCATCGCCTGGGCGGTGCGCTCCAGCAGATCGGCGAGCTGGTCGAGCAGCCGCTGCACCGGCTGGTTGATGTCCCGCACGGGATTGCGCGGCAGCAGCAGGACCATCGCCAGCCCGCACGCCCCGCCCACGAGCGCGTCGAGGAAGCGCGTCAGCGCCGGGTTGCCGCCTCCCGCTACCGGGAGGACGGCTGCCAGCAGCACTGCGGAGTTCGCCGCCTGCGTCAGGGCGAGTCCCTTGATGCCGACCAGGGTCGAAATGGCGACGGTCAGCGCCACGACGAGGGCGATCTGCCAGGTGCCCCGGCCGATGGACAAGATCAGCAACTCACCCACGAGTACGCCGACGGCCACGCCGACGACGAGTTCGAGAGTCGTCCGCGAGCGCTGGCCTGCTCCAGCGATGATGACGATCACTGCGGCAATCGGCGCGAAGAAGGCCTGCTGGTGTCCCAGCAGGGTCGTCGCCACGCCGAAGGCCACCGAGGTCGAGATGCTGAGCCGCACGATCAGCCGCCAGCGGCGGCGTAGCGTCCGCAGCCGGTCGGCCAGCGAGTCCTGGGGCACCGGGAACTGGTGCCAACGCGGAGGCCTGGTGCTCACAGGTACAGCCCGGTCTGGCCTTCCTCGATGCGCTCCGACGCGACGGCGTGCAGGTCGCGCTCGCGCAGCAGGATGAGGTCTTCGCCGCGCACCTCGACCTCGGCACGGTCCTCGGGATCGAACAGGACCCGGTCGCCGACCTCGACCGAGCGCACCTGGGCACCGGCCGCCTCGACCCGCGCCCAGGCCAGGCGCTTGCCCACGGAGGCGGTGGCCGGGATGAGGATGCCGCCGGAGGAACGCCGGTCACCGGTCTCTCCGTCCAGGCTCACCAGCAGCCGGTCGTGCAGCATCCGGATGGGGAGTCTGGCCCCCATCAGCGGGTCAGACGGCGCACGACGACGGCTGCGGCCACCGTGCCTGCGGCCACCGCCACGAGCGGGACGATGGTCTCGAACCGGGGCGAGCCGGTCTCGTCGACGAATCGCGCCTTCACCGAGGCCAGCCCGCGACGCAGGATCGACTTCGGGTGGGTCCGGTCAATGAGGGTGTCGATAGTCGACGCCAGATGCTCGCGCACCTCGTCGATCTCGGACACCAGGTCGTCAGTCTCACGCGCCACGTCTCGCTCCTGTCCACCCCTGCCTGGGGCTGGATGTTGTCGTCTGGGCAAGGATAGGACCCATGAGCATTCGATTGCAGCCCGGCGACACGGCACCGGACTTCACCCTGCCCACCGACACCGGCGAGACCGTGACCTTGTCGGACCTACGCGGCGGTTCGGTCATCGTCTACTTCTACCCCGCAGCAATGACACCGGGCTGCACGAAGCAGGCCTGCGACTTCAGCGACTCCATCGAGCGGTTCACCGTCGAGGGCTACACGGTGCTCGGCATCTCGCCCGATTCACCGGAGAAGCTGGCGATGTTCCGCGAGCGCGACGGCCTCGGCATCACCTTGCTGTCGGACGCCGACAAGGAGGTCCTGACCGCGTGGGGCGCATTCGGGGAGAAAACGCTCTACGGCAAGGTCGTCCAGGGAGTCATCCGTTCGACCTTCGTCGTTGACCCCGACGGGACGATCAGCCACGCCGCCTACAACGTCAAGGCCACGGGCCACGTCGCCAAACTCCGCCGCGACCTCGCCCTGCCCGCCTGATCGACGGAGTCGAACGGCATCTCCTCAGAGGATGCGCCGATAGGTGCAACCTGGTCGTTGAGGTGCGAAGCGAGGAACGAGCGGAGCCTCGAAATGACCCACCATCGTAGGCTTCGAGGTGGGGGCACCTCCCGCTTGCGGGAGACGCTCGTTCCTCGCGAGTCCTGAGGTGCGAGGAGCTTGCGGCGAACCTCGAAGGGCGCACCTCAGCCAGCGGACCTATCTGCACACGTTCTAAACTGCCGGTGTTCACGCCGAAGTGGTGGAATTGGCAGACACGCAGGATTTAGGTTCCTGTGCCCTCGGGTGTGCGGGTTCAAGTCCCGCCTTCGGCACGGCGGCACGTTCAGTGCCTCTCAACCTAGGAGATCGCATGAAGTCCCTCTCGATGACCTTGATCGGCCTGCTCGCTGCGGCGGCCCTGTCAGCCTGCGGCCCCGGCTATACCGAGGACGATCTACGCGAGGAGATCGCCGACCGCGACCTCGGCAAGAAGGTCACCGACTGCATCGTCGAAGACATCAAGGGCGGCACCGATAGCCTCTCGGACTTCGGTCAGCTCGACGAGAGCGACCGGGAGTCCTCCATCGACGCCGCCGCTATGGCCTGCGTCGATGATGCGTCCGACGAGGACCTCGCGAACCTCGTCGGCGAGGTGGACCTCACCGATCCCAGCGTGCGAGAGCAGGTCATCGCCGGCATGGTCGACAGCGGCTTGCCGGAAGAGACGGCCAACTGCCTGGTCGACGAGGCGCTGGCGCAAGGCCTCGACGGCAGCGCGCTGCTCGACGCTTCGGCTATGGAGTCCCTGGCCGCAGCCTGCATGAGCTGACGCCGCTGGTGGGCGAAGCCCGGTCCCTGAGGTGCCGCGAGGAACGAGCCGCCTCGAAGGGCGGTCCCTGAGGTGCGAGGCCGCCTGCGGCCGAGCCTCGAAGGGACTCAACTACGGCAGACTTCGAGGCTCGCTCGTACCTCAGCCAGCGGACCTACTGGCGCGAACGTTCCGAGGCCGCCGGGTCAGGGACAGAGTGTGCCGATGCCCTTGCCGATGACCCGCTGCAAGGCGGCCGCGACGAGCGGTGCCAGGCCGGGCACGACGGCGTTGAAGCCGATGCTGTAGTCCAGCCGGGTGCCGCCGTCGGGCGTCGCGGTGAGTTCCTGACGGCCCCAGTGGCCGCGCAACGGCGAACCTTCGGTGATCCGGTACTCGATCAGCGAGGGGCGCTCGGCCGTCGTCGTGGTCTCGACGAAGCCCGGCAGCGGGCCGACCTTGACCGTGCGGGCCGAGCCGACGCCGTTGCGCTCGGTGTCACCGTCGCGCAGGCGAGTGATGGTGGCACCGAGCACCGGGCCGAGGTTGTCGTGATCGCTCAGCTTGTCGAACACGACCTCCGGGGCGGAGGTGAAGACATGGCTGATGAAAACGCGCGCGGGAGCTGCCATGACCCCGAGTGTAGGCGCGGCGGCGCGTAGGCTGCGGCCGTGTTCGCCATCTGCTTCGTCGAGCCGCGCATCGCGGGCAATACCGGTAACGCGATCCGGCTGGCCGCTGCGACCGGGGCGCACCTGCACGTCGTCAACCCGCTGTTCGACTTCGAGGACAGCAAGCTGCGCCGGGCCGGCCTGGACTATCACGACCTGGCCGTCGTCACGGTCCACGAGAGCTTCGATCAGGCCCTCGACGCCTTCGGCGAGGCGCGGTTGTTCGCGTTCACCACCGGGGCCACCCGCGCCTACACCGACGTCGCCTACGAGCCGGGCGACGTGCTCATGTTCGGCTCCGAGCCGACCGGGCTACCCGAAGAGGTCACCGGGCACCAGCGGGTCACCGACCGCCTGCGCCTGCCGATGCTGCCCGCGCGCCGCTCGATGAACCTGGCCAACTGCGCCTCCATCGCCGTCTACGAGGCCTGGCGTCAGCACGGCTTCGCCGGTGCCGTCTGACCCGGCCCGCCCCACTCGGTAGGTTGGAGTCCATGACGACCGAGCATCCTGGTGCCCACGCCTTCGGCCTCGCCACCCTCACCGAGGACGGAACGGTCCTCGACGTCTGGTACCCCGAACCCCGCCTGGGTGCCCCCGGCGATCACGATCACGAGCCGGAGGCCCTGACCGCCGCAGAGCGCGAGGACCCGATCCGCAGCGTGCGCACCATTGTCGTGCGCACCGTGATCGACGATCTGGCCCAGGCCCCCGCGAACGCCTACGACGCCTACCTGCGCCTGCACCTGCTGTCGCACCGCCTCGTCCGCCCGCACGGCCAGAGCCTCGACGGCGTGTTCGGTCTCCTGGCCAATGTCGCCTGGACGTCGCTGGGGCCGGTGGCCATCGGCGATCTCACCGCCGCCCGCGCCCGCGCCCGCGCCCAGGGCCTGCACCTGAGCGTGACCAGTGTCGATAAGTTCCCTCGGATGACCGATTACGTCGTCCCCTCGGGCGTGCGCATCGCCGACGCCGACCGGGTCCGTCTCGGCGCGCATCTGGGCGAGGGGACGACCGTCATGCACGAGGGTTTCGTCAACTTCAACGCCGGCACGCTTGGCGCGGCGATGGTCGAGGGACGCATCTCGGCCGGGGTCGTGGTCGGGAACGGCAGCGACATCGGTGGCGGTGCCTCGATCATGGGAACCCTGTCCGGCGGCGGCAAGGAGGTCATCAGCATCGGTCAGAACAGCCTGCTCGGCGCGAACTCCGGTGTCGGCATCAGCCTGGGCGACGACTGCGTGGTGGCGGCCGGCTGCTACGTGACCGCCGGCTCGAAGGTCACCCTGCCGGACGGATCGGTGGTCAAGGCCGCCGAGCTGTCGGGCCAGAACGGCTGGCTGTTCCTGCTCAACAGCGAGACCGGCACCCTTGAGGCCCGCGCGCGCGGGGAGCGGGCCGGCATCGAGTTGAACGCCGACCTGCACGCCAACTGATGATCGGTCGCCATCGCTCGTGAAGTTTCGCTGGCTCCTCGCCGGGCTGTTCGTCGTCGCGGTGCTCGTGGTGGCGACCACGATCCTCGACCGCACCCCCCTTCGCCCTGAATACTGCGTTGCCGAGGTCGACGGCACCCGCACTCAGGTCGATCTCGAACAGGCCCGCTGGGCTTCGCTCATGGCGGCCGTCGCCCAGAACCGCGGCCTGCCCGCGCGGGCGACGACCATCGCCATCGCCACGGCGTACCAGGAGTCGAAGATCCACAATCTCGACTACGGCCACCTCGATTCCGTCGGCCTGTTCCAGCAGCGGCCGTCGCAGGGGTGGGGCACGGTCGAGCAGTTGACCGATCCGGCCTATTCGATCGGGGCCTTCTACGACGCCCTGGTCAAGGTGCCCGACTACGAGAACGCCGAGATCACCGTCGCCGCGCAGGCGGTCCAGCGGTCGGCCTATCCCGAGGCTTACGCCCAGCACGAGCCGGCAGCGCGGACGCTGGCGTCCTCGCTGCGAGGCTACAGTCCGGCGGCCTTCACCTGTCAACTCAACGAGGGGGTGGGCGGCAGCGCCACTGCGGTTCTCGATGACGTCAACGCCGCCTTCGGCAGCCTCGGCGGGGTCGTCCAGGGCGACGATGTCGTCACCGTCTTCACCGGGCCACCGGAGGACACCGCGATCCGCGGGTGGGCGCTCGCGCAGTATGCGGTGGCCAACGCCTCACGGCTCGGCATCACCGGTGTCCACTTCGACGGGCGCCGGTGGAGCGTCGAGGACTCCCCCGACGGCTGGGTCGAGGACCCCAGCGCCGCCGCCGACACCGTGACGATCACCACCCGCTGAGGACTTGCTGATCTCCATCGCGTCGTGTGCCGTGGCCGGTCCCTGAGGTGCGAGCGCAGCACACCTCGAAGGGACCTCCGCTACGCACCGGGTAGGTGGCTTCGAGGCTCGGCCGCAGGCGGCCTCGCACCTCAGCCACCGGAAACCGCCGGTCCCTGAGGTGCGAGCTTGCGACGAGCCTCGAAGGGCGAAGGGACCCAAACGCGCACCTCAATGACCTGCTGCGCCTACTTCGGGATCGTCACCGCTTCGGCGCGGTTGGCGGCCGAGACGACCGCCTTGAGCGAAGCCCGCACGATGTTCGGATCGATGCCGACGCCCCAGACGATCTCACCGGCGATCTCGCACTCGACATAGGCCGCCGCGAGAGCGTCGCCCCCGGCCGACAGCGCGTGCTCGGTGTAGTCGAGCACGCGAATCTCGGCACCCGCCTGGCGCATCCCGTCGACGAAGGCGTCGACCGGGCCGTTGCCCTCGCCCTTGAAGGACCGCGTCTCGCCGCGTACGACCAGCTCGACGACCTGCTGGTCGTGTCCGTCGGCCGATGTCGTGGAACTGAAGGCATTCAGCACATACGGGGTCTCGCGCTCCAGGTACTCGGTGCGGAAGGCGTCCCAGATCGCGTCGGCCTCGATCTCGCCGGCCTCGCCCTCGGACATCTGCTGCACGACCCGGCTGAACTCGATCTGCAGCCGGCGCGGCAGGTCCAGCTGGTGTTCGGCCTTGAGGATGTAGGCCACGCCGCCCTTGCCGGACTGGCTGTTGACCCGGATGACCGCCTCGTACGTGCGCCCGACGTCATGCGGATCGATGGGCAGGTACGGGGCCTCCCAGGCGATCTCGCCGACCGGGACACCCTGCTCGGCGGCCTGACGCTCCAAGTCTTCCAGGCCCTTCTTGATCGCGTCCTGGTGGGAACCGGAGAACGCCGTGTACACCAGGTCGCCCGCGTACGGGTGGCGCGGATGGACCGGCAGGTTCGTGCAGTACTCGACCGTGCGACGGACCTCGTCGATGTCGGAGAAGTCGATCTGCGGGTCGATGCCCTGGCTGAACAGGTTCATGCCCAGCGTCACCAGGTCGACGTTGCCGGTGCGCTCGCCGTGGCCGAACAGGCAGCCCTCGACACGATCAGCCCCGGCCATGACGCCCAGCTCCGTCGCGGCC
Organism: Aeromicrobium sp.; assembly: GCF_047607065.1. Lineage (GTDB taxonomy): Bacteria > Actinomycetota > Actinomycetes > Propionibacteriales > Nocardioidaceae > Aeromicrobium. The sequence continues at coordinate 33,464 of NZ_JASGDU010000038.1, forward strand.
ACGGCGGTGCCCCGGTCGTTGTGCGGGTGCAGGCTGATCGCGACGTGCTCGCGGCGACTGATGTGACGGCCGAACCACTCGATCTGGTCGGCGTAGACATTCGGCGTGGCCATCTCGACGGTCGCGGGCAGGTTGAGGATGATCTCGCGGCCGTCCTCGGGCTGCCAGACGTCCATAACCGCTTCGCAGACCTCCAGGGAGAAATCCAGCTCGGCACCGGTGAAGATCTCCGGGCTGTACTGGTAGCCGAATTCGGTGTCGGCCATGTTCTGCTCGGCGTACTTCATCACCATCTCGGTACCCCGCGTAGCGATGGCCCGCACCTCGTCGGTCGAAGCGTTGAACACAACCCGGCGAAACAGCGGCGCGACGGCGTTGTACAGGTGGATGTTGGCGCGCTTGGCACCAGACAGCGACTGCGTGGTGCGCTCGATCAGGTCCTCGCGGGCCTGCGTCAGCACCGAGATCGTCACGGTGTCGGGGATCAGATCGCCCTCGATCAGCGAGCGGATGAACTCGAACTCGGTCTCCGAGGCGGCCGGGAAGCCGATCTCGATCTCCTGGTAGCCCATGCGGACCAGCAGGTCGAACATGCGGCGCTTGCGCACCGGGGTCATGGGATCGATGAGCGCCTGGTTGCCGTCCCGCAGGTCGGTCGACAGCCAGCGCGGGGCCTTGGTGATGACCTTGCTCGGCCAGGTGCGGTCGGGCAGGTCGATGGGCGCGAAGGCGCGGTAGCGGCGAAACGGCATGGGCGATGCGGTCTGCGCGGAGACGACGTTGTTCTTCATGGCGGATTTCCTCTGCTTGGGTGCGGTCTCGGGCGGTCGGCCACAGCGAGACTCCGCGGCGAGGTGTCCGACCAGATCAGACCTCGACGCGGCAGCGAAGAAGGAGGTTCACCGTGCGCATGTCGCCGCTAGCGTAGCACCATGAATGACCACAGCAGTGCCGCCGCCGACCCCCATGACACTGCGGGAGCCTATGTCAAGGCGGGCGCGGAGTTCGACCGCGACATGGACTACATCGGTGACCGGATCACCCGCGATTCGCCGCATTGGCCGGTCGAACCGGGCCGCTACCGGCTGGTGGCGGCGCGCGCGTGCCCGTGGGCCAACCGGGCGATCATCGTGCGCTCACTGCTGGGCCTGGACGACGTGATCGGCCTGGGCCTGTGCGGGCCGGTCCACGACCGGCGCAGCTGGACCTTCGACCTCGATCCCGGCGGCGTCGATCCGGTGCTCGGCTACGAGCGGCTACAGGAGGCCTACGTCGCGCGGTTCCCGGACTACCCGAAGGGCATCACCGTCCCGGCGATCGTCGATGTGCCGACGAGGCAGGTGGTCACCAACGACTTCCCGTGGATCACCCACGACTTCTTCTTCGAGTGGCGCGACTTCCACCGCGACGGCGCGCCCGACCTGTGGCCCGACGACGTCCGCGAGGAGATGGAGTCGGTCATGCGGCGGGTGTTCACCGAGGTCAACAACGGCGTCTACCGCTGCGGGTTCGCCGGGTCTCAGGAGGCGTACGACGCGGCCTACGAACGGCTCTGGGCGGCGATGGACTGGCTCGAGGAGCGCCTGAGCGAGCGGCGCTACCTCATGGGCGAGACGATCACCGAGGCCGACGTACGGCTGTGGACGACCTTGGTTCGCTTCGATGCGGTCTACCACGGGCACTTCAAGTGCAACCGCAACAAGCTGACCGAGATGCCGAACCTGTGGGGCTATGCGCGCGACCTGTTCCAGACGCCGGGCTTCGGGGAGTCGGTCGACTTCGACCAAATCAAGCGGCATTACTACGTCGTGCACACCGACATCAATCCCACGCGGATCGTGCCGCGCGGACCGGATCCGGCGGCCTGGCTGACGCCGCACGGACGCGAGAGGCTGGGCCGATGAGCCGGCTGCTGATCGTCCAGCATGCGCCGACGCCTGCGGTGCGGCACCTGGCCGAGGCGGTCGTGGCCGGCGCGCATGACGAGGAGATCGAAGGCGTGGAGGTGGTCGTGCGCGAGGCGCTGGAGGCCGATGCCGGCGACGTGCTGGCTGCGGACGGCTACCTGCTCGGGACTCCTGCCAACTTCGGCTACATGAGCGGCGCGCTGAAGCACTTCTTCGACACGATCTTCCTGCAGGCCGGTGGCGCGCTCACCGACGACGGCAGCGGCGGCTCGTCATCCTTCACCGGGCCGAAGAAGCCGTGGGGCTTGTGGGTCCACGGTCGCTACGACACGACCGGCGCGGTGCGCTCGGTGGAGTCCATCGTGCAGGCGCTCCCCTGGCAGCGCGCGGCCGATCACCTGACCGTCCTCGGCGACGTCACCGACACCGAGACCTCCCGCGCCTACGACCTCGGCGCGACCCTTGCCGCCACCCTCATCCCCTGACCGCCACCCCTCGGTCCCTGAGGTGCGAGCGTGCGAGCCTCGAAACGACCCCCACCGCAGCCGGTCCCTGAGGTGCGAGGAGCTTGCGACGAGCCTCGAAGGGACCCACCCGCAGGTGGCTTCGAGGCTCCGCTCGTTCCTCGCTCGCACCTCGGCCAGCGGACCTATCTGCGGAATCTCTCAGTTGAACGCCATGCTCTTGGGGCGTCCGCGTGTTCATTCGCGTCAGGCAGATTCCAGCAGACCAGCCGACTTGCGTCGCGCTTGCAGTACCCACTCCGGGGTGTTCCAGCCAGCGGCGTGCACAGCGGCCCGAACAGATGCATCGGCGAGCGCCACGGCATCATCGAAGTTACGGGCCTGCGCTACCAACTCGACGGTCAAGCGGCACGTTGCCAGATCTACCGACAACGCCGGGTCATCGATTCCCCCACCACTGTCCGCGAGGTTCTGCAGTTCCAGCATCAACCGGTCGGTCAACTCCTCGACTTCGGAGCGTCCTCCGGCGGGATCGAAGGCGAACTCGGCTCGTAGTTCGATCTGCGCGCTCATCGTTCCTCCTTCGTTGGACAGCACGGTTGGCGGTATAGCCAATGTAGCGCGTTCCGGACGTAGTTCTTCCCAGATGGAGTCAGATGAATCCATCGCATGTGGTCGCCACACGGACACCTGACGCGGTAGTACGTGGGCGGGTCATCGATGCGCCAGCCCGCTTCATGAAACTCACCCAACAGCGCTTCGACATCTTTGCGCGGGTGCTTCTTCCACTACCCCACCTATCCACGCCACGCACAGACAGGCGACCGACCAAGCGTTTCGCCCGCGCGGTAGCAGTCAATGGTGTCGGCCACTTGGTCGCTCTGTAAGGGTGGGTTCGGAGGCCCATTTCGAGGCTCCGCTCGTTCCTCGCTGCGAGCCTCAACGAGCGACCCCGACCTATAAATGAAACGCGCCGGTCCACAGCCTCAGAAGCCGAGGCGGCGGAGTTGCTTGGGGTCGCGCTGCCAGTCCTTCGCGACCTTGACGTGCAGGTCGAGGTAGACCGGGGTGCCGAGGATCTTCTCGATCTGGCGACGAGAAGCCGCACCGATCTCCCGCAGGCGGGCACCCTTGTGGCCGATGATGATGCCCTTCTGGCTGTCGCGCTCGACGAACACGTGAACCCGAACATCGGTCAGCGGCTTGTGCGCGGAGCGGTCCTCACGCGGCACGATCTCGTCCACGACGACCGCGAGCGAATGCGGCAGCTCGTCGCGCACACCCTCCAGCGCCGCCTCGCGGACCACCTCGGCCACGAGCGTCTCGGCCGGCTCATCGGTCAGCTGGCCGTCCGGATACAGCGGCGCGCCCTCGGGCAGCGTGTCGATGAGCAGATCGCGCAGCAGGCCGACCTGGGCGCCCTGGGCGGCGCTGACCGGAACGATCTCGCGCCAGCGGATGCCCGCCTCCTCGCCGGCCGCCTGGATCGCCAGCAGATGCTCGGCCAGCCGCGCCGGCGAGACCAGGTCGGTCTTCGTCGCGACAGCGAGGACCGGCTTGCGGCGCAGCCCCGCCAACTCCTTGACCAGGTACTTGTCGCCCGGCCCGACCCGTTGGTCCGACGGGAAACACATCGCCACGGTGTCGACATCGGCCCACGTCGTGCGCACCAGGTCGTTGAGCCGTTCGCCCAGGACCGTGCGCGGACGGTGCAGGCCCGGCGTGTCGACCAGCACGAGTTGAGCGCCGTCGGTATGCACCAGGCCCCGGATCGCATGGCGCGTGGTCTGCGGCTTGGAGGAGGTGATCGCGATCTTGTCGCCGACCAGCGCGTTGGTCAGCGTCGACTTGCCGGCGTTCGGACGCCCGACGAAACAGGCGAAGCCGGAGCGGAAGGAGGCCGCCATGTCAGGTGCGCTTGACGGTGTGCACCGCGCCCTCGGGATCGGCCAGGAAGACCGTGACGCCCTCACCAGCCAGGTCGCGCACCGCATCGACGCCGACGAGCCGCTCCTGCGGGCCGACGACCGCACCGGCCTCCAGGCCCGTCGCCCCCGACGACACCGCCATCGCCACCGCCAGGTCGAGAGCTTCCAGCCCCAAGGACGCCAGCCGCACGGTCGCCGCCGTGTAGGTCCGTCCGTCGAGGTCGCGCACGGCGGCCCCCTGCGCCGCGCCCGTACGCGCCCGTGTCGCCCGTGCCAGCGTCACGAGTTTGGCGTCCTCCGCCGTGAGTTCATCCGTCATGCGTTCGAGGCTACCGACCCGGCGGCCCCGGTGAGCCGCGTCACCCGCACATGGCCGACCTTGTTACGCCGGCCGGACGCCCCCTCGGCCACCAGACGCAGCCCGGGTGCCTCGGCCGCCGACCCCGGCAGCGGCACCTCGCCGAGGTGTTTGGCGAGCAATCCGCCTACCGTGTCCACTTCGTCGTCATCGACATCGACCCCGGTCAGCTCGGCCAGGTCATCGAGGTCGAGGCGCACGCTGACCCGCCACGAACCGTCGGCGAGCCGCACCGCCTCGTCCGGCTCGGAGTCGTACTCGTCGGTGATCTCGCCGACGATCTCCTCCAAGATGTCCTCGATAGTCACCAGGCCCGCAGTGCCGCCGAACTCGTCGACGACGATGGCGACATGCGTGCGGGTGGCCTGCATCTGCTTCATCAGGTCGTCGGCGGGCTTGGTGTCGGGCACGAACAGGCACGGGCGCATGATCGTGTCGACGTGCTCGACCTGCTCGGCGGTGTGATGGTCGAAGACCCGTTTGGTGAGGTCCTTGAGATAGGCCATGCCGACCACCTCGTCGAGATTCTCTTCGACCACGGGCAGCCGCGAATAGCCGCTCTGCAGGCACAGCGACATCGCCTGGCGCAGCGTCTTGGTCTGCTCGATGGAGACGACGTCCGTACGCGGAACCATGACCTCGCGCACGAGCGTGTCGCCCAGCTCGAAAACCGACTGGATCATCTTGGACTCGTCGGTCTCGATGAGCGATGCCGCCGCCGCGATGTCGACCATCTCGCGCACCTCCACCTCCGAGGCGAACGGCCCCTCGCTGAAACCGCGTCCGGGGGTCAGGGCGTTGCCGACGACGATGAGCAGTTTCGGGATCGGGCCGAGAACCCACTCCAGCGCGGTGGTCGGCAGCGCCGCCCACACCGCGATGGCCTCGGCACGTTGACGGCCGAGCGTGCGCGGGCCGACGCCGATGAAGACGAAGCTGACGACGCCCATGACGAGCGTCGCCACCAGGAACTGCTGCCACAGGCCGTTGACCTCGCCGGCCACGAACAGCGCCGCCAGCACGATGGCTGCGGTTTCGGCGAGCACCCGCAGCAGAGTGAGGCTGTTGAGGTAGGGAGCCGGATCGTCGAGGATGCGCACCAGACGCGCGGCTCCGGCCCGGCCCCCCTCGTTCAGTTCGACGGCTCGCGCCCGCGAGAACGACAACATGGCCGTCTCGACGCTAGTGAGCACGCCGGCCGCGAACGCCAAAGCGACGGCCACGACGACAGGGGTCCAGCTGACCGGATCGAACATCACGGGTTCTCGGGGTCGATACCGAGGCCGGCGCGCTGCCACTCCAGCAGCAGCCGCCCCTGGAGGCCGAACATCTCGGCGTGTTCCTCGGGTTCGGCGTGGTCGTAGCCGAGCAGATGGAGGATGCCGTGGACGAGGAGCAGTTCGATCTCGTCGGAGGTCGTGTGCCCGGCGGCCGGTGCCTGCTGCGCGGCGACCTGGGGGCACAGCGCGATGTCGCCGAGATAACCCTCGGGCGCGTCCTCGTCGTCACGGCCCGGCGTCAGCTCGTCCATCGGGAAAGAGAGCACGTCGGTCGGCCCGCTCTTGCCCATCCACTGCTGGTTCAGCGTGGCGATGGTGCCCGGTTCGACGAGCCGCACGGTCAGTTCGGTCGCCGGGTGCAGGCGCATGCGCCGCATGACGAAACGGCTCAGGAGGGTCAGCGCGACGACGTCGGCTCCGGTGCCCGATTCATCGAGAATGTCGACGTTCACGCTGTCCCTCTCGTGGCGCGGTGGATTCACTGGACTCGAAGGTGTCGTAGGCCGCGACGATCTTTCCGACGAGCCGGTGACGCACGACGTCGTGGGAGGTGAGCCGCGAGAAGTGGATGTCGTCGACGTCGCCGAGGACGTCCTGCACGATGCGCAGGCCGCTGCGCTGGCCGGTCGGCAGGTCGACCTGGGTGACGTCGCCGGTGACGACGATCTTGGACCCGAAGCCGAGGCGGGTCAGGAACATCTTCATCTGCTCGGCGGTCGTGTTCTGCGCCTCGTCGAGGATGATGAAGGCGTCGTTGAGCGTTCGGCCGCGCATATAGGCCAGGGGGGCGACCTCGATGACGCCGGCGGTCAGGAGCTTGGGGATCGATTCGGGATCGATCATGTCGTGCAGCGCGTCGTACAGGGGGCGCAGATACGGGTCGATCTTCTCGCTGAGCGTGCCCGGCAGATAACCGAGTCGTTCGCCGGCCTCGACCGCCGGCCGGGTCAAGATGATGCGGGAGACCTCCTTGGCCTGCAGCGCCTGGACGGCCTTGGCCATAGCGAGGTAGGTCTTTCCGGTGCCGGCCGGGCCGATGCCGAAGACGACGGTGTGCGCGTCGATGGCGTCGACGTAGCGCTTCTGGTTGAGAGTCTTCGGACGGATCGTGCGCCCGCGATTGGACAGGATGTTGAGACTCAGCACCTCCGCAGGCCGCTCCTGCGTCTCGGCACGCAGCATGCCGATGCCGCGTTCGACGACCTCGCGGGTCAGCCCCTGACCGGTGCGGACGATGGTCACGAGTTCGTCGAGCAGGCGTTCCACGAGGGCGGCCTCGCCCGGTTCGGCGGTGACGCTGACGCGGTCGCCGCGGACGTGGATGTCGGCACCGGGGAAGTCGCGTTCGATGAGCCGCAGGAACTCGTCGCCCGGGCCGAAGACCGCAACGGCGTCGATGCTCGCGGGCACGGTGAAGGTGTGCGTGGCGGGTTCAGTCATGTCTGGACCCATCGTAGAGCGAGCGCCACCTACCGCGCGACCGCAGGACGGGTTCAGCGCCGGGAGACGACAGGGGCGACCCGGCGAACGAACCGGCCCGAGGTGCCCGCCCCCCATACACCGAGGCGCAAGGCAGCACCGGGCGCGGCCACCGCCCCGCGGACGCCGAGTCTGGTCACCGTGATCGGCATGCGCACCGTGGTCTCGACCGGATTGGCCAGGGCATCGGCCACCACGACCGCATCGTCGAGATGGGTCAGCACGTACGGAAGGCGACGCGCCTGCGAGAGGTCCGCATGCGTCACGACCGCCTTACCGGCCACCCACGTGACCCGCACGACCAGCACCACCGTCTCCGGCTTCGGCACGGGCACGTCGGGCAACGGAGCGGGCGTAGGGATCTTCAACATTGGGCGATTTTAGGCGATGCGCAGGCTGCTCCGCTAAGGCTGCGCGGATAGGCGCTGGCCGAGGTGCGTAGGCCGCTTGCGGCCGGAGCCTCGAAGCCTGCGATGGCAGGTCCCTTCGCCCTTCGAGGCCGCTCGTTCCTCGCGGCACCTCAGGACCCGGCTGTGCTGCGCTCGCACCTCAGGGACCGGGCACGGCTAGATGATTGATGCGGGGAGATAAGGTCTTCGGCGTGGCTGCGTGACCTCAGAGACCAGGGTGTCCAGACTCAGCGTTGCTTACCCGAACGCCGAACCCCTGAAGGGGGCACCTGCGATGGACGCTAACCTGGACACCCTGGTCTCTGAGGTCACGCAGCCACGC